>JBFMBB010000013.1:0-31408 GCA_040755435.1 Pseudomonadota bacterium | reverse complement strand
TCCAGCGCATCGGCGAAACCGGCAAGAAGCTGCACACCGGCCGCTCGCGCAACGACCAGGTGTCGACCGATCTGCGCCTCTACTTGCGCGACGGCATCGACGTCGTGGCCCACGCCCTCGGGCAACAGCAACAGGCGGTTCTCGATCTGGCCGAGCGCGAGGCCGCGACGCCCATGCCCGGTTTCACGCACCTGCAGGTGGCGCAGCCGATCACCTTCGGCCATCATCTGCTGGCGTGGTTCGAGATGCTGGCGCGCGACGCGCAGCGGCTGCAGGACTGTCGCCGACGCGTGAACGTCATGCCGCTCGGCGCCGCGGCGCTGGCCGGCACGAGTTTCCCGATTGACCGCGCCTATACCGCCAGACTGCTCGGCTTCGACGCGCCGGCGGAGAATTCGCTCGACGCCGTGTCCGACCGCGATTTCGCCATTGAATTCGTGTCGGCCGGCGCGCTGATCATGACGCACCTGTCGCGCATGTCCGAGGAGCTGGTGCTGTGGTCGTCATCGCAGTTCGGCTTCGTCGAACTCTCGGACGCCTATTGCACCGGCTCGTCCATCATGCCGCAGAAGAAGAACCCCGACGTGCCCGAGCTGGTGCGCGGCAAGACCGGTCGCGTCAACGGCCACCTGGTGGCCCTGCTGACGCTCATGAAGGCGCAGCCGCTGGCCTACAACAAGGACAACCAGGAGGACAAGGAGCCGGTGTTCGACACGCTCGACACCGTGCTCGGCAGCCTGCGCGTGTTCGCCGGCATGATCCCGTCCATGAAGGTGCGGCGCGACCACCTGCTGCGCGCGGCGGTCATGGGCCATGCCACCGCCACCGACCTGGCCGATTACCTGGTGCGCCAGGGCGTGGCCTTCCGCGACGCCCATGAAATCGTGGGCAAGGCCGTGCGGCTGGCCATCGATACCGACCGCGACCTGTCGCAGATCGAGCTCGATGAATACAAAAAACTCAGCCCGGCCATCGGCAAGGACGTGTATGCCGTGCTCACGGTGGAGGGTTCGCTGAAAGCGCGCGACCATCTGGGCGGCACCGCGCCGGCGCAGGTAAAGGCGGCCATCAGGCGTGCCCGCCAGCGCATGCGGAAAACGCCACCCAAGCGCGGTAAATAGACGCTCGCCATGTCAGCCAGCCCGAACACCGCCGGAGAGCAAACCGCGGACAATCGTCGACGCCGCAAGGCTGACCGGCGACTGGATACGGGACGCCGTGCCGCCCCCGGCACCATGCGCGTCCCGCCGTGGGAGGAGCAGCGCGCGCAGTATCTCACCCGCCTCCTGTTCTGTGCCCTGGGGATCGCCTATTTCAATCTCGGCGGTGCCGCGCAGACCAGCGCCTGGATCAGCCTCGCGGCTTTCAATGCGGTGTTTCTGCTCTATGGAGTCGAGATCGCCTGGTTCATGCGGCACGCCGCGCGCCGGCTCGATGTCCGCTGGCGCTGGCACCTCACCATGTGGGTCGACCTGTTTGCGGCCTCGTTCGCCATTCTTGCCGACCCGGCGGTGATCTCGCCCGGCTTCCTCGTTTACCTGATGGTGATACTCGGCAACGGCATGCGCTACGGATTGCGATTGTTCGCCGAGGCGGTCGTCGGCAGCCTGCTGTGTGCGTCGCTGGTTATCGGACTGCGTCTGTTCGACTATCTCGACGCGATTTCCGTGAGCGCCGCCTTCTTCCTGCTGTTCTTCGTCATCATCGTGCTCTATTCGTATTCGCTCACCGCCAACATCGAGAAGGGACGGCGGCGCATTGAGGACGAGCGCGACCGCGACCACCTGACCGGCCTGCTCAACCGCCGCGCCCTGTACGAGCGCGCCGAGCGCCTGTTGTGCGATCCCGTGACCGGCCGTGCACCGCTGGTGGTGTTGTTCGCGGACCTGGACCGTTTCAAGGCGGTCAACGACAACCACGGCCACCATGTGGGCGACCGCGTGCTGGCGGAAATCGGCCGCCTGTTCGCCGGATCGGTGCGCAACACGGACCTGGTGGCGCGTTACGGCGGCGACGAGTTCCTGCTGGTCCTGCGCGACATGGACCTTGCCGAGGCGGCGGTTCTGGCCGGACGCCTGCAACAGACGCTGGTTGACTGGTCGCGGCGCGAAAACGTCGACCTCAGCCTCTCGGTCGGACTCGGGCAGTATCCGGACCACGGGGCCGATCTCAAGAGCGTCATCGAGCGCGTCGATCAGGCGATGTACCGGAGCAAGCTCGCGCGCGGGGGTGGCGGTATTCTGGAGGTGGGTCAGGCGATGCCGGCGGGAGCAAATCCGTGAAAACGCTGGAAGAGCTGCGACAGCGCCTGCGCCAGTTCGCGCGCGAGCGCGACTGGGAGCAGTTTCATTCGCCCAAGAATCTCTCGATGGCGCTGATCGTCGAGGCTGCCGAGCTGGTGGAGCACTTCCAGTGGTTGACGCAGGAGCAGAGCCGGAAGCTGCCCGAAAAAACCCTGCGCGAGGTGGAGCAGGAAATGGCGGACGTTTTCATCTACCTCAATCGCATGGCCGATCTGCTCGGCATCGACCTGCTCGACGCTGCCCGGCGCAAGATGGAGCTCAACGCCCGGAAATATCCCGCGCATGAAGTGAAAGGGAAGGCGGACAAGCGATAGCTGTCAGCGCGGCCCCATGCGTCCCGGCCGTTCCGGACGTGGCGACATGCCGCGATCGAAGCCCGGGCCGCGGTCATCCCGGCGCCATTTTTCCTTGTATTCCTGACGTTGCTCCGGCGTCATGTTCTGCCATTTCTCGCGCAGCTCGGCGCGCCGTTCCGGCGGCAGATTCTTGAACCACTGCGCGCGGCGGCGCAGGCGCTCCTGCTGCTCCGGCGGCAACTGGCGGAAGCGCTCGTAACGCTGGCGTGCCTGCTCGCGCTGTTCCGGCGTCAGTTTCTGCCAGCGTGAGAAACGGTCCTTCGCCTGGGCGCGCTGCGCGGGCGTCATGGATTCCCAGCGCTTGGCGCCTTGTTGCAGGCGCTCGCGCCGTTCCGGCGGCAGGCTGTCCCAGCGTTCCTGAAACGGCTTCAGCGTTTGCTGCTGCTCCTTGCTGAGTTGATCCCAGCTGAGGGCGGCGTCGCCTTCCGCGGCCAGCGCGATAGCCGGCCACAGCAACAACAGTCCAATCAGCAGGCGTCTATTTGGCTTCATCATAAGAAGGTTCCTCCGGCAAATCCGGCAGCAATCCGGTATCAATGACGCTCAGGACTTCCTTGCCCGAGTCGCCTTTGGTTTCAAGGCTTCCCAGAAATTCGATCAGCTCCATGTCGGCGGCTTGCGGCTTGTCCGCCGCGGCGGCCGCGGCCACGGGCAAGGCCAGCGCGACAACGAGGCTCAGCGGCTTAAACGGCATTCTCGCTGCCTTCGAGCCATTCGTAGAATTCCAGCTCGGTGAAGAAATCCGGATTCTCCTGCGCCGTCAGCAACTCGATGTCGCCCACGCCGGTCTGCATGAAATTGCCGTTCGGGGCCGAGAACCACAGCAACCCCGCCACGGCGAGCGCGATGCCGGCGGTGGCGAAGCCGCCAAGCGGCAGCAGCCAGCCGGGACGCGCGCGCGCCGGCTGGCGCCGGCCCTGCTCGAGGGCCTGGCGGCGCGCGGCGCGCAGTCGCGCGACGGTGCCGGCGTCGAGATTGCTCTCCGCCGCATCGAGCACGCGTTTCGCGTCCTGCAGAAATTTGTTCTCGCTCGCCATGATTACAAATGGTCCTCCAGCTGTTCGCGCAACGCATGCACCGCGCGCGAGTAATGCGTCTTGACGCTGCCTTCCGAGCACTGCATGGCGCGCGCCGTCTGCGCCACGTCCAGCCCTTCCCACACCCGCAACATGAAGGCCTGTTGCTGGCGCAGCGGCAACCTGCCCACCGCCGACTCCAGCGCCGCCATCGCCTGCTTGTCCTTCAGCTGTGCCGGCGGATCGGGGCTGCGGCCGTCGGCGATGTTCTGCAGCGGATCGTCCTCGTCGTCCTCGTCGCGCCTGCCGAACCAGACGCGCAGCCGGTTGCGAACCTTGTTGCGCCGGTGCCAGTCGGTGATCCGGCTTTGCAGGATGGTATGAAACAACGGCCCCCATTCCTGTTCGCCGCGATTGGCGTAGCTGCGCACCAGCGTCAGCATCGCGTCCTGCACGATGTCGTGCGCGTCGTCGGCGTTGCCGGTGGCGATCCGTGCCGTCACGAACGCGCGCCGCTCCACGCCGGCCAGAAAACGATCCAGGGCAGCTAAAGGTTCCAGCGCGGGTCCCTCATATATATGGTTTGCGGCCGGCACTTCCGGCGTTGGAACCGTATCATCGGCCATCACCGGCCGCCCTGCCAACTTCAGGCGACGCTGCCCTTGCATCAGTCATAACAACGCCTGGCACCGGTTTCGGTTGACGGACAGGGGGTTTTGGTCACGAGCCGTCCGGGATGGTACAGTAGCGCTCAAAGAGGCGGCCGGGACCGTCCGTGGATGGGGTGGGTGGCAGTGCGAAATTACGACAATATTCCTTACGATTTCCTCGTGCACGGCGACCGGCGCAAGACCGACCGTCGCCGGCAGAATCTTGACCGGCGCGGCGTGCTGCGCTGGGACCCGCAGATGAAGGAGCGCCGCTCGGGCGCAGACCGGCGCCAGGCCGGCGCCTGGGAACGCGGTCGCTAGATCCTCATACCCGCCAGAAGGCGGTCAGCATGTTGTCGGCGGAGGGTGGGAGCGGGAATTGCTCGCGGCGGATGTTGTCGAGCGTGCTGGAGATGCGCCCGAAGTCCTGGTGCAGGTGCCGGTAAACCTGCCGCTGGCGCGGATTCAGCTCGCCGTCGGCGCAGCGCCAGTAGGCGCTGCGGCCGTGCGCCAGGTAGTAATCCAGCTCGCCGCGCGCCATCAGGCGTTCGCGGAAGATTCCGCTCATGAACAGGGTGTATTCGCCGAGATAGCGCAGGATGAAGCGCCCGTGGGCGGGGCCGGCCGTTTGACCCTGTTGCCAGGCCTCGAGCATGTCCACGAGGTATTCGAGCGGCCGGCCTTCGGCGTCCCGCAGCGCGTGGAACTGCCGCCGTTGCGCGAAACGGGCCAGGATGTCGCTGACGTAATCCACGGTGGCCGGTTCGGCGATGCCGTGGCGGTGAAAGCCGTGGCTCACCTGGTGCCGGAAGAATTGATAGAGCGAAGGCAGCCGCATCGTTCATTCTCCTTTAACGCTTGGACCGTCCGGCGCGCCGCGGTTCCGACAGATCCGCCCCGGCGGGGCCTGGCCCCGTGGCCCGGATCGGCGCGCCCGACACGCCGCTATCAATAATAATAGCCAATCCACGAAAGGGCATGGGCCGGCGCGCGGTGGCGTTTGTGCCGGCAGGGCATACTTGAATCGTCGCGGCCCGGCCCCAATGATCAACCCATGTCCATCCGCGAAGAACCCCTGAAAACCGAAGCCGAAGGCGTCAGCGAAACCCCCGCGCTCGTCGAGGGCGAGGGCGGCACGCTGGCGCGCCCGAGCGATGTGTTGCCGGGACTGCTGCATATCCTGCCGCTCGCCAACCGCCCGTTCTTTCCCGCGCAGATGGTGCCGCTGGTGGTGGAGCGCGAGCCGTGGCAGCGCACGGTGGAGGCCGCGGTCGAGTCCGGCCAGCATGTCGGCCTGGTGCTGATCCGCGGCGACGATCCGCAAACCGCCGGGCCCGACGATTTCTACACTATGGGCACCGCCAGCCGCATTCATAAAGTGGCGCAGATGGACGACAAGCTGCAACTGTTCGTCGAGGGCCTGCAACGCTTCCGCATCGCCTCGTGGGTGACGCGCGAGCGCCCGTTCGCGGTGCGCGCCGAATATTTTCCCGAGACCAGCTACAAGGACGTGCCGGAGCTCAAGGCCTACACGGTCGCGGTCATCAACACCATCAAGGAGCTGCTGCCGCTCAATCCGTTGTACGGCGAGGAACTCAAATACTTCCTGAACCGCTTCGGCCCGGACGATCCGGCGCGTCTCGCGGATTTCGCCGCCAGCCTCACGACCTCCGACAAGCAGGAATTGCAGGAGGTGCTGGAAAAGACCCATATCCGCGAGCGCATGGAGAAGGTGCTGGTGCTGCTCAAGAAGGAGGTCGAGGTCGCGAAGGCGCAGATGCAGATCCACAAGAACGTGGAAGAAAGCATGGAGAAGCGCCAGCGCGAGTTCCTGCTGCGCGAGCAGATGAAGGCGATCCAGAAGGAGTTGGGGATCGCCAAGGACGACCGCACCGCCGAACTCGACAAGTTCCGCGCGCGTCTGAAGGACCTGACGCTGCCGGAGGAGGCGCAGAAACGCATCGACGAGGAAATGGAAAAGATGTCGGTGCTCGAGGTCGGCTCGCCGGAGTACGGCGTGACGCGCAATTACCTCGACTGGCTGACGCAACTGCCGTGGGGAAAATATTCGAAGGACAAGCTCGACCTGAAGCATGCGCGCAAAATCCTCGACCGCGACCATGACGGCCTCGCGGACGTGAAGGATCGCATTATCGAGTTCCTCGCGGTGGGCGCCATGAAGAGCGAGATCGCCGGCTCCATCCTGTTGCTGGTCGGGCCGCCCGGCGTGGGCAAGACCTCCATCGGCCGTTCCATCGCCGGGGCGCTCGGGCGCAAGTTCTACCGCTTCTCGCTCGGCGGCATGCGCGACGAGGCCGAGATCAAGGGCCACCGGCGCACCTACATCGGCGCCATGCCGGGCAAGTTCATCCAGGCCATCAAGGACGTCGGCACCGCCAATCCCGTGATCATGCTGGACGAGATCGACAAGGTCGGCGCTTCCTACCAGGGCGACCCGGCCGCGGCGCTGCTGGAGGTGCTGGACCCGGAACAGAACCGCGACTTCCTCGACCATTACCTGGACGTGCGCTTCGACCTGTCCAAGGTGCTGTTCGTGTCCACCGCCAACCAGCTCGACACCATTCCCGCGCCGCTGCTGGACCGCACCGAGGTCATCCGGCTTTCCGGCTACATCACCAGCGAGAAGTTGGCGATCGCGCAGCACCACCTGTTGCCGCGTCAGCTCGAAAAGGCGGGTTTGAAGCCCGGCCAGCTCCGGATTGAAACCGACGCCGTGCGCGAGGTCATCGAGCGTTACGCGCGCGAGGCCGGCGTGCGCAACCTGGAAAAACGCATTGGACAGATCGCGCGCAAGGCGGTGGTGAAAATCCTGAACGGTTCCAAACCGCCGATCAAGGTAGGCGTGAAGAATCTCGAGGAATATCTGGGCAAGCCGCTGTTCACGCCCGAAAAACCGCAGCAGGGCGTGGGCGTGGTCACGGGCCTGGCATGGACGCCGCTCGGCGGGGCGACGCTGGACGTCGAGGCCACGCGCGTGCACCAGGCCACGCGCGGCTTCAAGCTCACCGGCCAGCTCGGTGACGTGATGAAGGAATCGGCCGAGATTGCCTACAGCTACATCTCCTCGCACTGCAAGGAGTACGGCGCCAAGGCGGATTATTTCGGAAAAGCCTTCGTGCACCTGCACGTGCCGGCCGGCGCCACCCCGAAGGACGGCCCGAGCGCCGGCGTCACCATGGCGACGGCGCTGCTGTCGCTGGCACGCGGCAACCGGATGGCACGCCCGGTCGCCATGACCGGCGAACTCACGCTCACCGGCCAGGTACTGCCGGTCGGCGGTATCCGCGAGAAGGTGATCGCGGCGCGCCGCGCGAAGATTTCAGAACTGATTTTGCCCGCGGCCAATCGCGGCGACTTCGACGAGCTGCCGGCGCACATCCGCAAGGGCCTCAAAGTACATTTTGCCGGGCACTACCGCGACGTGGCAAAGATTGTGTTTCCGAAAAAGAAATAGATAGAAGGAGAGTCATCCCGTGGGAAGTTTCGTCGGCTTCAAGTGCCGATTCTGCCAGTACGAGGAACCCGGCATCGGCGTGGGCCGTGGCCGGGCCGAATTCCCGTTCCTGGCGCTGTACCGCTGCAATCACTGCCACACCATCGGCAGTACCTGGATTTACGAGAATAAAATCCCGCGCTGCAGCCAGTGCTATGACGATGCGCTCACCATGCTGCCGGACGACGCCCGGCGCGTGAACTGCCCCAAGTGCGGCGAGCCGGGGATGATCCAGCCGAAGGAAGGAAGCTGGGAATAGAAAAACGAAACCGTGGATAACACGGAAACGTTCAAAGTCCAGGGTTCAGAGTACAGAGTTCAAGGTAAAAAAACCAAACTCGGTACCTTGTACTTTGTACGCTGAACCGCGCAAGATTCCATCGGTGGTTTCAAAATTCATGAGAGGCTGACGTCCTCGCCCGATTGCTCGCGCACCAGTCGTGACAGCTCGGTGAACAGTTCCGCGCCGTTCTGGTCGTTGATCCAGCGGCCGTCGGCGTAACCGTAATGAAAGCCGCCGGATTTGGCGGCGACCCAGATCTGTTTCGCCGCGCCCTGTTTGTTGACGATGATCTTCGAGCCGTTGGCGAATTCGAGCGTGAGGATCCCGCCGGCGGCCTCGAAATCGATGTCCGCGCCGCTTTCCTCGATGGCCTGCTCGATGCGCAGCAGGGTGTCGGTGGCACGCTTGTCGAATTCGGATTCGTTCATGGCCGTCACGGTCGCCGGTGTTTATAATGGCGACCCATGTTACAAGGAAGCGCGGCGTCGTTACAGGGGCGCAGACCCATCCCGGCATGATGCAAAAAAGGAAAATTCTGCTCCTCGGCGAGTACGGCGCCTTCACCCGGCGCATCGGCCGCGCCCTTGCCGGATCTCCCGAGATCGAGTGCGTCATCGGCGTGGCCGATGCCCGCCGGCGCGCGCGCATCGAGCGCGAAGCCGGGCAGGCCGTCGTCGCGGTTCCCCATGACCCGCACTCCATCCGGCGCGCCCTCGAGGGTGTTTTTGCCGTGATCAACACGCGCGGGCCCTTCGTCCCGAAGAATTACCTGGTCGCCGAACAGTGCGCCGAGCGCGGCGTGCACTACGTGGACCCGGCGGATACGAACGAATATGCCGGCGGTCTCGCCCGCCTGGCGCGCAAGGCGGAGAAAAACGGCAGCCTGATCGTGACGGGCGCGGCCGCCGCGCCGACGGTTTCCGCGTTGCTGGTGGACATGCTGGCGCCCGAATTCGAGCGCATTCATGAAATTCATGTCTGTCTGGCATACGGGAAAAACGATTGCCGGGATTTCGCGACCGCGCGCGCGGTCCTGGGTTACGTCGAGCTGGTGTCGCGCATGAAAGAGAAGGGACGCTGGCGCGAGTTCAAGGGCTGGACCCGGCCGCAACCGGTGTGCTTTCCCGCGCCGGTGGGCCGCCGCCGCGGCTACCTGTGCGACGGGCTGGACCTCGATATTTTTCCAAGGCGTTACGGGGCGCAGACCGTGACCTTCCGCACCGCGCTGTCTTCCCGCGCCAGCAACCTCGTGCTGTCGTTCAGCCGCGGGCTGCGGCGCCGCGGCATGATGCACGGCCTGCCGTCGCCCGTGAGGGGTTCATTGCGCGCCATCAGCGCCATGCCCCGTTTCGGCGACCTCAACGGCGGGCTGGGCGTCGAAGTGCGCGGTGACAGGGGTGGGGAGCCGCGGACCCGTTCGGTTTTCCTGATCGCGCGTGACGGCAGCACGCCCGCCATCGCCGCCGCGCCCGCCGTCGCGCTCGTCAGGAAATGGACGCGCCAGGGCGTGTCCAGCGCCGGCGTCACTCCCTGCGTGGGCCTGCTCGACTGGCCGGAGGTACGCGACGAACTGATGGCCTGCGACATCGTGCTGGTGCGCGCCTGACGAGGCTGGATGGAAAGCGAGCGGGCAGGGTAAGCTAGCGGTGTTTATCACGGGGGAAATCGCCTGATGCGGCGTTTCGGATCGCGGTACCTCAAGCTCTTGTGGCTCCTGCTCGGTGTCGTCGTGCTGCATGGCTGCGGCAAGAAAGGCCCTTTGTATCTGCCGGATGCGGGCACGGCGCCGGACAAGCCCGCCGCGCACTCCGTTGCCCCGACAGCAGCTCAACCCGAAAAATAATAATCCCGTTTCCGCCATCATGAATTCATTCAGCTACCGGGACCGGCAACTGTATGCCGAAAATGTGCGACTGGCCGACATCGCGCAACAATGCGGCACGCCCTGCTACGTCTACTCGCGCGCCGCGCTCGAAGACCGTTTCCGCGCCTTCGCGGAGGCGCTGAAGGGACGCGATCATCTCGTCTGTTACGCGGTCAAGGCCAATTCCAATCTGGCGGTGCTGAACCTGCTGGCGCGCCTGGGCTCGGGTTTCGACATCGTCTCCGGCGGCGAGCTGGAGCGCGTGCTGGCCGCGGGCGGCGATCCCGCCAGGGTCGTGTTTTCCGGCGTCGGCAAGACGCGCGATGAAATGCGTCGCGCGCTGGCCGCCGGCATTTATTGCTTCAACGTGGAGTCCGAAGCGGAGCTGGAAGTATTGAACGAGGTGGCCGGGGAAATGGGCAAGCCGGCGCCGGTGGCGCTGCGCGTCAACCCGGACGTGGACCCGGCGACGCATCCTTACATCGCCACCGGACTCAAGCAGAGCAAGTTCGGCATCGATATCGCGCAGGCCGAAGCGGCCTATGCACGGGCACGCGCGCTGCCGCACCTGCGCGTGACGGGCATCGCCTGCCACATCGGCTCCCAGCTCACGGACCTGGCGCCGGTGGTCGAGGCGCTGGATCGCGTCCTCGGTCTCGCCAATGCGCTGCTCGACGGAGGCATTGCCCTGCAGCATCTCGATCTCGGTGGCGGCCTCGGCATCCGTTACAACGAGGAGCAGCCGCCGGCGCCGGGCGATTATATCCGTGCGATCCTGGACCGGTTGGCGGCCAAGGGCGGTGCTGGCCGGAAACTCCGGCTCGTGTTCGAGCCCGGCCGGGCCATCGTCGGCAATACCGGCGTGCTGCTCACGCGCGTGCTGTACCTCAAGCCCGGTTCGGAAAAGAATTTCGCCGTGGTGGATGCCGCCATGAACGACCTGCTGCGCCCGGCGCTGTACGAAGCCTGGCACGACATCACGCCGGTGGCGGTGGACGCGCCGCGCAAGATTCTGAAATACGATGTCGTCGGTCCGGTGTGCGAGAGCGGCGATTTTCTCGGGCACGACCGCGAGCTCGGGATCGAGGCCGGCGACCTGCTGGCGGTGGTTTCCGCCGGCGCCTACGGCGCCGTCATGAGCTCGAACTACAACACCCGCCCGCGCGTCCCCGAGGTGATGGTGGACGGCGACAAATTCCATGTCGTGCGCCGGCGCGAGACCGTTGCCGAGCTGATCGCGCCGGAATCGACCTTGCCGTGATTATTTTTGCCACAGAGGGCACAGAGAATACAGAGATCGGGAATAGAGAAAGATTCTTTTCCCCTCTGTGACCTCTGTGTACTCTGTGGCGAGATAATATTTACATGGAGCGAATACCCGAACCGGAGCTGATGGACGAGCCGGAGCAGGCGCGCGCCTATGCCCACGCCGATTTTTCCGAACCGCACCAGGCATTCGTTGAACGTTTCCGGCAGTGTTTTCCCGGCCATCGTCCGCAGCGGGTGCTCGATCTCGGTTGTGGCGCGGCCGATATCACGATTCGTTTCGCCCGCGCCTGGCCGGAATGCAGGCTGACCGGCGTGGACGGCTCCGCGGCCATGCTGGTGTTTGCGCGAGAAGCGGTGGCGCGGGCAGGTCTGGGTGATCGTATCGAGTTGCAGCAGGCGCACCTTCCCGGAACGGCGTTGCCGCGACAAGTGTTCGACACCGTCATCAGCAACAGTCTGTTGCATCATCTGCACGATCCGCAGACACTGTGGCGCGCGGTGACGCAGTACGCGGCCCCCGGTGCGGCGGTATTCATCATGGATCTGCGCCGCCCCGATTCGCGCGAGCGCGCCGGCGCTCTCGTGCGTGAATACGCCGCCATGGAACCGGAGATATTGCGGCGCGATTTTTTCAATTCGCTGCTGGCGGCCTTCCGGCCGGAGGAAATCATGGAACAGCTGGCGCAGGCCGGGCTGGGGTCTTTCCGGGTCGAGGCCACGGGTGACCGGCATATCATCGTGCACGGCATGACGGAAGGATGACGCATGGGAATTTTCCAGAATCCGCCGGACGACGAAATCAGGGAATTGTTGCGGCGCGTTCGCCGCATCGCCGTCGTCGGCCTGTCGCCGCGTACCAACCGCCCGAGCCACGGCGTGGCGTCGCAGATGCAGCGCTTCGGTTACCGCATCATCCCGGTGCGCCCGGCGGTGGATGCCGTGCTGGGCGAGAAGGCCTATGCCTCGCTGCGCGAGGTGCCGGACCGGTTCGATCTGGTGGACGTGTTCCGCGCGCCGGAGTACGTGGACCGGATCGTCGAGGAATGCATCGCCCTGGGTGTGCCGGCGATCTGGTTGCAGGAAGGCGTGGTGAACATTCCCGCGGCCGAGCGGGCGCGCCAGGCCGGCCTGATCGTGGTCATGGACCGCTGCGTTTACCGGGAGTACCTGCGACTGTTCGGGCCGGTGCCGCATCCGTGAGCACGCCCGCGGTTTATTTGCCGCGCGCCAACCGGTAAGCTTGCCGCCATGCCCGTTCCCTTTACCAAGATGCACGGCGCCGGCAACGACTTCGTGGTGTTCGACGGCGTGTCCCGCCCGGTTCAACTGACCCCCGCAAAGATCCGCCGCCTCGCCGACCGGCACTTCGGCATCGGCTGCGACCAAGTGCTGCTGGTGGAGCGGCCCACGGCGGCCGGCGCCGATTTCCGCTACCGGATTTTCAACGCCGACGGCGGCGAGGTGGAGCAGTGCGGCAACGGCGCGCGCTGCTTCGTGCGTTTCGTCCGCGACAAGCGGCTGACGACCAAGGACGAGATCGCCGTCGAAACCCTGGCGGGCATGATTTACCCGCGTCTGGAGGCGGACGGCGACGTCAGCGTCAACATGGGCGTGCCGCGCTTCGAGCCGGCCGAGGTCCCGTTCGAGGCGGGCGCGCGCGAAAACGTCTATGATCTGGAGGTGGACGGCCGCAACGTGAGCGTGAGCGTCCTGTCCATGGGCAACCCGCACGCCGTGCAGCTGGTGCCGGACGTGGACGCGGCGCCGGTGAACACGCAGGGACCGCTGATCGAGCGGCACCCGCGTTTCCCGCGGCGCGTCAACGCCGGTTACCTGCAGATCGTGGACCGCCGGCATGCCCGCCTGCGGGTGTACGAGCGCGGCGCCGGCGAGACGCTGGCCTGCGGGACCGGGGCCTGCGCGGCGATGGTGGCCGGTCGCCAAAGGGGACTGCTGGATGATAAGGTAGAGGTGAAGCTGACCGGCGGCACGCTGCGCCTGTCCTGGGCCGGAGAAGGGCAGCCGGTGTGGATGACGGGACCGGCGATCACGGTTTTCGAGGGAACCATCGACCTGGACAAACTATGAAACAAAAACTGCCGAGCGAAGACGTTCAGACGGAACTTTCCTGGGAGGAGGCGGTGTCGCGCTACCTCGAGGACCATCCCGATTATTTCCAGCGTTACCCGGAGACGCTTTCGCGCATCCTGTTGCCGCACGAAACCGGCGGCAAGGCGGTCTCGCTGATCGAGCGCCAGGTGCAGGTGCTGCGCGAGCAGAACCAGACGCTGCAGCGCCAGTTGCGCGAGCTGGTGAACAACGCCCGGGAAAACGACGTGCTGAGCGGCCGGTTGCACCGTTTCGCCACCGCCATGATCGGCTGCGCCTCGCTCGACGAAGTGCTGGACACGACCTACGACCTGCTGCGCCAGGAATTCAAGCTCGACGCCGTGGTGATCCTGCTGCGCGGCCGGCCCGTGCAGGGCGGGCGCGCGGAGCTGGTACCCGAGGATGACCGGCGCCTCAACGCGCTGTTCCAGCAGTTCAGCGGCGGCAAGCCCATCTGCGGCGGCAAGTTCGAGGACAGCCTGATGAGTTATCTGTTCAGCGGACGCGCCGCCGAGATCAAGTCGTCGGCGCTGATTCCGCTGGGAGAAAAAGAACCCCATGGCGTGCTCGGCCTCGGGACGCAGGATCCCTACCGTTTCCATCCCGGCATGGGCACCGTCTATCTCACGCGGCTGGGCGAGATGCTGACGCACGGCCTCGCCCGCCACCGCGGGTAAATTCTTCGCGCGCGACGCATGCTACCGCGCGCCACGCAACACCTCGACGATTTTTTCCGCCACCTCGGCGGCGAGCGGCGCCTGTCGCCGCTGACGCTGACGCATTACCGGCGCGATCTTTCCCAGTGCATGGACTATTGCGACGGCGCCGGCATCGCCGGCTGGGAGCGGCTGACCCCCGCCGAAGTGCGCGGCTGGGTGGCGACGCTGCATCGCCGGGGACTTTCCGGCAGGAGCATCCAGCGCGCGCTGTCGGCGTTGCGCAGCTTTTACCGTTACCTGCTGCGCGAGCAGATCGTCACGCGCAACCCCGCAAACGGCGTGAGCGCGCCCCGTTCGACGCGCCGTCTGCCGGACACGCTGACCGCCGACCAGGCCGCGCGTTTCGTGACGCTGGACGTGCGCGATCCGCTCTCGACGCGCGACCGTGCCTTGCTGGAATTGTTGTACTCCTCCGGCCTGCGCCTGTCCGAACTGGTGAATCTCAACATCCCGGAGCTCGATCTTGCCGGAGGCCAGGTGCGCGTCACCGGCAAGGGCCGCAAGATGCGTGACGTACCGGTGGGCGCCAAGGCGCGCGCGGCCCTGCGTGACTGGCTGGCGGTGCGCGCGGAGTTTGCCGGGACGGACGAAGCGGCCGTGTTCGTGGCGCGCAACGGCAAGCGTCTCGGCGCGCGCGCGGTGCAGGCGCGGCTGCGGCAGTGGGCCCGGCGCCAGGGCATGGAAGTGCCGGTGCATCCGCACATGCTGCGCCACTCCTTCGCCAGTCACGTGCTGGAATCGAGCGGCGACCTGCGCGCGGTGCAGGAGATGCTCGGACACGCCAACCTCTCGACCACCCAGATCTACACCCATCTCGATTTCCAGCACCTCGCGGGCGTGTACGACAAGGCCCACCCGCGGGCGCGCAAGAAGGCGCCGGCATGAGCGCGCCGCGCTATTACAGCATGCGCCGCCTTTCGCCCTACCAGGGCACGGTGCAGATCGTCGAACTGCCGGATTTCCGCGCCGTGACCTCCGATGGCATCGCCTGGCGCGTGCAGTTCCTCAACCAGCGCTCGCGCGTCACCGGCCACGCCGTGTGGCGCGCCGACGGCGGCGGCAACCTGATCGAAACCCCGTACACCGGCGTGCTGATCCGGGCGCTGCAGAATCACCCGCCGTTTCCGTTTCCGTCCGAGGACAATCTCGAGCTGTGGCTGCTGGACGCGCACGAGCAGAAACCGCTGGCGATCCTGGCCAGCACGCTCGGCCGCATCCGGCCGCCGCGTTCCGTAGATACCCGCTGGCACGCCACCCTGGCGGAGGATGACAGCTTCGTCGCACCCAGCCTGGCGCCGGCAAATGGCGCCGTCCCGACCTCGCACATCCCGCACAGCCAGGTATTGAGCCGGTGCGTGCAGAAGGCCGCCGGCCCGCTGGAGCGGGCGCAATGGTTCCGCCGCGAGGACGACGGCGGCGGCACCGGCCTGCACGGCTGCCGCCTCGACGCCGCGCAGGTGGGACGCCGGCTCGGACGCGACGCCTTTCCCGAACTGCTGCTGCGCGAGCAATGGGAGGTGGAGCAGGAGCAGAAGCTCGTCAGCGACTATCATGACTGGCAGGCGCCCAACCTGCTGACTCACTCCCGGCTGTCGCAGGCCACGCGCGACCGTCTCGAACGCGCCGCCTGCCGCCAGGCGGTGAAGCTCTACAACGTGCGGCATTTCCTGCCGGAACTCGTCAATCCCGACCTGCTGAACGTGGCCTTCGTCGAGGCCGTGATCCGGCGTTCCACCTAGACCCGGTAGGTGAATTCCCCGCGCGGCTTATCGTCACCCGGGGAATGGCTTAGAATGCCGCCTTCGGTTCTTGGGAAGGTTGGCGACATGGCGGCCCAATCCACACGAGACAGGATTATCGATACCGCGCTCGACCTAGCCGCGCGCCGGTCGTGGGAAAGCCTGCGATTGCATGACGTGGCGACGTCGCTGCAACTCGAACTGAACGACGTGCGCGCGCATTTCCGCGAGAAGGAAGACATCGTGGATGCCTGGTTCGATCGCGCGGACGCGGCCATGCTCGCCGCCGGCGGTGTGCCCGGGTTCGCCGATCAGCCGGCGCGCGCACGCCTGCAGCGGCTGATCATGGCCTGGCTGGCGGCGCTGGCGCCGCACCGGCAGGTAACGCGCCAGATGATCTGCGGAAAATTCGAGCCGGGCCACGTGCATTACCAGTTCGCGGGGCTGTTGCGTGTCAGCCGCACGGTGCAATGGCTGCGCGAGGCGGCGCAGCGCGACGCCGTGTTGCCGTGGCGCGCCATCGAGGAATCCGGCCTGACCGCGATTTACCTGGCGACGTTTTTCTACTGGATGCGCGACGAGTCGGAAAACGCCGCGCGCACGGCGGCGCTTCTCGACCGGCTGCTGGAAAGGGCGGAGTCCTTGCGGCGCTTCCTGCCCGGGTTTTCCGGGACGCGCGCGCCGGTTTCCGCACCGCGGATTTGAATTCAATTTTTCAACCGGAGGGCCGGCCCATGGCCGACAAACTGAAAAGCATTCCCATCAAGGCCGAGACCGGCAACCAGCAGCACGCCGAGATCAACAGCTGTGCCGAGGCCGAACCCTACGCGCTGCGGGTCATCGGCGACAGCATGGAACCGGAATTCCTCGACGGCCATATCCTGATCGTGGACCCGGCCATGCCGCCGCAGCACGGCGCCTACGTGATCATCGACTATCAGGGCGAAACCACGTTCCGCCAGTTCATCGTCGATAACGGCAGGAAATACCTGAAGGCGCTCAACGAAGCCTATCCGGCGGTGGAACTGGTGGAAAGCTACTCGGTGCGCGGAGTGGTGGTGCAGCGCGCCAGCCGCCGGCGCAAGGACCACAAGCACTATTACTGACCGTGATTCGTGACCCGTGAATCGTAGTTCGTGAACGAATGTTTCACGGATCACGATACAGATGCGCCCGTGACCACGGCAGGTCGTTGTTGTCGGCGCGGGTAAAGAGAATCTGGAACAGTTGCATGGTGCCGGCCGTGAATCCGGCGATCGAGCCGGCGAGATAAAGCCGCCAGGCGCGCACAAAAGCGCTGTCATATTTTTTTTCAATTTTTTCCGCGCTCTGTTCGAAGCGCTCGAACCAGAGTTCCAGCGTGCGGGCATAATGCAAGCGCAGATTTTCGATATCGAGCACGGAGAAGTCGTGTGACTCGAAAATATCCATCATCTCGCTCAGCGCGGGCGGATAGCCCCCGGGAAATATCCGTTTTTCAATCCAGGCGTTCAGGCGCTCGGGCTTGTTGCGGCCGATGGAATGAATCAGCCCGCGTCCCGCGGGCGCCAGGCAACGGTGAATCACGTCGCCCAGCTCGCGGTAATGATCGCGCCCGACGTGCTCCAGCATGCCGACGGACACGAACACGTCGAATTCGCCCGTGATGTTGCGGTAGTCGTCTTCCACGTATTCCACGCGGTCCCCGAGGCCGGCAGCCCGGGCCCGCTCCCGGGCGTACAGGATCTGCTGGTGCGAGATATTGTAGGACCTGACTTTGACACCGTAGTGCTGCGCCATGTGGCGCGCGAGGCCGCCCCAGCCGCAGCCGGCTTCCACCACCCGGTCGCCCGGTTTCAGTCGCAGCTTGCGGCACACGTGATCCATCTTGGCGCGCTGCGCCTGCTCGATCGTCAGGTCCGGGGTCGGGAAATAGGCGCAGGTGTACTGCATGGCCTCGCGGTCGAGCCACAGCTCGTAGAAATCGTTGCCGATGTCGTAGTGATGATGAATGTTGTCGCGTGAATCCGCGAGCCGGTTGGAGCGCGGACGGTTGAACAGCCGCGTCTGCGCTTCCTTGAGTTTCTGGTATTTCGGGGAGGATGCCGCGGTGCGATAGGCGAGCACCAGGAATTCGACCAGATCGCCTTCGACCTCGATGCGCCCGGCGCTGTAGAGGTCGCCAAAATGCAGAGCGGGATTCACCAGCAATTTTTGCAGCACATCGCCGTCACGGAAATGCACGCGGGCGACGGAGGTCTTGTCCGTGGAGGGAATGGTTTCGCCATTCCACAGCACGAAGGTCAGCGGCGGGTCGCCGAGCAGGTCGAGCAGCTTGCGTGCCATCCAGCGATCCAGCACCGAGACCCGTGACGACGAAGGCAGGGCGCCGGATCCGGCCCTTCCGCCCGTGAGCGCCGGAATATTGAGCGAAGTCAGCCTGGATTTCTGCGCATCCTTTTCCATGAGCCTTGCTCCTTCGGAACGGCTTTAATCCTACCTTGCCCCCGCGTTCTTTTACAAATGCCTCGTCTCCCGTCGCGGATTCCCGGGCCGATTTCCCCGCCGGATCGCCGTCAAGGGATGCGACGACCCGTGCCCCGCGCCGCCCGGTGGCGGCAGCACATGGAAGCGCGGATAGCGTGTAAAATGGCGCCATGCATTCGCGGCGGCGCGCCATCCGACTTCTTTTTTTTCCGGAAATTCTGTCGCGGCTTTTTTTGGGTGTTCTGCTGGCGGCAGCGTTTTCCATGCCGGCGCCGGCCGCCGGGCCGGAAGAATATCTGCGAGGTTACGTCGATTCACTGCTCGACAGCCGCTTCCCCGGACTCGGCCTGCGCTCGCAGGTCATCTCGGCCGACGGCACGGTGAGATTGTCCTCGCGCACCTGCCTGGGCCCGTCCCAGAAGCGCGACATCGAATACCTGCTCGGAAAAACCGGCCACGTGAAGACCGTCGAGTGGGGGCTGTCCACGGATTGCGACAGGTCCGACACCGCCGCGGAGCAGGACAGGGCAGAAGCCGAGCGCGAAGCCGCGGCGGCCATCGACGTGTATGCCTTGCCCGAACAGGAGTTGTTCGGACCGCTGCTGGCCGATCCGCGCCAGCCGCGGTTTTCCGTGAGCTGGCTGCACTATCGCACCAGCCAGAATGAATTTGCCGCCGCCAACACGGCCTTCGGCGAATATTTCGGCCTGGCTTCCGGCGTCTTCGGCAGCTCGGGCAGCTCGCAGGTCGGAATCCAGGGCGGGGTGTTCGCGTTGTTCAATCTCGACGCGCCGTCGAGCGACTTGATCAACGCGGATTACTGGATCGGTTTGCCGGTCAGTTACCGCAAGGGACCGTGGTCGTACCTGCTGCGTATCTACCATCAGAGTTCGCACCTCGGCGATGAGTTCATTCTGGGCAATCCGGGCATCAACCGGGTCAACCTCAGCTATGAGGACATGGAATTCCTCGTATCCCATGAATGGGAACGCTGGCGCCTTTATGGCGGCGGCGGTTACATGCTGAACAGCGAACCGGACCTGCAACCGAAGCACCTCCAGGCCGGGGCCGAATACGTCCGGCCGCGCGCGGCCGGGAGACTGAGTTTCATCGCCGCGGTGGATATCCAGGCCTCCGAGGAGCTCGACTGGCGCCGCAGCCGCTCGTACCAGGCGGGATTCGAGCTGCGTAGCGGCAGCCCGCGGCGGGCGCGACTCATGCTCGAGCATTTCCGCGGCCATTCGCCCAACGGGCAGTTTTACCTCGAATCCCTGCGTTACACGGGATTGGGACTTTATTTCGGTTTCTGAGCGGGCCGGCCGGAGTGGCCGTCTGGCGCGATAAAAGCGATTGGCGGACGACGCCGGGCATACTATCCTTAGGGATTATTGCGGCGGCATGCGACCGGCCGAAGCCTTGCCCGGGTCCGGGGCGGGAAAACCGGAGGCCGCGAGCATCGGCAGTTCGCAGGAGGTTTGATTGTTGCTCCGGCGTGTCAGGATGCCAGGAGGGCGACCCGCGGGCACGGCCTGTTTTCATTTCGACAGCATCCGTGTGCCGGATCAAGAAAGAATTGGAAATCACAGGAAGGTGGTTACAAATGAAGCTCGATAAAAAATCCCTGATTCAAATCGTCATCCTCATCGTGCTCGTCATCGGAGGCGCCGGGGCCTATCTCGCGCAGCAGGACGGCGGACTGGATTTCGTCAGCGGCTTGTTCGAGAGCGAACCGGCCGCCATCCGGGCGCCGACGACGCCCGCGGTCGCCAGGAAACCCGTGCCGCCCCCGGCCGCGCCGGACGCCGCCAAGCCGGCCGAGCCCGGGATTCCGGCGGCACCCGCCAAAGGACAGGTTCACGGGAAACCGTTCACCGTCGAGAACAGCCATATCGAGAACGGCGTGCTCACCCTGCGACTGGGCAAGGACGTGACCGCCGATCTGGAAGTGAAAGTAATGCTGCCCGGTTCGCCGTGGGAAACGCCGGCCGGCAAGAATTTCAAGGTGATGGAAGCCGGTGGCGCCGGCACGCCGCAAGTGCTGCTGGCATGGAAGGAAGACGGCCAGAGTGTCCCTTCCGAACAGAAATTCACCGACAAGTACAGCATGCTGCTCGAGTTCGGCCAGGAGAAGGACAGGAAGCTGCCGGGAAAGATCCAGCTCAATCTTCCGGATGAGACGAAAAGCCACGTCGCCGGGACGTTCGAGGCGGACATCCGGGGGTTCCGCATCGTGGACGGCAAGCCCGATCTGTCCGCCGACTCGGTGGACACGCTCCAGTACCTGGCGCTGCGCGAGCTGTTGAAGGACGACCCGAACAAATCGCTCGAGGTGATTTCGTTCCGCGACGGACGCTATGCCCAGGCCGCGTCACCCGGAAAGAACATGACCGGCTCCATCGAGGTGGAGTACCGTGTCGGCCAGGGCTCGCCGTCGGTGCAGAAGTTCCAGTTCGAGAAGGATGCCGGCGCCTGGAAGGTGGTGCGCGCCGTGCGGAAAAAACCCGCCGGCTAGGATATACGGAATGCCGCAAACAAAAACCCCGCCACACGGCGGGGTTTTTGTTTTGATCTCTCGACCGGCCGGCAGTGCGGCCGGTCCGGATCAGGCGAGCGGCTTTACCACGGTGGCCTGCATCCCCTTCGGCCCCTTCTGGCTTTCAAATTCCACCTGCTGACCCTCGGCCAGTTTCTTGTAGCCTTCGGCCTGAATCACGGAATAGTGCACGAACACATCCGCGCTTCCATCCTGTGGCGAGATGAACCCAAAACCCTTGGCCTCGTTGAACCACTTTACAGTACCCATGCGCATGACGAATGACCTCACTAATGGAATAAATTTTTTGTGAAAAAATTTTTACGTGCTGTAATGGTGGAGTTCGCCAGGACCAACCGCGGATGCCTGTAAATACCAGCATGACAACAAACGGCAGTGCACCACTGCGGTTTCAGTATAACGAATTTGCTATTTGTGTACATCCGAATGCCGGGCGCCGGCTCGTTGAAACCGGCATGAAACTTGCCGAAACCGCGCTTCGTCTGGTGAAAAGTGTAAATTTTTCTGACACGGAGGGTTGAGCGTGCGAATTCCCTGGTATGTCACGGCCATCGGCGCCGCCCTGGTCTGGGGCGTGCATTACCCGCTGGTGGATCATGCGCTGAAAAAGCTGTCGCTGGTTTCCGTGCTGTTGTTGACGGCGTTGCCGATAGTCGCCCTGGGGCTCTTCTTCCACCGGACCCTCGCCGCGGATTACGCCGTCTGGGTGACGCTGGACACGGGCCCGAAGCTCAGGGTGCTGGCCCTGGCCCTGACCAGCCTGCTGGGGTCGGTGCTGCTGTTCCTGTCCATCGCCGGCAAGAACGCCACGCTCGCGAGTCTCATAGAAATCTCTTACCCGGTCTTCGTGGCGCTGTTCGCCTGGCTGCTGTTCCGCGAAGTGCACGTCAACGCCAGCGTGCTCGTCGGCGGCCTGCTGGTGTTCGCCGGCGTGGCCCTGATCATCATCAACAACCCATGATGACGATGCGGCCGTGATGTCAAGCGACCGGGAAAAATATTCTGGCACGCTCCCCGATCAACGCGGCCGGATTCCGGTTTATAGGTCAATGCAGGGCTTCAGGGCGCGTTGCCTGATTCCGGCGTGCCGGCCGGGGCGACATGCGGTCGTGCGGCGCGATCGTCCTTAAGTCTCCCTTAAGCTGGGGTTGCTAGATTCCTGACTGCAACAGCAGGAGTCGGCAACATGTCCTCAGAGCAGCATCGCGGTAAACCGGTAACGATCCCGTTTCTCCCCGCCTTGTCCGGCCAGGCCGGCGTCCTGGACACCGGACCGGCGTCCATGCAGGTCGGTCTGCTGGACGAGCACGATGCCGGCCGACGTGCCGTGGAAGAATTCATTCACCGCAGCTATGCCAGCGCCTACGGCGCCGACGTGCGACATTTCCTGCCGCGTCTGCTGGTATTGCACGACGCCGCCGAATTGCGCGGCGCGCTCGGTTTCCGGCGCGCGCGCGGCAACCGTCTGTTCCTGGAAAAGTATCTCGATATTTCGGTCGAGGCGGCGTTGTCGCTGCGCGCCGGGCGCTACGTGCCGCGCCACGGCCTGGTCGAGGTCGGCAACCTGGTGACGGCGCACGCCGGCGGCGCGCGCTGGCTGATCGCCGCGCTCACCGCCTACCTCAAGGGCGCGGGCTACGACTGGGCGGTGTTCACCGCGGTGAAGGCGTTGCGCAACGCCGTCGCGCGTCTCGGCGTGGAGCTGGTGACGCTCGCGCCGGCCGATCCCGGGCGCCTTGCACCGGAGGAACGCGCGCACTGGGGCAGCTATTACGCCACCGAGCCGATGGTGGTGGCGGCGAGCGTGCACCAGTCGTACGACGCGCTCCAGGGAAAGCTGCTTCAGGCGGACAACGACAATCGATGGCTGTTCTTGTGGCGCGAGGCGTTTGCCGCCGGTGCCGAAGGCAGCGCCGTTCCGGCGGGTTGATTCATATTCTGTCCGAAACGAGATCATGAGCGAGATCCTCATCGCCCTGGAACGGCACGCGCGCCTCCGTTCCCGGGCCTGCGCCTTGCAGGACGCGCATAAGCCTCTCGGTTACGGGGAGCTCGCGCGCGCCGTCGACGGCCTGGCCGCGGAGCTGATGCGCCGCCGGGTCGCGGTGCTCGCGCTGCTGCTCGATAATGGCGCGCCCTGGGTGGTCGCCGACCTCGCGGCGCTGGAGGCCGGCGTCACGCTGGTGCCGCTGCCCGGGTTTTTCTCCGACGCGCAGCGGCGCCATGCACTCGCCGACGCCGGGGTGGATGCCGTGCTCACCGATCAACCCGCTTGTTTCGCCGATCTGCCCGGTACCGGAGCGGAGGCGGTCCGGGTGGAGGTGGCCGGCGCGGCGCTGAGCCTGTTGCGCATGCACGCCGCGCCGCGCCGCGTGCCTCCGGACATCGCCAAGATCACCTACACCTCGGGCACCACCGGCACGCCGAAAGGCGTGTGCCTGTCCGCCGCGGTCATGGAGGCGGTGGCGGCTTCGCTGCTGGAGGCTGTCGGCGCGGAGGCGGCGGAGCGCCATGTTTGCCTGCTGCCGCTCGCCACGCTGCTGGAGAACATCGGCGGTGTCTATGTGCCGTTGCTGGCCGGAACCACCTGCGTCGTGCCCGGTCTCGTCAACACCGGCCTGCGCGGCGCCGCCGGACTCGACGCCGCGCGTCTGGTCGAGACGCTGCGCCGACATCAGGCGACAAGCGCGATTTTCATCCCGCAGATGTTGCAGGGGCTGGTGTCGGTGCTGGAGCAGGACGCCGCGCCGCTCGATCAGCTTCGATTTCTCGCCGTGGGCGGCGCGCCGGTGTCGCCGCGCCTGCTGGCGCGCGCCCGCGCCCTCGGCGTCCCGGTGCACGAAGGTTACGGCCTGTCCGAGTGCGCTTCGGTCGTGGCGCTCAATGTTCCGGGAGGCGATCGCGCCGGCAGCGTCGGTCGCCCGCTGCCGCATGTGCGGCTGCGATTCGCGCCCGACGGCGAGATCGAGGTGGCCGGCAGCCTGTTCCGGGGCTATCTCGGCGCGCAGGAAGATCTGCGTGACGCTTTCTGGCCGACCGGCGATATCGGACACCTGGATGAAAACGGATTCCTGCATCTCACCGGACGCAAGAAAAACATGTTCATTACTTCCTTCGGGCGCAACGTTGCACCCGAGTGGATCGAACGCGAGCTGACGCTGTCGCCGGCGATCGCGCAGGCGGCGGTGTTCGGCGAAGCGCGGCCCTGGAACGTCGCACTAATCGTGCCGCGTGCCGGCGCGACGCGCGCCGACGTGGACGCGGGCGTGCGCCATGCCAACCGCGAGCTGCCCGATTACGCGCGCGTGTCGGCGTGGCTCGCCGCGGACGAGGCGTTCGCGGTCGCGAACGGCCAGCTCACCGCCACCGGCCGCCCGCGGCGGGCGGAAATAATGAAGATTTATGGCGCGCGTCTCGACGCGCTGTATGCAGACACCCAGTCAATACGAGGAGTTGCCTTATGAGTTTTTATGATGAACTGGTGGCCGCGACCGAGCGCGAACGCGCGGAGTTTCTGGCAATCCCTTTCCTGCGCGATGGCGCGGCCGGCCGCATCACGCGCGACAGTTATATCGCTTTTCTCGCCCAAGCCTATCACCACGTCAAGCACACGCTGCCGCTGCTGATGGCCTGCGGCGCACGCCTGCCGGCGCGGCTGGAATGGCTGCGCACGGCAGTGGCCGAGTACATCGAGGAGGAAACCGGCCACCAGGAATGGATTTTGAACGATATCGCGGCCTGCGGCGGTGACGCCGAGGCGGTCCGCCACGGCGCGCCCGGACTGCCCGCCGAGCTCATGGTCGCCTATGCCTATGACGTCATCGCGCGCGGCAACCCGGCCGGTTTCTTCGGCATGGTGTTCGTGCTCGAGGGCACCAGCGTGCAGCTCGCCACGCGCGCCGCGGAAAACCTCCAGCTGTCGCTCAAGCTGCCGAAACAGGCGTTCAGCTACCTGCTGTCGCATGGTTCGCTCGACATCTCGCATGTCGACTTTTTCAGGAATCTCGTGAACCGGCTCGAGCGCGAGGAGGACAAGGCGCCGATCGTTCACTGCGCGAAGGTGTTTTATCGCCTGTACGGCGACGTCTTCCGCGCCCTGCCGCACAACATCCATGAAATCACGCAACGGAGGATCGCATGAATCTCAAAAATGCACGTGTATTGCTGACCGGCGCCACCGGCGGCATCGGCGCCGCAACCGCGCGCGAGCTGGCACGCGCCGGCGCGCAACTTGCCGTCGCCGACCGTAACGGGGAAGCGCTCCAGAAGCTCTGCAGCGAGATCATCGCGCGCGGCGGCCGGGCGCAGCCCGTGGTCGCCGATCTGGGCGGTTCCGCAGGACGCCAGGCGCTGGCCGAAGAGGCAAGCCGGAGACTGGGAGGCGTGGACCTGCTGGTGAACATCGCCGGCTTGCTGGACTTCACGCCCTTCGAGGCCGAGGATCCGGCCGCCATCGAGCGCCTCATGCAGGTGAACCTGATCGCCCCGATCCAGCTCGCGCGCCTGCTGCTGCCGGCCATGCTCAGGCAGGCGCGTGGGCGCATCGTCAACGTCGGCTCGACCTTCGGCACCATCGGTTTTCCGTTCTTCGCCGCGTATTCCGCGAGCAAGTTCGGGTTACGCGGCTTTTCGCAGGCGCTGCGGCGCGAGCTCCATGGCAGCGGCGTCGGCGTGACCTATATCGCCCCGCGCGCCACGCGCACCCCGCTGAATTCGAGCGCCGTGGTGCGCATGAACGAGGCGCTCAAGGTGGCCATGGACCCGCCGGAGCAGGTGGCGGCGGCGATCGTGCGCGCCATCGGGCAGGAACGCGATGAGGTCTATCTCGGCTGGCCGGAGAAGCTGTTCGTGCGTCTCAATGCCATATTGCCGGGCCTGGTGGACGGCGCACTGCGCAAACAGCACGCCATCATGCATAAATTCGCGCACGGCGCCTGAGGCGGCTTTGAAAAATGCCCGCCGCGGGGTATAAGTCGCCGGCATGAACCTGCTTCTGGTCGAAGACGACGAACTCCTGGGCGATGCGATCCGCACCGGCCTGGCCCAGGAAAACTACCAGGTCACCTGGGTCAAGGACGGTGTCGCGGCGGGCCGCGAGCTGCAATCCGGGCGTTACGATCTGCTGCTGCTCGACCTCAACCTGCCGGGGCGCGCCGGGCTCGACGTGCTGCGCGGCGCACGCGCCGCCGGCAACCCGCTGCCGGTGCTGATCCTCACCGCGCGCGATACCGTGACCGACCGCGTGCGCGGGCTGGACGCCGGCGCCGACGATTACCTGGTGAAACCCTTCGATCTCGGCGAGTTGGGCGCGCGCGTGCGCGCGCTGTTGCGCCGCGCCGGGGGCGAGCATGTACCGTTGCTGCGTCACGGCGACCTGGTGCTCGACGTGAACAACCATAGCGCGCGCCTGCGCGACGAGACCATCGAGCTCGCGCCGCGCGAGTTCGTGGTGCTCAGGCTGCTGCTGGAAAACGCCGGCAAGGTGCTGTCGCGCGCGCGGCTGGAGGAGGCGTTGTACGGCTGGGACAAGGACGTGGGCAGCAATGCCGTCGAGGTGCACGTGCATCACCTGCGCCGCAAGCTCGGGCAGGACTTCATCCGCACGCTGCGCGGCATCGGCTACATGGTTCCCCGGCCCGGCGCATGATCTCGCTGCGTCGCCGTCTGCTGCTCATCCTGCTGTGGTCCTTTGCGGCCGCCTGGCTGCTGCTGGCCACGATGTCCTATTTCAACGCGCGCCACGAGATCGAGGAGCTGTTCGACGCGCAGCTGGCGCAATCGGCGCGTGTGCTGCTGGGCCTGACGCTGCACGAGATCGAGGAGGAAAACGAGCCCGACATCGCCAACATCGATATCGTGGGCGTGCCCTGGGGGCACAAATACGAGGAAAAGATCGCGTTCCAGATCTGGAGCGGGGACAAACTGCTGCTGCGATCGCCCAACGCGCCGGCGGTGCCGATGGCCTCGGCGGCCGGCTACCGCGACGAGTCGATCGAGGGAAAGCCCTGGCGGGTGTTCCTGTTGCACGATCAGTCGCACGGCGTGCGCATCGCGGTCGGCGAAGGTTACGAGATACGCGACGAGCTCATTTTCGACATCCTGTTCAACACGCTGCTGCCGATCCTGTTGATCCTGCCGTTGCTGGCCGTGATCATCTGGACCGGCGTGGGGCGCGGACTCGGTCCGCTGAAAAAGGTCGCCGCCGAGATCGCGCAGCGCTCGCCCTCGCAGCTGGAGCCGCTGACCGTGCGCGACACGCCGGAGGAGATACGCCCGCTGGCGCAGTCGCTCAACCGCCTGCTGGAACGGCTCGACGAGGCGCTGGAATCGGAGCGGCGTTTCACCGCCAATGCCGCGCACGAGCTGCGCACGCCGCTGGCCGGGCTGAAAACCCAGGCGCAGGTGGCGCTGCGCGCGACCGACGAGCCGCAGCGCATGCAGATGCTCGCTAAAATCGTGGACGGCGTCGACCGCGCCACCCACCTTGTCGGCCAGTTGCTGACCCTGGCGCGCCTCGATCCGGACGCGGCCGCGGCGCAATACGGGCCGGTGGACCTGGCGCGGACGGCCGTGGCGGTGGTCGGGGAGCGTGCGCCGGCGGCGCTGGAGAAGAATATCGGGATCGAGCTGGCGGAGGACAGCCGCGGCACGGTCAGCGGCGACGCCGCGGCGCTCGCGATCCTGATCAGCAATCTGGTGGACAACGCCATCCGCTATACGCCGTCCGGCGGAAGCGTGGAGGTGGCCGTGACGGGCGGGGAGGACGGTGTCACGCTCACGGTCACGGACAGCGGGCCGGGCATCCCGGAACTGGAGCGCGCCCGGGTATTCGAGCGCTTTTACCGCGCGCCGGGAAGCGGCAGCCAGGGCTGCGGTCTCGGGCTTTCGATCGTGCAGCGTATCGCCGAGCTGCATGGCGCCAGCATCGAACTGGCCGCGCCCGCGACAGGCTCCGGCCTGCAGGTGAAGGTGCGTTTCCCCGCCGCCTGATCGCGGCGGGGTGGAGCGGCCGGCGTTACAGGTTGTAGCCGGTCTCGTTGTGCAGCACGGTGTCGAGACCCTCGGTTTCCTGTTCCACCGTCACGCGCAGGCCCAGCAGGACGTCGATCAGCTTGAGCAGGACGAAGGTGACGATGCCCGACCAGGCGGCCGTGACCACGATGCCGGTGATCTGGGTCGTGACCTGCTTGCCCATGGTGATGCCCTCGGCAAAGCCGACGCCGCCGAGCGTGGTGGCGGCGAACACACCGGTGAGCAGGGTGCCGATAATGCCGCCCACGCCGTGCACGGGAAATACGTCGAGCGAGTCGTCCACGCGCAGCGTGCGCTTCATGTAGTTGGTGGCCACGAAGCACACCAGACCGGCGGTGACGCCGATCACGAGCGCGCCGAGCGGGCCGACGAAGCCGGAGGCCGGCGTGATGGTGCCGAGGCCCGCGACCATGCCGGTGACGATGCCGAGCACCGACGGTTTGCCGAAACGGATCCACTCGCAGAACATCCACGTGAGCGAACCGGCGGCGGCGCCGATGTGCGTGACCAGCATGGTCATGCCGGCGGTGCCGTTGGCCGCCAGCGCGCTGCCGGCGTTGAAGCCGAACCAGCCGACCCACAGCATGCAGGCGCCGATGACGGTCATGGTGAGGTTGTGCGGCGGCATCGCGGTTTCCGGGAAGCCCTTGCGCCGTCCCAGCACCAGCGCCGCCACCAGCGCGGCGACGCCGGCGTTGACGTGCACCACGGTGCCGCCGGCGAAATCCATCACACCCATTTTCTGCAGCCAGCCGTCGCCCCACACCCAGTGGCACACCGGCACGTAAACCAGCAGCAGCCACAGCAGGCTGAACAGCATCATGGCGGAAAACTTCATGCGCTCGGCGAAGGCGCCGACCACCAGCGCCGGCGTGATGATGGCGAAGGTCATCTGGAACATGGCGAACACGGTTTCCGGGACGTCGCCCTTGAGCGTGTCCACGCCGATGCCGTCCATGAACGCCTTGGCCATGCCGCCGATCCAGGCGTTGGCGCCGCCGCCGTCGCTGAAGGCGAGGCTGTAGGCGAACAGCACCCACACGATGGATACCATGCAGGTGATGGCGAAGCACTGCATCAGCACCGACAGCACGTTTTTCGTGCGCACCAGTCCGCCGTAGAACAGCGCCAGCCCGGGGATGGTCATGAACAGCACCAGCACCGAAGAGGTCAGCAGCCAGGCGGTGTTGGCGGGGTTGAGCGCGGGCGCCTCCGCCGCCTGGGCCAGTGACGAGGCGGCCAGCAGCAGTGACGCGATGAGCAGTCGCGTGGATTTACCGGGTGTCATGATTTTTCTCCTGGGTGTGATAGTTATGGGTTGTTTATGCGGCGCAGGCGCCGGGAGTCTGCGCGGCATCATACAAAACCGGGGCGGTTCCTGAAATCGTTTCCACCAGTGACGGGCCTGCGTCGGGACAGCGCAAGAGCAGGTGAAACCCCGCGGGTTCTGGCTATTTCTCGTATGAATCATGTGTCTTCGTGCACCAAAATGGCACAAATATTGCTCAATTGCCGGGATAACATCGAAAAGAGGATATCCACCATGCGGGGAAGACGCCTGCCGGTTGTGGTCGTGTCGGTGTGGCTGGCGGCATTCACGGGAACAGTCCCGGCGGATGATGGGATCGTCTCGCCCGACAGCATTCCCGGCACCACCAAGGTCGATGCTGAAGGCGTGCTCGAACTGGCCGAAAAAAATCCCACGCTGGTCATCGTGGATGCGCGCATCCGCCAGGACCGGCTGCAAGGCTATATCGAGGGTTCCGTCAGCCTGCCCGATGTCGAAACCAGTTGCGAAACACTCGCCAAAATCATTTCCCGGAAATCGACCCCGGTGCTGTTTTACTGCAACGGCCCCAAATGCGGGCGCAGCGTCAACTCGTCACGCAAGGCCCTCGACTGCGGTTACACCGGCGTGTACTGGTACCGCGGCGGGTTCGAAGAATGGAAGCACAAGAATTATCCATACCTGAAAAAGTAGCTTAGGGAAGATTCCGCCATGCTGACACAGCATCTGACCATGCGTGCCTCGCTGGGCATTACCATCGTGATCATGGGCCTGCTCGGTCTGGCGCTGGCGCTGGCAACCGGTGAGGTGTACCGGCGGCAGACGCTGGACAACCATCGCGCGGCCATGGCGGAGTTGCTGCGTCTCAAGACGGACGACGTCCTGCACGAGCTCGAGGCCAAGTCGCGCGATCTGGCCCTGGCCATCCAGAGCGAACCCCTATTCCAGCGCGCCTTCGCCGCGCGCGACACGACGACCCTGTCGCGGTTGATGGACAACCAGTTTCACCAGTATTTCGAAACCGCCAACGTCATCAAGATCGAGAAATTGAGGGCGTTCGACATCGACTTCGGATTCGTGGCCGAGTCCGTGGAAGGCAGCCCGTTGCTGGCCGGCGGGAAGATCCTGTGCCCGGCATTGATCCAGCAGGCACGCGCGCGACAGGGACCGGCACGCCTGCAAACGATATCCGATCTGTGTCCGGTGGTTGACCGCCTGTATCACGCGGTGATCGTTCCGATCGGCGGCTTGCGTCCCAAGGGATACCTGCAGATATTCATCGATCCCATACACGGCCTTGCCGGCACCGGACAGGCCCTGGGCATGCCGGTCAGGATCACGCTGGCTTCCGGGCAGGTGATATACAAATCCGATGCCTGGTTCCCGCCGCAGGACATGGAGCGCACCCTGGTGGCGGAATATCCGCTGGAGACGCGCGCCTCGGGAAGGGTGATGACGCTGGCGGTCATGGAGGATACCCAGGCACTGCACGAGAAACTCTCCATGACCCGTTACATGGTCATGATGGCCGCCGGTCTTGTCACCCTGCTGGTGATCGCCGTGGCCATGCTGGTGCTGCAACACACGACGTTGCGCCCGCTGATGGCGCTGCACGAGCAGTTGCGCAGCGTGCGCAAGGACCGCACGCGCCTGAGCGAGACCCTCACCCCTTCCGGCACCCTCGAAATCAAGGAACTGGCGCAGGACTTCAACGCCCTCAGCGCCGAACTCGGGGATCTGCACCGCATGCTCGAGCGCCAGGCGTTCACCGACACGCTTACCGATCTGCCCAATCGCAGTCATTTTCACGAACGCCTGCAGCAATCTACCGCGCCGGCGGGCGTGACCGGGAGCCCGTTCGCCCTGTTCGTCATGGATCTCGACCGCTTCAAGGAGGTTAATGACTCGTTCGGCCACGATATCGGCGACCAGCTGCTCAAGCAGGTCAGCACGCGCTTGCACGGGGTGCTGCGCCGTTCCGACGTGTTCATGAGGCTGGACCAGGAAACCGCGGCCAAAATGGAGGACGAGATCATTGCGCGCCTGGGTGGCGACGAGTTCGCCGCCATCGTTCCGGGCGTGGCCGACGACAAATCGGCCGTCCAGATCGCGCAGAAGTTCATCGCGGTGATGCAGCAGCCGTTCATGGTCGGCATGCACCGTTTCAACGTCGGCGTCAGCATCGGCATCGCCCTGTATCCGCAGCATGGCGTGGATCCGATGACGCTGTTGCGGGAGTCGGATGT
>JBFMBB010000012.1:0-32281 GCA_040755435.1 Pseudomonadota bacterium | reverse complement strand
CGCAGCTCGCGCGCCAGAAACAGATACACCACCTCGGTGAACACACCGGGTGAGCTCACGATTTTCCCGAGCGGTTCCCAACGCCCCGCCTGCATGCCGGCTTCCTCCTGCAGTTCGCGCTGCGCGGCCGCGAGTGGCGGCTCCCCGGCATCCAGCTTGCCGGCGGGCAGTTCCCACAACCACCCGCCCGCGGCGTGCCGGTACTGGCGCAACAGGCATACCCGGTTTTCCGCGTCGAGGGCCACGACCGCCGCGCCCCCGGGATGACGCACGATTTCGAACTCGGTGGTGGCCCCGTTCGGGAGCGTGACCTGCTCCAGAAAGAGCTCGATGATTTTTCCCCGGTATACCAACGTTTCGTTTCCAGCCATGTTTTTCTCCCGCTGCGGTCAAACGAAATGGCAAAATGGCATTCTAACGGCAAAACCGGCCTGGGGCCGCCTGCATCAGGCAGTGGAAGCCGGACAGACAAGAGGTAGAATTGTGTTCCGAATCCGTCAGCGTGGTAATAAAACGGAGAAAAGAATCATGCGCCTCCGCATGTTCAGGATGTCCGTCGGTGCCGTGCTGGTCGCGGCGTTTCTCGCGGCCTGCGCCACAGTCCCGGAAACCGGACGCTCGCAACTGCTGATCGTCAGCCCGTCGCAGGAAATGCAGCTCGGTTTCCAGGAATTCGAAAAACTCAAGAAATCCACCCCCATCTCGAAAGATGCGGCGGCCAACGCCCAGCTGCAGCGTGTCGGCAAGCGCATCGCCGCGGTGGCGCCCCTGCCGAACGCGCAGTGGGAATTTGTGCTGTTCGACCAACCCAAGACCCCCAACGCATTTTGCCTGCCGGGGGGCAAGGTCGGGGTCTTCAGCGGCATTCTGCCCATCACCAAAGACGATGCCGGACTGGCAACCGTGGTCGGGCACGAAGTCGCACACGCGGTGGCGCGCCACGGCGCCGAGCGCATGTCTCAGGGCGCCGTGTTCCAGATACTCGAGGAACTGGCGCTGGGGCGCTCGTCGCCGGCGACGCGCCAGGTCGTGCAACAGGCTTACGGGCTCGGGCTCGCCCTGCCGCATTCACGCAAGCAGGAACTGGAGGCCGACCATCTCGGCGTGCTGTACATGGCGCGTGCCGGCTATCAGCCGCGCGAGGCGCTCGGCTTCTGGAAACGCTTCGCGGAATACAAGAACAAGAACGGCGGCGGCAAACAGGTCGAGTTTCTCAGCACCCATCCGCTCGACGATACCCGCATCCGCCAGATCGAGGGCCTGATCCCGCAGGCCGAGATGGAATACCGAAAACCCTCCGGTACGCCATAACCATGCATTTTCTGTTGTTGGTGCCGTCGGAATTCCTGCAGTTTTTGTATCATTGAATTTTTTTCCTCCCGCCGCATCATAAATCACATCATGTACAGGCGCGGCATCCGCCATGCGGGCAATCCGGCGTACATCGCCGTGCCAAGGAGGAATCATGTTTCTGCGCAGACTCTATTTCATTGTTCCTGACGAATCCCAGGCGGCAAATCTCGTCGACGACCTGCAGGCGGCCGGGGTGGACCGACGGCACATCCACGCCATCGCCGGCAAGGGCGCGACGCTGGAAAAATTGCCCGCGGCCAACGAGCATCAGCGGCGCGATGCCGTCTGGCGCCTGCAAAAAATCCTGTGGCTGGGAAATCTGGCGTTGTTCACGCTGGGGTCTATCGGCCTGATCGTTTCCGTCCTGCAAGGCTCTCTCGCCGGGGCCATCCTGTCATTCGTCGCGATGGCGCTCACGCTTGCCGCCGGCGCCCTGTTTGCGATACGCGTGCCGGACACGCACCTGGACGAATTTCGCGGCGTGCTGGCGCATCCCGAAGTGCTGCTGATGGTGGACGTGCCGAAACGGCGGGTGGCAGAAATCGAGGAACTGGTTTCACGGCGCCATCCGGAAGCGACGGCGGGCGGCACCGGCTGGACCATCGAGGCGCTGCAGATATAAACCCGGCTTATGTCCGTGGCAGACGCGCGACTCTGCCAGCGGAAAGCCATATGAAAGATGGCGTTGTGGCCGTGACGGCATGGGCGTATACACAGCAATCACGGCTGTTCTTTGTCACAGGAGGTGACCCATGCTCAACATCGTTTGCAAAACGGATCCGATCAGCGGCCAGGAACTTTCCGGCATCGCCGGCCTGCCCAGCGTTACCCATCGCAGCGACGAAACCAGTCTTACGATTTATTTCGAGTCGGAGCACAACCGGCACGCCTATCTGGAAATGCCCGTGGAGCACCCGATCAGCGAGCTTTCCGTGAACCTGGACAATCCCACCGACGACATGATCGACGAGGGCTGAGCGGGGTCAAACGCCCACGGTCAGATCGCGCGCCAGGATGATGGCATCCTCGCGGCCGTGGCGCGCGGGGTAATAGCTCTTGCGCAGTCCGACCTCGTCGAAACCGAGCTTGGTGTAGAGCTTGTAGGCGGCGGTGTTGGACATGCGCACCTCCAGCAGCGCCACGCGCGCCTTGTTCTGGCGGGCGATGTCGAGCAGGAACAGCACCATGCCCTCGCCCAGCCCCAGCCGCTGGTAGTCCGGGTGGATGCAGATGTTCAGCACGTGGCACTCGCCCGCGGCCACCGACATGATGCCGTGGCCGATGATGCCCTCCTGCGGCGATTCGTAGACATAACAGTGGCAACCCACGCGCAGGCAGTCGCGGAAAATCGGCAGGGTCCAGGGAAACTCGTAGGCCGCGCTCTCGACTTCCATCACCGCCGTCAGGTCGTGCCCGTTCATGGGGCGCAGCAGCGGCTGGTTGGAAATGACGACGGCGCTCATGGCTGCTCCAGATTTTTCATCGCGGACCGGGCGCGGCACAGGTCATCCCACACCTTGCGCTTGTCGGCGGGGTTGCGCAACAGGTAGGCCGGATGATAGGTCACGAACAACGGCGTGCCGTGGTAGGACAGCTTTTGCCCGCGCAGTTTCGCCAACGGCACTTCGGTCTTGAGCAGGCTGTGCGCGGCGTGTCGGCCGAGCGCGATGATTATCTTCGGCCGGATCAGCCCGATCTGGCGGATGAGATAGGGCTCGCACTGCTCGACCTCCTCCGGCTGCGGATCGCGATTGCCCGGCGGCCGGCACTTGAGCACGTTGGCGATGTACACCTCCTCGCGCTTCAGCCCCATGGCGAACAGGATCGCGTTCAGCAGCTGCCCGGCCTTGCCCACGAAGGGCTCGCCCTGCCGGTCCTCGTCCGCGCCCGGCGCCTCGCCGATGAACATCCATTTGGCATTGCGATTGCCAACACCGAACACTGTCTGGGTGCGGGTCTTGTGCAGCGCGCACTTGGTGCACACGCGCACTTCCGCCTGCAGCGCCGTCCAGACCCCGGGGTCGCTGACGCCGGCGTCCGCCAGTGACTGGCGGGCGGGGGCAACCGGAGCTTCGTGCAGGACAACAGCGCTTTCGGCCACGCCTGCGGCCACCGGCACGTCTGTTGCGGCCGGCCGGCGCGGCTCCCAGCGGGTGATGCCGAGCGCGTCGAGATACTGCCGCCGGCGCTGCTCGTCCATCCCCGTGTTCGGCTGCGTGTTCATGGCCTAAAGCATAAGGCGTGGCCGGGGAAACTCAAGCGTCATATCGGCTGGCCCACCTGCGGATGGGTGCGCTCCGCCGGCACGATCAGCTTGTTCAGCGCGTTGAGATAGGCCTTGGCCGAGGCGATGACGATGTCGGTGTCAGCGCCGTGACCGTTGACGATGCGCCCGCCCTTTTCCAGCCGCACCGTCACCTCCCCCTGCGAATCGGTGCCGCTGGTGATGTTGTTCACCGAATACAGCAGCAGCGTGCCGCGCGAGCCCGCGATGCGCTCGATCGCCTTGAACGAGGCGTCCACCGGGCCGCTGCCCTCGGCGCCCGACTGTTTCTCCTCGCCGTTGACCGCCAGCGTCACGGTGGCGTACGGCACCTCGCCGGTCTGGGAGCAGACCTTGAGCGAAACCAGGCGGTAGTGTTCGTTCTCCTGCTCCAGATCGGCCTCGGTTACCAGCGCCTGCAAATCCTCGTCGAAGATCTCGTGCTTCTTGTCGGCCAGGTCCTTGAAGCGATCGAACGCCGCGTTCAGGTCCTGTTCGGCCCTGAATTCGATGCCGAGCTCCTTGAGGCGCTGGCGGAAGGCGTTGCGCCCGGAATGCTTGCCGAGCACCATGCGGTTGGCGGTCCAGCCGACGTCCTCGGCGCGCATGATTTCGTAGGTCTCGCGCTTCTTGATGACGCCGTCCTGGTGGATCCCGCTCTCGTGCGCGAACGCATTCGCCCCCACGATCGCCTTGTTCGGCTGCACCGGGAAACCGGTGATGTTCGACACCAGGCGCGAGGCCGGCACGATCTGGGTGGTATCGATGCGGCTGTCGCACCGGAACACGTCGCGGCGCGTGCGCACCGCCATGACGATTTCCTCGAGCGAGGCGTTGCCGGCGCGCTCGCCCAGCCCGTTGATGGTGCACTCCACCTGGCGCGCGCCGTTGAGCACCGCCGCCAGCGAGTTGGCCACCGCCAGGCCGAGGTCGTTGTGGCAGTGCGTGGACCAGATCGCCTTGTCCGAGTTCGGCACGCGCTCGATGAGGGTCTTGATGCGCTCGCCCCACATCTGCGGGATGCTGTAACCGACGGTGTCCGGCACGTTGATGGTGCGGGCCCCGGCGGCGATCGCCGCCTCGAACACGCGGCACAGGAAATCGATGTCGGAACGCACCGCATCCTCGGCCGAGAATTCAACGTCGTCGGTGTACTGGCGCGCGCGCCTGACCATGGCCACGGCGCGTTCCAGCACCTGCTCCGGGGTCATGCGCAGCTTGTGCTCCATGTGGATCGGGCTGGTGGCAATGAAGGTATGGATGCGGCCGCGCTTGGCCGGTTTGATGGCCTCGGCGGCGCGGTCGATGTCCTTTTCCACCGCGCGCGCCAGGCCGCACACGGTGCTCTCGGTCACGGCCTCGGCCACCGCCTTGACCGACTCGAAATCGCCGGGGCTGGCGACCGGGAAGCCGGCCTCGATCACGTCCACGCGCATGCGTTCCAGCACCTTGGCGATGCGCACCTTCTCGTCGCGGGTCATGGACGCGCCGGGGCTCTGCTCGCCGTCGCGTAAGGTCGTGTCAAATATGATCAACTGATCGTTCATGGTCCTGCCTCTGCGTAAATGTTTCCTGCCTTGCCGATCCTGTCATTCATCGTCGCGGACATGATTCGTTCGAATCATGCGGACTATAAACAGGTTCTTGGTCGCGTATTATATTCCTCGCCAGGAAGGGGTTATGTGTGCGCCTGGCGGCGCAGCAGCAGGGACAGCAGAGAGGCAGGAGCAAAGGCCGGCGCCGCCGTGTGGCGGTGCACAGGGAACCTGAAAGAGCTGGAGAATCGGCCTTGCATGATCACAGCTTAAATCAATCCGGAGAAAATTTAAACCCGGCCGTGGGGGTGTTTTTCCGGATGGTCCTTGGCCTCGCGGGGCGCACGGCGGAACACGTATCCCAGGGGGCCCGACAGCGCATACACGAAAAAGGTCAGGAACAGCACCTGCGGCGGGTTCTGGAACAGCAGCACGAATACCAGCGGCATGGCGAGGATGGTCATGAACGGCACCCGCCCGCGCAGGTCCACGTCCTTGAAACTGCGGTAGCGCACGTTGCTCACCATCAGCACGCCGGCCATGACGGTCACGAGCAGCGCCGCGATGCTGATCTCCTTGCCCGGCACGCCGTTGGCGTGCAGCACCCACACCAGGCCGACCACCACGGCCGCGGCCGCCGGGCTCGGCAGGCCGCGGAAGTAGCGTTTATCCGCCACGCCCACCTGGGTGTTGAAACGCGCCAGGCGCAGGCCGGCGCCGGCGGTATAGATGAAGGCTGCCAGCCAGCCGAGCTTGCCCATGCCCGAGAGCGCCCATTCGTACATGATCAGCGCGGGCGCGAGCCCGAAAGAGACCATGTCCACCAGGCTGTCGTACTCGGCGCCGAAATCGCTTTCGGTGTGGGTCAGGCGCGCGATGCGCCCGTCGAGCGCGTCCAGGATGGCGGCGATGAAAATGGCGAGCGGCGCGTATTCGAAATTGCCGTTCATCGCCTGCACGATGGCGTAGAAGCCGGCGAACAGGCTGGCCGTGGTGAACAGGCTGGGAAGAATGTAAATCCCCCGGCGCCGTCGCTTCTCCTCGGGGGCGGGTGTTTCGTCCAAATGATCCATCACTTCTCCTGCGCCGTCGGCGCCAATCGGGCGATAACCTGTGCCGCGCCCTTCACCTTGTCACCCAGCGACACCTCGAATTGCGAATCCCGCGGCAGGTAAACATCGACGCGCGACCCGAACCGGATGAACCCATAACGTTCGCCACGCGCAATCCGTGCGCCCGGCTGTACATAACACAGTATACGTCGTGCAATCAGACCGGCAACCTGCACCACCACGATATCCCGGCCGTCGTCCGTCCTTATCCACAGGGCATTGCGCTCGTTGTCGAGGGAGGCCTTGTCGAGCGCCGCGTTGACGAATTTCCCCGCGCTGTACCAGCGTTCCATGACCTTGCCCGCCACCGGGCTGCGGTTGGAATGGACGTTGAAAACATTCATGAAAACGCTCACGCGCCGGGCCGGGCGCTTCAGGTAGGGATCCTCGACCTCGCCCAGCGCAATCACCTTGCCGTCCGCCGGGCATATGACCGCGCCGGGTGCATCCGGAATCTGCCGGGGCGGATCGCGGAAGAACTGGAGAATGAAAACCAGCAGTACCCAGAAAGGCGCCGCCCAGGCCGGCCCGGCGAAATAATGAACCGCCACCGCCGCGCCCGCGGAAAGCAGCATGTGCCACCGGCCCTCGCGGGCGAGAATAGGATAGGTTCCGTCATTCATAAGATTTTATTGCCACAGAGAACACAGAGGGCACAGAGAAAAACAGAGACAAACTCTCTGTGTTCTCTGTGCCCTCTGTGGCAAAAGGTTTTTGCTGTCAATTTTTCGTCTTGTCGACGATGCGGTGGGCCTTGATCCAGGGCATCATCTCGCGCAACCTGCCGCCGACCTCCTCGATCGGATGCTTGGCTGCCTGCGCGCGCATCTCGGGGAAGCGCTTGCCGCCGGTCTCGTTCTCCGCCATCCACTCCTTCGCGAACTGACCGGACTGGATTTCCTGCAGGATTTTTTTCATCTCGGCCTTGGTCTGCTCGTTGACGATGCGCGGGCCGCGGGTGTAGTCGCCGTACTCGGCGGTGTTGGAGATCGAGTAGCGCATGTTGGCGATGCCGCCCTCGTACATGAGGTCGACGATCAGCTTCAGCTCGTGCAGGCACTCGAAGTAGGCCATCTCCGGCGGATAACCCGCCTCCACCAGCGTCTCGAAGCCGGCCTGCACCAGGTGCGTGGCGCCGCCGCACAGCACCGCCTGCTCGCCGAACAGGTCGGTCTCGCATTCGTCCTTGAAGGTGGTCTCGATGATGCCGGCGCGCCCGCCGCCGATGGCCGAAGCATAGGACAGCGCCACTTCGCGCGCCTTGCCGGAAGCGTTTTGCTTGACCGCGATCAGGCACGGCACGCCGCCGCCCTGGGTGAAGGTCGAGCGCACCAGGTGCCCCGGACCCTTGGGCGCGATCATGATGACGTCGAGATCGGCACGCGGCTGGATGAAACCGAAGTGGACGGAGAAGCCGTGCGCCACGGCCAGCGTCGCGCCTTTTTTCAGATTCGGCTCGACCTGTTCCATATAGAGTTTCTTGTGCTGTTCGTCCGGCGCCAGAATCATGACCAGATCGGCTTCCTTCACCGCGTCCGGGATGTTCTTCACGTTCAGGCCCGCGTTCTTCGCCTTCGGCACCGAGTTCGATCCCTCGCGCAGCGCCACGCGCACGTCCACGCCGCTCTCCTTCAGGTTGAGCGCATGCGCATGCCCCTGGGAGCCGTAGCCCACGATGGCGACTTTCTTGCCGCGGATGAGGGAAAGATCGGCGTCTTTGTCGTAGAAAACTTTCATAATAATCCTCGTTTCAAAATTGAGGTTTCAGGTTTCAGGTTTAATGTTTCAGGTTACAGAAACAGACAGCCTGAAACATGAAACCTGAAACCTGAAACGTGTTTACACTCGGAGACTCTTCTCGCCGCGGGCGATGCCGGAAACGCCCGAGCGCACCACCTCGATGATGTCCGCGTGGTTCACGGCCTTCACGAAGACGTCCAGCCGGCTGCTGGTATCGGTCAGCTCGGCGGTGAGCGTGTTTTCGGTTTCGTCGATGATCCGCCCCTGATAATCCTTGACCAGTTGAGTGATCTTGCCGCGCGCGGCGCCACCGGCCCTGACCTTGATCAGCAGCATCTCGCGCTCGATATGCTGGCCTTCCGTGAGATCGACCAGCCTGACCACGTCCACCAGCTTGTTGAGCTGCTTGGTGATCTGCTCGATCACGTCTTCCGACCCGCTGGTCACCAGCGTCAGGCGCGACAGGGTTTCATCCTCCGTCGGCGCCACGCTGAGCGATTCGATGTTGTAGCCGCGCGCGGAAAACAGGCCGGCCACGCGCGACAGCGCGCCCGACTCGTTTTCTAGCAGCATCGAAATGGTATGTCTCATCAGGCCAGCTCCCGATCCGTCGGCACCACCGCCTTGCAGGGCTTCAAATGCATTTCATTCTGGCCCTTGCCGGCCGCGATCATGGGATAGACGTTCTCGGTCTGGTCGGTGATGAAGTCAAGGAACACCAGGCGGTCCTTCATCCTGAGGGCCTCCCTGAGCGCGCCGTCCACGTCGCCCGGCTTCTCGATCTTGAGTCCCACGTGCCCGTAGGCCTCGGTCAGCTTCACGAAGTCCGGCAGCGCGTCCATGTACGAATGCGAGTAGCGCCGGTCGTAGAAGAATTCCTGCCACTGGCGCACCATGCCCATGTAGCGGTTGTTGAGATTGATGATCTTGACCGGCAGATCGTACTGCTTGCAGGTCGACAGCTCCTGGATGCACATCTGGATCGAGGCTTCGCCGGTGATGCAGGCCACGGTCGCGTCGGGAAACGCCAGCTTCACGCCCATCGCCGCCGGCAGGCCGAAGCCCATGGTGCCGAGACCGCCGGAATTGATCCAGCGCCGCGGCTTGTCGAACTTGTAGTATTGCGCCGCCCACATCTGGTGCTGGCCCACGTCGGAGGTGATGTAGGCATCGCCATCGGTGATTTCGTACAGCCGCTCGATCACGTACTGCGGCTTGATGAGCTTGCTGTCGCGGTCGTATTCGAGGCAATTCATGGCGCGCCATTTGTCGATCTGCTTCCACCACGCGGCCAGCGCGGCGCCGTCGGGCTTTTTACCCGCGGCCCTGATGAGCCGGATCATCTCGCGCATCACGGCTTCGGCCTGGCCCACGATCGGGATTTCCACCGGCACGTTCTTCGAGATCGAGGCCGGGTCCACGTCCACGTGCACGATGCGCGCGTGCGGGCAAAACTTCTCGAGGTCGCCGGTGACACGGTCGTCGAAGCGCGCGCCGATGGCGATCAGCGCGTCGCATTCGTGCATCGCCATGTTGGCTTCGTAGGTGCCGTGCATGCCGAGCATGCCGACGAACAGCGGATCGGTCGCGGGATAGGAACCGAGCCCCATGAGCGTGTTGGTGCAGGGATAGCCGAGCAGGCGCACCAGCTCGGTCAGCGCCGCCGAGGCCTCGCCCAGCACGATGCCGCCGCCGGTGTAGATCATCGGGCGCTTGGCCCCGAGCATCAGGTCCACGGCTTTTTTGATCTGTCCCGCGTCGCCCTCGGACACGGGCACATAGGAGCGCATGGAGACGCTCTTCGGGTAGGCGTATTCGCACTTGTGCGCGGTGACGTCCTTGGGGATGTCCACCAGCACCGGGCCGGGGCGGCCGGTGCTGGCGATGTAGAACGCCTTCTTCACCGTGGCCGCGAGGTCCTTTACGTCCTTCACCAGGAAATTGTGCTTCACGCACGGGCGCGTGATGCCGACCGCGTCCACTTCCTGGAACGCGTCGTCACCGATCAGGCTGGTGGCCACCTGGCCGCTGAACACCACCAGCGGGATCGAATCCATGTAGGCCGTGGCAATGCCGGTGATGGTGTTGGTCACGCCCGGGCCGGAGGTCACCAGCACCACGCCGGGACGGCCGGTGGCGCGCGCGTAGCCGTCGGCCGCGTGCGCCGCGCCCTGCTCGTGCCGCACCAGGATATGCTTGACCCTGTCCTGCTTGTATAGCGCGTCGTAGATGTGCAACGCCGCGCCGCCGGGGTAGCCGAAGACGTATTCGACGCCTTCATCAGCCAGGCAGCGGACAAAAATATCTGCGCCAGTCAATTCCACAATTTCCTCAGGGAATAAAAAAGCCCACGCCAGCCCCAAACCGGGCGCGCGGGCGGTAGCGGTTGCCGGTTCAAAAATAAGAAATTACTTATAAGTATCCGCAGGGTCAATAGCAAAACCGCGAAATCGGCGCCGTTGGCGTCATTTCCGCCGTCGTTACTGCCGGCGCCAGCTGGTTTGACCGGCGGTGTCCTCCAGAATGACTCCCTGAGCCTTGAGTTCATCGCGCAAACGGTCCGATTCGGCCCAATTCCGGTTCTTGCGCGCCTCCGTGCGCCGGGCGATCAGGGCTTCGATTTGCGCGTCGCTCAGGCCGCCGTCGGCGCCGCCACGCAGAAACGCCTGGGGATCGCTCTGCAACAGGCCGAGAATCCCGCCCATGCGGCGCAAGGCCGCACCCAAGGGTGCGGCCGCCGCCGGCCCCTTGTCCTCGCGCAGCTTGTTGATGTCACGCGCCAGCTCGAACAGCACCGCGAGCGCGCCGGAGGTGTTGAAGTCGTCGTCCATGGCGGCATTGAATTTTTCTTCCCAGGCCGCCGCGGCTCCGCCCTCCGCCGCCGGGGACAGGTCCTTGAGCGCCAGGTACAGCCGCGTCAGGGCGGCCTTGGCGCCCTGCAGATTCTCGTCGGAATAATCCAGCGGGCTGCGGTAATGGCTGCCGAGGATGAAATAACGCACCACCTCCGGCTCGAACTTCTTCAGCACCTCGCGCACGGTGAAGAAATTGCCGAGCGATTTCGACATCTTTTCTTCGTTCAAACGCACGAAGCCGACGTGCATCCAGGTGTTGACGAATTTCTGCCCGGTCGCGGCTTCGCTCTGGGCGATCTCGTTTTCGTGATGCGGGAACTTGAGGTCCATGCCGCCGCCATGGATGTCGAAATGGCTGCCGAGGCAGGCGGTGGACATGGCCGAGCATTCGATGTGCCAGCCGGGCCGGCCTGGACCCCAGGCCGAATCCCACTGCGGCTCGCCCGGCTTGGCCGCCTTCCACAGCACGAAATCCAGCGGGTCGTCCTTGTCCTCGCCCACCTCCACGCGCGCGCCGATCTTGAGCTCGTCCAGGGTCTTGCCGGAGAGCGACCCGTAGGGCTCGAACTTGCGCACGTGATAATAGACGTCCTTGTTTTTCGCGCTATAGGCAAAACCGCGCTCGATCAGCCGCGCGATCATGTCGCGGATCTGGGGCATGTGCACCGTGGCGCGCGGCTCCTGGTCCGGAGGCAGCACGCCCAGCGCCGCGGCGTCCTCGTTCATGGCCTGGATGAAGCGCGCCGTGAGCGCGCTGATGTCCTCGCCGTTCTCCTGCGCGCGCCGGATGATCTTGTCGTCGATGTCAGTGATGTTGCGGATGTAGGTCAACTTCAGGCCGCGCGAACGCAGGTAGCGCGCCACCATGTCGAACACCACCATGACGCGCGCATGCCCGAGATGGCAGTAGTCGTACACCGTCATGCCGCAGACGTACATGCGCACCTGCCCGGGGATAGTGGGGACAAGCGGCTCTTTTTTCCTTGTCAGACTGTTGTAGATTTGAATCATTGTTTCGTGTTTAAAGTTCAGAGTTTAGCGTTTCGAGTCCAGGATCAGAGTCTCAGACGGGCACGGATCACACTAAACCCCAAACTCTAAACACTAAACCAGGAACCTGTTCAGTTCGCGCACTTCGATAAACGCTCCCGTGCCCGTTCCACTCCCATCAGCGGCAACAACTTTGCCATCTCCGGCCCGTCCAGCTCGCCGGTCAGGGCCGCGCGCAGGGGCTGAAACAGCGACTTCCCGCTCACGGAACGCGCCTGCTTCACGGTTTCGGCCACGGCCTTGAAATCGGCTCCATGCGTTTCCACCGCCTGGCGCGCGGCCGCGAAAAACTCCCGGCCCGCCGCCGTCATGGCCTCTCGCGCCGCGTGGCTGACTGAAACTTTGTCGGTAAACACGATCTGCGCCCAGCGCAAGGCGTCGGCGGGAAAAGAAATATTTCCCCGCACCGCTTCGATGAATGTGGCGAAGCTGTCAGCCGGCACCAATGCCTGCACCGCCTCGCCCATCCATTCCTGCAGCGCCGCGGCCGGCAGATGCAACACCGCCTCGCGCTGCCAGTGCATCAGCTGGGCCTCATCATAACGCGCCGGCGCGCGGCCCAGCCGCGCGAGGTCGAAATTCTCCGCCAGGGCTTCCGGACTCATGAAGTCATTGGAATCGCAGGTATGCCCCAGACGCGCCAGATAGTTGTTGATGGCAGCCGGCAGGTAGCCCGCGGAACGCAGCTCCTCGACCGATTTCGAGCCGCTACGTTTCGAAAGCGGCGCGCCGTCGGCGCCGACGACGAGCGCGATATGCGCGTACTCGGGCAGCGGCAAACCCAGCGCCTGGAGCAGCAGGATCTGGCGCGGCGTATTGGTCAGGTGATCCTCGCCGCGCACTACCAGTGTCACGCCCATGAGGGCGTCGTCGATGGCGTTGCAGAAGAAAAATGCCGGCGTGCCGTCGGAACGGCGGATCACGAAATCGCCGATATCGCCGGTACTGAAAGTCTGCCGCCCGCGCACCCTGTCTTCGAACTCGACGGTTTTGCCCTCCTCCACCCGGAACCGCAGGGTGGCGGGCTCGCCGCGGGCGAACCGGGCCTGCACCTCCTGCGGCGACAACGCGCGGCATTTGCCGGAATAGCGCGGCGGCTTGTGCGCCGCCAGCGCGGTCTTGCGCGCGATGGCGAGCTCGTGCTCGCTGCAGAAGCAGGGATAGGCCAGGCCTTTCGACTCGAGGGCGGCGAAATACTCCTTATAGATGGCGCCGCGCTCGGACTGGGCATAGGGTCCGAGCTGGCCGCCGGCCTCCGGCCCTTCGTCCCAGGCCAGGCCCAGCCAGCGCAGGTCCAGCTCCAGCGCGCGCGCGTACTTTTCATGCCCGCGCATGGCGTCGGTGTCTTCCAGGCGCAGCAGGAAGGTCCCGCGCGCCCGCCGGGCCAGCAGGAAATTGAAAAGCGCGGTGCGGATATTGCCGAGGTGCAGCAGACCCGTGGGGCTGGGGGCGAAGCGGGTCTTGAGGGGGCGTGCGGTCATCGTGAAGGGCGCCATGTTAGCGGAAAGCGCCGCCCCGGCGAAGCCCCGGCTTTACGACAGCTGTGGGAATACGGTGTAAACTCGGTGTACGGAAGCCCGCCGCCGGCGGGCACATACTGCCAACAGCACACAAGAGCGCTCCCTTGAAGATCCACATGAAAACCAACTACGGCGCCATCGTCCTGGAGCTCAATCCGGAGAAGGCGCCGAAAACCGCCGCGAACTTCATCGCCTACGCGAAGGACGGCTTCTACGACGGCACCCTGTTCCACCGCGTGATCGACAAGTTCGTCATCCAGGGCGGCGGCTTCGGCCCGGGCATGACCCAGAAGATGACGCGCGCGCCGATCGAGAACGAGGCCAACAACGGCCTGCGCAACGCCCGCGGCTCGCTGGCCATGGCGCGCGCCACCGATCCGCATTCGGCCACCAGCCAGTTCTTCATCAACATCGTCGACAACGACTTCCTGAACTACACTGCGCCCACGCCGGCAGGCTGGGGCTACTGCGTGTTCGGCAAAGTCGTCGACGGCATGCACATCGTGGACCAGATCAAGGGCGTCGCCACCGGCACCAAGCTCGGCCACAAGGACGTGCCGCTGTCCGACGTACTCATCGAGAAAGTCCAGGTCATCGACGAAAAATAGGAGAACCCGCGAAGAGATGCCGGCCACCACTTTATTCATCTCCGACCTGCATCTCTGCGGCGCCCGCCCCGCCATCACCGCGCTGTTCCTCGACTTCCTCCGGCATCGCGCGCGCGGCGCCGACGCGCTCTACGTCCTCGGCGACCTGTTCGAGTACTGGATCGGCGACGAGGCCGCCGAACAGCCTGAATTCCGCTCCATGGTGCAGGGCCTGCGCGAACTGACCGCGGCCGGCACGCCGGTGTTCGTCATGCACGGCAACCGCGATTTCCTGATGGCGCAGGGTTTTGAAAAAGCCACCGGCTGCCGCCTGCTGGCCGATCCGGCGAAGGTCGATCTGTACGGCACGCCCACGCTGCTGATGCACGGCGATTCGCTGTGCACCGACGACGTCGAATACATGGCGTTCCGCGCGCAGGTGCGCGATCCCGCGTGGCAGAAACAATTCCTGTCCATGTCCGTGCCCGAGCGCGACCGCATCGTGCGCGACTTCCGCGAGATCAGCAAGAATTCCACCGCCAGCAAGAAACCGGAAATCATGGACGTCAACCAGAACGCGGTCGAGGCAATCATGCGCGAGCACGGCGTGCAGCGCCTGATCCACGGCCACACCCACCGCCCGCGGGAACACGTGTTCACGCTCGACGGACGGCCGGCGCGGCGCATGGTGCTGGGTGACTGGTACGAACAGGGCAGCGTGCTGCGCGTGGATGCGCAAGGCTGGAAGCTGGAAGGACTGCCGCTGGAAAATGAAAACAGCGCAGGACGGGTCAGCGCTGATGCGTAGCGCGTAACCCGCCGGATCCCGCGAGATTATTTTCCTCGCAATTCATCGATGGTCAAACGCTTGTAGTCCCCCGGCAGCTTCAGCATCGCCGCCGTGGCGCGGAATTCATCATCGTAATCCACCAACTCGACGGTTTTGCCGGTCATGTCCGTGAGCCGCACCGGAAAACCGTGCTCCAGGTGGCGCGCCGGCAGGAAAATGTTGTTCGCCTGGTCGCAGGCCGACAGCGCACCGGGCGGCGCCAGCGGCAGGGTTTTCGCCTGTTGCCCGGCCAAAACCTCGCGGTATTGGCGCAACGCCAGCACCGTCTCCGGCATCAGATCGGCCGCCGCGTACAGGTCGTAACAGCGTTGGCCGTTGGTCAATAACTGATAGTGGCTGACTTTATGCTCACCGACGGAAGGAAACGCGGCGTTGTCGCGCACCACTTCATGCCGGAATTCTGCGGGAGGCCTGGCGTCCATCGGGCGCGGCCGGATCACCAGGATCTGGCGTTCCGCGCCGCTGACGCTGTAGATGGTGCCATCGGCGCGGTCGAACAGCAGAAAATCCGGGTCCTCGGCCCCGCCGTCCATGCGCAGGAAACCCGCGGTAACAACCATGCGCGTGCGGCTGGGTGTGGCGCCCGGTTCGTGCTCGACGAAATACAGCACCGCTGCCGGCGTCGTCGCCTCGGAACAGGAAGCCAGCAGCGGCAACAGCAGGATGGCCAGGAGCCAGACGGCGCGTCGCATCACTTGGCCCTCAACCCCAGCATGATATCCATGACGTTGGTGCCGGTCGGCCCGGTCTGGATCAGATCGCCGCTCGCCTCGAGAAATGTCCCGGCGTCGGCCCGTGCCAGCGCCTGCTCCGCGTTGTATCCGGCCGACGCGCCGCGCGCGAGGGTGCCGCCATCCACCAGTGCGCCGGCATCATCGGTGGGGCCGTCGGTGCCATCGGTGCCGGCCGAGAGCAGCCACGCCTCGTCATGCCCGCGCAGCATCATGGCCGCGGCCAGCGCCAGACTCTGGTTGCGTCCGCCGCGCCCCGGCGACGGCGGCAGCTGGACCGTGGTCTCGCCGCCCCACACGTGCACCGTGCCCGGTTCCGCGCCCAGCAATTTCTTCGCCAGCCTGGCGCCGGCCTCGAGCGCGTCGCCGGAAACGAAGCCGCTCTCGAGCACGGCCGGGTAGCCGAGCCGCTTGGCCGTCTCCACCGCGGCGCTCTTGGCGTGGTCGAGCGTGGCCACGATCTCGCGCTGCACGTTCTGGAAACAGGCGTCATCGGGCGCCGGCGCCGGCGGCATGTGCGCCAGCGCCCCGGTAATGAAATCCGGCAGGCCGCGCAGCGTCAGCGGCCGGCGCAGGTCCTCGTCCGCCACCAGCGGGCCGGAACCGATGGCGCGCAGATCGTTGCCCGGCACGTCCGACACCACCAGACACAACACGCGCCGCGGCGACAGCAGCTTGGCCAGACGCCCGCCCTTGAGACGCGACAGCCGGCGGCGGATGCGGTTGTAGTCGTTGATGTCGAGCCCCGAACCCAGCACCCAGCGGTTGATCTCCTGGAAGCGCGCGAGATCGATCTGCGGCGGCAAGGCCTCCACCAGCGCCGAGGCGCCGCCGGAGATCAGCACCAGCACCGCGGCCTCTTTCGGAATCCGTTCCGCGAACTCGATCAGCCGCCGGCCGGCCTCCAGACTGGACTCGTCCACCAGCGGATGCCCCGCCTCCAGCACCGGCCAGGGCAGCGCCTCGGCATGGCCCTGCTTGGTCACGATCAGCGCGTCGGCGATGTTGCCGCCCATCGCGTCCTGCGCGCCCTGCGCCATGGCGCAGGCGGCCTTGCCGACCGCGATCATATATACCGTTCCGGGCAGCGGCCTTTGCTTCAGCCGCTCGCGCACGCAGGCGCGGCCATGGACCGCGGCCAGCGCGGATTGAAATATCCCGAGCAGATTTTTCCGGTGATCGGTCGGCATGTTCATTCAGGCCGGCATTATAGAGACCAATTCAGAAAGTTCGTAGGGTGCGCTGAGCTTGCGAAGCGCGCCTCATCTCAACCTGCATGGAATATTTCCGTAGGGCGCGTACCACGCGCCGATCGACCGTCGCGCGATACGCGCCCTACATCAGGATTTTATACAGGCAAAGCACGTGGTCAGCCGAGCGTCGGCATCGACAGGTTGGACGAACTCTTTTCCTCGCCACCCGGCCAGCGGCTGGTGACGACCTTGCTGCGGGTATAGAAATACACGCCTTCCATGCCGTGCACGTGCAGGTCGCCGAACAGCGAAGCCTTCCAGCCGCCGAAGGAAAAGAACGCCATCGGCACCGGGATCGGCACGTTGATACCGACCATGCCGACCTCGATGTCGCGCTCGAAGCGGCGTGCGTGCGCGCCGGAGCGCGTGAAAATGGCGGTGCCGTTGCCGTAGGGATTGCCGTTGACGAGAGCGATGGCCTCGTCGATGTTGCCGGCCCGCAGCACGATCAGCACCGGTCCGAAAATCTCTTCCTTGTAGATTTCCATGTTTGTTTTGACCTGATCGAACAACGTCGGTCCGACATAGAAGCCCTTCTCCCGGCCGGGAGCCTTGAACCCGCGCCCGTCCAGCACCAGCTTCGCGCCCTGCTTCTCGCCGCTGTCGATCAATTTGAGGATGCGCTCGCGATGCGCGGCGGTGATCACCGGCCCCATGTCGATGCCCGGCTGGTCGCCCGGCCCGACGTTCAGGCGCGCGGCCTTGTCACGCAGCTTCTGCACCAGGGCATCGCCGGCCGCGCCCACGGCCACAACCGTCGAGATCGCCATGCAGCGCTCGCCGGCGGAACCGTAGGCCGCGCCCATGAGCGCGTCCGCGGCGAAATCCAGATCGGCGTCCGGCATGACCACGGCGTGGTTCTTGGCCCCGCCCAGCGCCTGCACGCGCTTGCCATGGCGCGCCGCGGTTTCGTAGATGTATTTCGCCACCGGCGTCGAGCCGACGAAGGAAATCGCGCGCACGTCCGGGTGTGTCAGCAGCGCGTCCACCGCCTCTTTGTCGCCGGGGATGACGTTGAACACGCCGTCCGGCAGGCCGGCCTCGCGCAGCAGCTCTGCCATGCGCAGGCTGGCCGAAGGCACCTTCTCCGAGGGTTTGAGGATGAAGGTGTTGCCGCAGGCGATGGCCACCGGGAACATCCACAGCGGCACCATCACCGGAAAATTGAACGGCGTGATGCCGGCGCACACCCCCACCGGCTGCAGCAGCGAATGGCAATCCACGCCGCGCCCAACGTCTTCCGCCTTTTCGCCCTTCAGCAGGTGCGGCACGCCCATGGCGAATTCGACCACCTCGATGCCGCGTTGCAGCGAGCCGGCGGCGTCCTCGCGCGTCTTGCCGTGCTCTTCCGTGGTCAAATGGATGAGTTCATCGCGATGTGCCTGCATCAGCTCGCGAAAGCGCATGAGGATGCGCGCGCGCCGCAATGGCGTGGTGTCGCGCCAGCCGGGAAACGCCGCCTGCGCCGCCGCCACCGCCTTGTCCACGTCCTGTTTGTTCGCCAGCGGCACGCGCCGGATGACTTCGCCGCTCGCCGGGTCGAACACATCGGCCGTGCGCGTGCCCTCGCCCGGCTGCGGTTTGCCGTTGATCCAGAGTGACAGAAGCGGTTGTGTCATGACAGCACCTCTCGAAAAAAAATCAGCCAACGATGACGATCAGCACGCGGTACGGCCCGTGCGCGCCGAGCGTCACGGTCTGCTCGATGTCCGCCGTGCGCGACGGGCCGGAGACGAAATTCACCGCGCGCGGCAGCGCGCCACGTTCGGCGCGCAGCCGGTCCCAGGCCTGCTCCATAGTCGCCACGATGCGTGTGGACTCGATCACGGCCACATGCGTCTCCGGCAACAGGCTGACGGTCGCCGGGGTTTCCGGACCGGAAAGCAGCATCAGCGTTCCGGTTTCAGCGATGCCGGCAAAGGCGCCGGTCACGCCCAGCATATCGTCGCCGCGCGCGGCGCGCGCCTCCAGCCCGATGCCGGCGGCTGGCCAGCCATACGGCGCCAGTGCCGGCCAGCATACACCCTGCATCGGCAATTGGCGCTCCCGCAGGTAACGCGCCACCAGGTCCGGGACTTCGGTGATGGTGTGCGCCTGCGCCACGTCGCTCGCGAGATTTGCGGCGCGTTCGCCGAAACGCTTCACCAGGTCCCCCGCCAGCGGCGGCAGCGGTCCGCGCTGACGCCGGCGGATTTCGCCATCGACATCGGCAGCGATGCCGGAATTGTGCGCCTTGCCGATCCGCGCCAGGATTCTGTCGCGCGCGCTCATTTCGAATTCCTCGACTGATACAGCTCGCGGAAAGTCCGGCCGGATGGCGCCGGCATGTCGCGCCCGCGGGTCCAGCCGGACGCGCCCGGTATGTGGCGCAGATATTTCTTTTTCCCGCCGAGCCGGTGCAACAGCCGCGCCGCCGCGCGCGTGAGCAGCGCGTACACCGCCGGATGTCGCGCCGCCCACGACCACAGCCGCAGCGCGGCGCGCTCGCTCCGGGGGCGCAGGTGGCGTTCCACCTGCCGGCGGCGCAGGTGGCGCAACAGGTCCGGCAACGGAATCTTCACCGGGCAGACATCAGCGCAAGCGCCGCAGAACGTGGAGGCATTGGGCAGGTCGATGGCGTTCTCGAGACCGACGAAGGCCGGCGTCAATACCGAGCCCATCGGGCCCGGATAAACCCAGCCGTAGGCATGGCCGCCGATGTTCTGGTACACCGGGCAGTGGTTCATGCAGGCGCCGCAACGGATGCAGCGCAGCATCGGCTGCAGTTCGGTACCGAGCAGGCGGCTGCGGCCGTTGTCGAGGAGAATAATATGGAAATGCTCCGGGCCGTCGGCTTCGTCCTTGCCACGGACGCCGGTCAGGATTGAAACATAATTGGTGATGGACTGGCCGGTGGCGGAGCGCGGCAGCAGGCGCAGCAGCGTGCTCGCGTCCTCCAGCGTCGGCACCACCTTCTCGATGCCGGTGATGGCCACGTGCACGCGCGGCAGCGTGGTGGTCAGCCGGCCGTTGCCCTCGTTGGTGACGATCAGCACCGAGCCGGTCTCGGCGACGATGAAATTGGCGCCGGAGATGCCCATGTCGGCCGCGAGGAACCCCGGGCGCAGCACCTCGCGCGCCTCGCGGCACATCGCGGCGATGCCGGTGTTGCGCGGGCGCCGGTGCCTGGCCTCGAACAGGTCGGCGATCTCCTCCTTGCTCTTGTGCACCACCGGCGCCACGATGTGCGACGGCGGTTCGTGCGCCAGTTGCAGGATGTACTCGCCGAGATCGGTTTCCAGTACCTCCACGCCGACGCTCGCGAGATAATCGTTGAGGCCGCACTCCTCCGTCACCATGGACTTCGACTTGACCGCCTTGCGCACGCCGTGGCGGCGGGCGATCTCGACCACGAGGCGGTTGGCGTCCTCGATGTCCTCGGCCCAGTGCACCACCGCACCGCGCGCGGTCGCTTCCCGCTCGAAGCGCAGCAGATAGGCATCCAGATTCTCGATCGCGCGCTGGCGGATGGCAGCCGCGGCCTCGCGGATTTCCGGAAAATTCGGCAACTCCGCCAGCGCCGTGGCGCGGCTGTCGACGAATCGCGACTGGAGCTTCTTCAGCGCCTGTTGCAGCCGGTCATCGTTCAGTTTCTCCGCCGCGTTGCGCCGGAAATGCATCGCGGTCACTTCCACGGGTTTTCTCCGTTGGCGCCGGCCAGCACCTCGGCGATGTGCAACACCCGCGTCTGCGTGTCGCCGTTGCGGCGCAATCTTCCCTCGATGTTCAGCAGGCAGCCGAGATCGCCGGCCACCACGGCACCGGCGCCGGTGCGCGTGATGCTGGCGCATTTCCGGTCGGCCATGCGCGTGGAGATGTCGCCGAACTTCACCGAGAACGTCCCGCCGAAACCGCAGCAGGTGGTGGATTCGTTCATCTCGGCAATCTTCACGCCCGGCATTTTTGCGAGCAGGGCGCGTGGTTGCGCCTGCACGCCGAGTTCGCGCAGGCCGGAGCAGGAATCGTGATAGGTCAGCGTGCCGGCGTATTTACCGGGGATGGTTTGCAGCCTGGCGACATTGACCAGGAAATCGGTCAGTTCATAGGTGCGCGCGGATAACTGCTTGATTGATTCGAGCACGTCCGGGTCGTCCGCGAACAGCGTCGGGTAATGCACGCGGATCATGCCGGCGCAGGATCCCGAGGGCGCAACGACGTAATCGCAGTCCTTGAACTCACCGAGTAGTTTCAGCGCCAGCGCCCTGGCCGCGGCGCTGTCGCCGGAGTTGTAGCCCGGCTGGCCGCAGCAGGTCTGGCCGGCAGGCACCACGACCTCGCATCCCGCCGTCTCCAGCAATCGCAGGGCGGCAAAGCCGATGCCCGGACGCATCAGGTCCACGAGACAGGTGACGAACAGGCCGACGCGCATGATGCGGCATTCTACCTTGCGCGCGCCGGATTTGTTCAGCTCGTGCCGCTTCGCATCATGAAAGCCCGCGCATCAGGTCCTTCTTGAGGTCTTCCACGTCTTCCAACCCCACAGAAATCCGGATCAGGCCGTCGCTGATGCCGGCCTCGGCGCGCTGCTCGGGCGTGAGGCGCCCGTGCGTGGTCGTGGCCGCGTGCGTGATGGTGGACTTGGTGTCGCCCAGGTTGGCGGTGATGGAAAGCACGCGCGTGCTGTCGATCAGCTTCCAGGCCGCGTCCTTGCCGCCTTTCAACTCGAAGGCCACGATGCCGCCGAAACCCGACTGCTGTTTCTTCGCCAGCTTGTGCTGCGGATGCGAGGCTAGCCCGGGATAATAAACCCGCGACACGCGCTTCTGTTTCTCCAGCCAGCGCGCCAGTTCCAGCGCGTTCGCGCAGTGTGCCTTCATGCGCAGCGACAATGTCTCCAGCCCCTTCAGGAACACCCAGGCGCTGAACGGGCTGAGTGAAGGCCCGCAGGTGCGCATGAAGCCATAAACCTTCTCGCCCACCAGCTCGTTATTGCCGACCACGGCGCCGCCGACGCAACGTCCCTGCCCGTCGAGATACTTGGTGGCGGAATGGATCACCACGTCGGCGCCGAGTTCGAGCGGCCGTTGCAGCGCCGGGGTGCAGAAGCAGTTATCCACCACCAGCAGGCAGCCCCTGGCGTGCGCCAGCTTCGCCAGACGCGCGATGTCGGCGATTTCCGTGAGCGGGTTGGACGGCGTTTCCAGATATAAAAATTTCGTGTTCGGCCGGATCGCCTTCTCCCACGCGGTGTAATCCGTGAGCGAGACATAGGTCGTGTCCACGCCGAATTTGCCGAGGTAGTTGTTGAACAGCAGCACCGTCGGCCCGAAGACGTTGCGCGACGACACGATGTGGTCGCCGTTCTTGAGCAGCGCCAGGCAGGTGGAGAGGATTGCCGCCATGCCGGAACCGGTGGCCACGCACTTCTCGCCGCCCTCCAGCGCCGCCAGCCGCTCCTCGAAGGTGCGCACCGTGGGATTGGTGAAGCGCGAGTAGATGTTCCCCGGCTTGGCGCCGGAAAACCGCGCCGCCGCCTCGGCCGCACTCTTGAACACGTAGCTGGAGGTGGCGAAGATCGGCTCGGAATTCTCGCCCTCGTTGGTGCGGTGCTGCCCCGCCCGCACCGCGCGGGTGTCGAAGCCCCATTGATCGAAATCGTCGGACATGGCCTGCTGCTCCTTATTCAAATACCGCCGTCATGCCGGCGAAAGCCGGCATCCAGTTAATTATCTGGATTCCGGCGTACGCCGGAATGACAACATTCTGCCTCAGAGAGCTTCAGAAACTGCAACGCAGCTTGCGGAAGAATTACAGGCATTAAAAAAGCCGCGAATGCGGCCAGAGCGGGATACTCTCGCTTTAGCGGCATTTGTATCGCGCCCGCAAGCTGAAGCTCAAATCGGCGCCAATCGAGGGAAAAGTTATACCACAGGCTTTGTCATGTCAACCAGATTAGCCTCTATTTATTTTTTTCCTTGAACAACACTATAGAAACTGCGGTAACCAGAACGATTAAGGTCCATTCGACTGCCATTCGTGCATAGTCCGGCTTTATATTCAAGCCAGTCGTCCCAAGTGAGGCGCCCAACAGAGAACCACCGCTTGAATAAAGCGGTGCTCTAGTAGTCCGTATTTCAGTACCATACATTTTGATCGACCAAACTGGAAATAGCGCGCTCAAAACTAACAAAAGTAGTCCAACAATCAACGAGGCTTTTTGATTTTTTGTCATTTTTACAGACATTTATTTTAAGTAGATAATCAACCCATGATTAAACTTTAATAGCCCCACTTCCTTCATCAAAAAGGCTTTGAGGAAAATCTCTCTTTCCTGCCTTAAAAGGTAATTTTCCATCAGACCCTTTTATTAGATACATTTTTCTGGCGCTTCTTGAGATAGATACCCACTCGACATCGCCATGCGTATCATCTAGTACGCTCTTAAGTTCGTTATATGAAAGCGATACTACTCCATCAGTGCCGCACACAAAGACAACGAAGACTTTACCTAATTGGTCCCGCATCTGCTTGATTTCTTCTTGGTGCTCCCTAGTAAATGAAAACCTCCATGGAGACATCCTTTTTCCTGAGTACTTGATATAGATTCCAATATTTCCATTCACCACATACGATGAATTGCCCGGTGTTGGATAAGGCTGCAGAGAAACCATGCATTTAGAACTGTGCAAAATGCGCGCGAATACGACGCCGTGATACCGCTCAAATTCTTTAATCATGAGAGAATTGCTTCAAATTCTTCAAAAATCTAATGCTTCCTACATATTTGTAGAAGACTCGTGCCTTATTTTCTGCGTTAAAAAGTACTTTGATGTGGTGGACCGCGTGTGGGAATTTTTCTAATTCTAAATCTGATCGGCCGATAAATCCTTTTGGACGCTCAATCTTCTTTTGGTCCGCATCATGGTATCCGGTGATCGAGCGAGATGGATGGATTGCTAGCGATTCATCCATTCGTGGACTCATGCTGCGTATATATTGGATTAAGTAATCTGGTAGTTTGCTGTGACCTATAAGTTTTTTTAGTTCAATCAGTTTATCAAATGAACCTTTTCCGCTATTGATAATTTCCTCAATTGCGGGAATGTAATTAAAAAGCTCGAAGCTCATTTCTCCTTTGTCCATCGACACCGTTGCTTTGTCGATACTGTTAGATGAAACAGACGCAATACGACTATCTTCAAGCCATACAGGTGAACCATTGCCACTGCGAATTGACTCTAGCGATAACTTGTGAAAGATGAAGCATTTATGCCAATCAAAATACAATTGTCCTGGAATTGAGAGCTCGAAATAGCGAATATACTGTCCACGCACACCAAACATTCTTGCGCGCTGAATATATGTATCCTGTTGAATTTTATGTTTTACGTCTCGTGTAAAAAACATTGACAAAAGATTGTCGAAAGTCACGCCTCTAGAAACAATATTCCCGCCTATTGCGATAGTAAACAAAGTGGAGGGTGATGTTGCGCTATTGAAGTCGACCACCTTCTTATCAATATCACTGTTCATCACAATGATTGTATGGCGACTCCTATTTGCGACTACGTAGTCTGTTATTACTTTTTCCCTGCCGGGATATCTTTTTTGTGCGATCTCCCAAATCTCCTTTACAAACTTTTCAAAGTTTCTATCCGATTCATTTTTGAGCGCGTTAAGAGTTTTTACTACATTCTTGTAGTCCTCTGTATGATCGGCTTTTTTTCCGCTGGTGTGAATAAGAATTGAATAGTTTTTTTCGTGATCGTTAATTTCAGTATTTAGGTGTGCAACATTCACAAAAAAACGAAATAATGCTTCTCGAAGAAAGCGAGGGTCATCTCCGCTGTCAGGCAAGAGGTTTAAAATAAAAGGAGGGTCATTTAGATGTTCTGCCGATAAGGGGAAAAAAACATCTTGGCCCGTATAATCCGGATGAGCTGGAAAATCTACCCAACGTTCATTGTCATTTTCAAAAGTGTTGTTAAGATCCAATCGAGCAGGAGTTGCAGTAACTCCTATGTATATACCTTTTGTGCCCAATAACTCTCCAACCAATTGATTGATTCTTGTCCTTTCGCCTTTATTTACTTTCGCATTAGGGGTTGCAAAATCTGCCTCGTCATCGATAACAGCTAGACCCTCCGGTGAGCCAAGTTTATCTAACAGCTTCCGTAGGTCGCGCGAATTTTTCTTGCAAAAAATGACCCATTCATTTCCTGAAAGCTGGATAGCGGGATCCAAGATTTCAGCAAAATTTTTTGGTGCAGGGTCAAGCCCTGACCTGCGAAACCTGTCAAGATTTTGATTTAGCAGTTGAACGTTATCATTGAGTAGCACAACGACGGTTTTCATGCCCTCATCCAGCAATCGCGCTGTAAGAGCAATCATCATCTCCGTCTTCCCACTCTGCGGTTCGCCGTAAATCACGAATGACCGCGTGTTTTTCTCTTTGATATTTAGAATAGCGCCGTCAACAGCAGCTTCGATGCTGTTGATATAGATATTTTTATCTTGTAGTTGGTTTATGCGACGCGTGTATCTTTCTTGCTTTCTTACACGTCCACGATAGTCATCGATGTTAAACATGGCAAACACTCCCTTTTCATAATGGCGTTACTTGGGAACCTGCTCATGTACGCCGTCAAAGAACTAGTGTTGCGGCCAATGACTAACATCCTTGTGCACTTAAATTTAAGCCGCCACTTTTTTGAGAACCAAAACGACTTCTCTCCTCATTCTAGAATTCAATCCTGAATTTTTTTTATTCTTTATTGGTGGCGGCAAGTATCGACGATCATTTGGGAGGGCCCTGGATTGCCGCGAAATCAACGTTAAGCCATTTTCTTCAGCAACGGTCGATATAATCGTTGAATTACGAATAAATGTTCCGCAAATAGTAGAATCTCCAACAACATAAACAGCTCGTCCTCGAGGGCGAAGCACTCGAAATACTTCCTTTAAAGCAAGTCTCATATCCCAGACATAGTGAGCCAAAAGCGCGTAGTTACGATTTGAAAGCATCGGTGTAAGTCGCAAACGACGAACCACAGCCTTAATTGATGGATCTTCTGATGCTTCGTCTAATGATACTTCCGATCCGACACATTTCGCACGCAACATCCTTAAGTCGTTGACGTTATAACCCATCCACACGAGTGAAAACTTGCTACAACGAAGATAATCAATCGCATTCAGATATGGGGGGGAAGTCAGAACCAAGTCTATTGATTCATTTTTGATTTCCAGCTTACGTGCATCTCCTTGCTTAACAACTGTAGCAGGACCAATATCTTTTGACTGTTTATCGATACAGTTGCTAACGACCGCCTCAACTGCCTCGATAAATTTCCTGAAAGGCTTAACTGGTGCCCGCATAAATTCTTTATGTGGGCGGCTATGAGAAAGATCCATAGCTAAAGAAGCGCCTGCTTGTTTCGTAATAATCAGCCTAGAAAACGCACACCAAAGTACTTCGCGTATAGGTATATTCCGAACTCTGCTTATAGTAAGACTCAATGAAGATAATTGACGACGTGCATATTCATCAAACCAATAGCGTACGAAATGTCGCGTTTCATCATCGCATCCGTTAGGGTAAGCGAGACTGGCAGGCAGTGAGTCAAATACAAGTCTTGCGCGACATATAACGTCTTGTGCTTTCTCGATCACTTCCTCTACATTGATGGGGCGAGTCCAAACTCGTGCCAATAGCACGGCAAGAGGATCCATATCAATCCCATATGCATGGTGTCCCTTCGCTCGCGCTACTGCCAGCACCGTACCCGAACCAGCCATTGGGTCCAAAACACGGAGTGAGTTTCTATTTTGCGCCAATGCCTCAAGTGCAATTCCTGGAGCCATGCGCGCTGGAAACGGATGAACAGGATGCCTCTCAAGAGTTTCGAAGACTGTGTTCTTATGTGAGCTAAGCATGCTTAGATAGGAATAGACTTAATTTATTAAGCATGTTGATTCTAACTACAAAATCATCAAATGCCACTATCACAATCTAAAGTGCCACAACCCTCGCCACCCTCGGAACCCGCCCCACATCCCAATTCTCCACCGTCCACCGCCAGAAATCCTCAACACGGCCCTCGGCCAGTTCCGGCGGAACCTCCTGGCCCAGAAAGCGCAAGACCTGACACAGCAACGGCAAAGGCCGGGTGGCGTCGGCCGGCGCGGCGAAGGTCTGCTTGCTGAGTTTTTCACCTTGCTGGCTGAGGGCGACGGGAAGGTGCAGGTAATCCGGCGTCGCCAAACCGAGCAACCGTTGCAGATGGATCTGCCGCGGCGTGGATTCGATGAGATCGGCACCGCGCACTACCTCGGTGATGCCCTGTTTCGCATCGTCCACCACCACCGCCAGCTGGTAGGCGAAGAAACCGTCGGCACGGCGCAGCACGAAATCGCCGAAGTCGGCGGCAAGGTCACGGCGCAGGCGGCCCTGCAACGCATCGGTGAATTCGACCATGGCGCCGTCCACTTTCACGCGCCACGCGCGCAGCGCGCGGCCCCCGGGGATGCCGCCGCGGCAGGTACCGGGATAGACCGGCCCGTCCACGCCCGTCACGCTCGAATCGGCGATCTCGCGCCGGCTGCAGGCGCAGGCATAGATCGCACCGGATTGCCGCAGATGTGCCAGCGCCTGCTCGTACAACGCGTGGCGGCGGCTCTGGTACGCCACCTCGCCGTCCCAGTGCAGGCCGAAGGCCTCGAGCGTGCGCAGGATATCGTCGGCCGCGCCCGGCATTTCGCGCGGAGGGTCGAGATCCTCGATGCGCACCAGCCACTCGCCGCCGTGATGTTTCGCCTGCAGGAAACTCCCGACGGCGGCGACCATCGAACCGAAGTGCAGCGGTCCGGTGGGCGACGGCGCGAAGCGGCCGCGGTATGGATTGGGAGATTTCATGGCGACAGGTTCAAATCAGATTACGCGTTGGCGCGCGATGACCACAAGACGCGAGCGGTTTTGCCCGTTGGTCAGGAATCATAGCAAATTGATCGGATCGGCGGATGTTACCGCCGTCTTCGCGGTCATAACCCCGCGTACGAAACGAAAGGAGCAAATGATGAAAGATGAAACCATCGAAAACCACGATACCAGCGCGGAAGAAAGGCCCACGGGCCTGGCGGCGCTGATCCAGTCGGTGCCGCGTATCCTGGTGCCGCTGTTCTCCCTGTTCTTCCTGTCCTTCGCCCTGCTGTACGCCTCCTCGGCGATGATCGAATTCATCGGACCGATCCTGAGCGAGGGCGATCTCACCAGCGGCCTGGTCAAGGGCCTGCACATGGGCGTGGTGGCGCTGGCGGTGTACGAGCTGGCGCAGGTGGTGCACCAGGAATACGACCAGAGCGGCAAGGCCGGCGACGCCGTGCGGCGCATCCGCCGCGGCGTGACGCGCTTCGCCAGCATCGTATTCGTCGCGCTGGTGCTGGAATCGCTGATCATGGTGATCAAGTACAGCCAGCAGGACCTGGCCGGCTTCCTTTATTACCCGGTGGCCATCATCGCCAGCGCCTCGCTGTTGCTCATGGCGCTCGGGGTTTTCATCAAATTGAGCGGTTCCGTCACGCTGGACGACAAATCCCGCGCCGCGGACGACTGACCATCGACGGCGGCGGCTTTACGTCATCACGGGCCGGGATTACCCTAGCCCGCATGAGCACGCCGAAACCCGCCTTTTCCCACGACGCGAAACGCGAGGCGCTGGCCACCCGACTTCGCGAATTCATGCCGCGCAGCTCGGTGCTGACTACCGAAGAAGACCTGCGCCCCTACGAATGCGACGGCCTCTCGGCCTACCGCCGGCTGCCGTGGATCGTGGCGCTACCGGAAACCACGGATCAGGTCGGCCGCCTGTTGCGGCTGTGCTCGGAGCAGAATATTCCGGTGGTCGCGCGCGGCGCCGGCACCGGCTTGTCCGGTGGCGCGCTGCCGCTCGAAGACGGCGTATTGCTGTCGCTGGCAAAATTCAACCGCATCCTGGAAGTCGATCCCGCCAACCGCACCGCCACGGTGCAGCCAGGCGTGCGCAATCTTGCTATCTCGGAGGCCGCCGCGCCTTACGGCCTGTATTACGCGCCCGATCCCTCGTCGCAGCTGGCCTGCTCCATCGGCGGCAATGTCGCCGAGAACGCCGGCGGCGTGCATTGCCTGAAGTACGGCCTCACGGTGCACAACGTCACCGGCATCAAATTCATGACCATGGACGGCGAACTGGTCACGCTCGGCGGCAAGGCGCTCGACATACCCGGCTACGACCTGCTGGCGCTCATGACCGGCTCCGAAGGCATGCTCGGCGTAATGGTCGAGTTCACGGTCAAGCTGCTGCCGAAGCCCGAGCGCGCACAGGTGGTGCTCGCGGTGTTCGACGAGATCGAAATGGCCGGCGACGCCGTGGCCGCGATCATCGCCGGCGGTTTCGTGCCGGCCGGCCTCGAAATGATGGACAACCTCGCCATCCGCGCCGCCGAGGCCTACGCCAAGGCCGGCTATCCGGTCGGGGCCGCGGCGATTCTGCTGTGCGAGCTGGACGGCACCGCCGAGGAAGTCTCCGAGGGCATCGCCCAGATTCGCACGCTGCTGCTGAAGCAGGGCGCCTCCGAAGTGCGCGCCGCCAAGGACGAGGCAGACCGCCTGCGCATGTGGGCCGGCCGCAAGGCGGCCTTCCCCGCCGTCGGGCGGCTGTCGCCGGATTACTACTGCATGGATGGCACCATCCCGCGCAAGCACCTCGCCAGGGTGTTGAAACGCATCAGTGAGCTTTCGAAGGAATACGGCCTCGCCGTGGCCAACGTGTTTCACGCCGGCGACGGCAACCTGCACCCGCTGATCCTGTACAACGCCAACAAACCCGGCGAGCTGGAAAAGACCGAGGAGCTGGGCGGCAAGATCCTGGAGTTCTGCGTCGCCGTGGGCGGCACCGTCACCGGCGAGCACGGCGTGGGCGTGGAGAAGATCAACCAGATGTGCATCCAGTTCACCAAAGGAGAACTGGAACAGTTTCATGCCCTGAAAGCGGCATTCGATCCCAAGGGGCTGCTCAATCCCGGCAAGGCGGTGCCGACGCTGTCGCGCTGCGCCGAATTCGGGCGCATGCACGTGCACGGCGGCAAATTGATCTATCCCGACCTGGAAAGATTCTGAGCCGCATGAACGCCGCCAACGACATCGCACCGCAACTCTCCGAAACCGTGAAGGCCGCGGCCGGACGCGGCACGCGCCTGGTCATCGCCGGCAGCGGCAGCAAGCGCTTTTACACCGGCGAGCTTGAAGGTGAAAAACTCGACGTCACCGGCCACCGCGGCATCGTTTCCTACGAACCGACCGAGCTGGTCATCACCGCGCGCGCCGGTACGCCGCTCGCCGACATCGAAGCCGTGCTGGCGGAAAAAGGCCAGATGCTGGCCTTCGAGCCGCCTTACTTCGGCGAGACCGCCACACTCGGCGGCACCATCGCCTGCGGCTTCTCCGGCCCGCGCCGGCCCTATGCCGGGGCCGCGCGCGACCACGTGCTGGGCGTGCGCATCATCAACGGCAACGGCGAGATCCTGCATTTCGGCGGCGAGGTGATGAAGAACGTCGCCGGTTACGACGTCTCGCGCCTGATGGTGGGCGCACGCGGCACGCTCGGCGTGCTGCTGGAGATTTCGCTCAAGGTGCTGCCGAAACCAGCGAAGGAAATCACGCTCTGCCACGCGATGCCGGCGGACAAGGCCGTCACCGTCATGAACGCCTGGGGCGCGCAGCCGCTGCCGCTGTCGGCTGCCTGTCACGCGGGCGATACCTTATATGTGCGTCTCTCCGGCACCGAGCTGGGCGTACAAGCCGCGCGCGCCAAGCTGGGCGGCAAGCTGCTGGACACGAGCGATGAGTTCTGGCGCGACATCCGCGAGCACCGGCATCGTTTTTTCCAGGGCGGCGCGCCGCTGTGGCGCCTGTCCGTCCCGCCCGCCACGGCGGCCATGAATCTGCCGGGCCAATGGCTCATCGACTGGGGCGGCGCGCAGCGCTGGCTCAAGAGCGATGCCCCGGCGGCGGACATCCGCCGCGCGGCGGAAACAGCCGGCGGCCACGCCACCCTGTTCCGCAGCGCCGGGCACAACGGCGCCTCGTTCCATCCCCTGCCGGCCACGGTCGTCACGTTGCAGCAGAACCTGAAACGGGCGTTCGATCCCGACAACCGGCTGAACGTCGCCTGAGCACCATTTAATTCCCGGAACAGGACGCCCGCATGAACACACCAACCGCCGCCAGCCACCACCGGCTGCAACATTTTCCGGTCGCCTTCTTTTCCTCCGTCATGGGGTTGGCCGGCCTCGCCATGGCCCTGCAACAAGGGGAATCCATACTCGGCCTGCCGCGCGGCGGCGGTCATGCCGTCACGGTCGCGAGCCTGGTCGTGTTCGCGCTGCTGGCGATCATCTACATCCTCAAAACAATCCGCTTTCCGGAAGCCGTGGCACAGGAATGGCGCCACCCGGTCAAGATGAGTTTCGGCGCCACCATCACGGTCAGCCTGCTGCTGCTCGGCGGCGCCACCCTCGGGTTCTGGCCAAAGCTGTCGTACGCGCTGTGGCTCGCAGGCGCGGCGCTGCATCTGCTGGTGACCCTGTACGTATTGAACGCCTGGATACACAAACCCGGATTCGAAATCACCCACATCAATCCCGCCTGGTTCATTCCGGTGGTGGGCAACATCGTGGCGCCGATCGCCGGCGTGGTGCACGCCGGCCCCGAGACCGGCTGGTTTTTCTTCAGCATCGGACTGGTGTTCTGGCTGGTGCTGTTCACGATTATTGTTTATCGCATGATCTTCCATCAGCCGATGCCCGAGCGGCTGCTGCCCACTTTCTTCATCCTGCTGGCGCCGCCGGCGGCCGGCTTCATCGCCTACCTGAAACTGAGCGGCGCGCTGGACAGCTTCGGGCGCGTGCTGTTCCACACAGCGGCGTTCATCGCCATGCTGCTGCTGTTGCAGGTGCCGCGCCTGTGGCGCCTGAAGTTCTTTCTTTCCTGGTGGGCCTACTCCTTCCCTCTCGCGGCCCTGACCATCGCCACGCAGCTGATGTTCCATGCCACCAACGTCGGGTTTTTCAGGACCGCGTCTTACCTGCTGCTGATACTGCTGTGCGGCGTGATCGCGCTGCTGCTGGCACTCACCGCGCGCGCCATCGCGCGCAACGAGATCTGCACGCCGGAGCAGTGAATCTTGAGGTTCCAATTTGGAACCTCAAACAGGGCATGTTCAAGATCACAAATCGTGATCTTGAAAGTACCGTCCCAGATCAACAGACTTGAGATCACATTTTGTGAAGATTTCATGTTCCGGATCACATGGGAAGAGGCACAGAACTTGAGGTCACAATTTGTGACCTCAAGCCCGGACAAACCGTCGGCGTAAAGGTCACAAATTGTGACCGTGAAGCGCGGGAGAAACCTTAAAA
>JBFMBB010000011.1:0-32524 GCA_040755435.1 Pseudomonadota bacterium | reverse complement strand
ATGCCTCCGAAGGCTGCGTCACGGATGAATGAAACGGGCAGGTGTCTGCCATGAATCATGATGCGGCGCAGTCCGGACGGAGAACGCCACGGCCGGCATGAAGACCCGCCACTGGATCCTCATCGTCGGGATCGTCATCGTCGCCTGGATGGCGCTCATGGTCGGCGCCAGCTATTTCGGCTACGAGTACAAGTCTCCGGTTCGCATCGAGAACTGGAAGCCGGAACCGGCGCCATGACGGATGCCGCAAGGGATGCCGGGAATGCCTGATCCCTCGCGGCCCGCGCGACGCGTGCTGCTGGCGCTGGGCCTGGTGGCGCCGGTGCTGTTCCTGGCCGCGCTGATCCTGTCTTCTTTCCTGCATCGCTATGCGCCGGCGCTGGTCCACATGATCCTGGCGGCCGGCATCATGCCGCTCATCATGGCGGCCATGATCTATTTCACCCCGGTGCTGACGCACAGCCGCGCCCCGTCCTGGCCGGTACTCGCGCTTCCCGTTCTCGCCCTGATCGCCGGTGCCGCCGCCGCGGCCGCCATATACTGGCGGCGCGACTTGATCATGGTTCCGGCATTGACCGCCATGTTTACAGCCGCTGCCTTGTTCGGCTGGATCGGGTGGCGTGCCCGCGCCATGCTGGGCCGCCCGCATCCGGGCCTGCACTGGTACCAGCTGGCGCTGGCCAGTCTGTTGCTCGGGTTGCTGGCGATTTCGATCGCGGCATTCTGGCCCGAGCATTGGGCCGCGCTCAGGCGGTTTCACCTGCACATGAACATATATGGTTTCATCGGGCTGACCGCGGTCGGCACATTGCGGGTGTTGCTTCCCACGGTGGCGGGTTACAACGATGCGGCCACGCGCGTACGTTTGCAGCGCGATCTTTATCCCATGGCATTGGGAGCCTTGCTCATGGCTGCCGGCTCGGCCTGGTGGGCATGGCTGGTCTGGCCCGGGCTGGCGCTGTGGCTGGTGCCGCTCGGGCGTTTCGCCGCGCCGCTCGTGACGACATGGCGTCAGCCTGTCTGGGGCTGGCACCGGCCGGCCACGTCGCTGGCCCTGGCCGTGGCGGGATTGATGCTGGTGCTGCTGGCGGGTGGCCTGCACGCCGCCGGCGTATTGCCGGCCGACATCGCGTTGCCGCTGTTCTTCTATTTATTCCTGTTCCCGCTCGTGACCGGCGCCGTCAGTTATCTGTTGCCGGTGTGGATCTGGCCGGCGCGCAATACCGCGGCCCATGCATCCGCCGTGCGGCGCCTAGCCTGGGGCAGCGGGGCGCGGGTGCTGGGGTTTTTTCTGGCCGGCGGCATGGCGTGGGCCGGCCTGCCGGGCGCGGTTCACCTGGCCGGCGCGGTCATGGCGGTTTTTCTGGCTCTGGCGATATGGGCCTTGTCTGCGAGGTTTTCCGCGACGGATTAGGTCAGTGGCATGGTTTCTGCTTTGTCATGGATACATCAAACACCGGCCGGGGTGGTCGCCAGAACCCGGGCCGGACGAGGGTACCATGGCAAATCATTACACCAACGGCAGCACGGGCTACAAGGGCGTCGAGCGGCGCAAGTTCAGCCGCCGCAACGTGGCGGATCGCCGCAAGGAGATTCGCTGGGAGCCGAATAATCCCAACCGGCGCCAGAACAGCGGTCGACGCGCCAACGATCAGCTGGGCGTGCACAAGCGCTAGAAGTTTGCTTCGCTGATTTTTCAGGGCAGCGCGGATTCCGCGCGCTGCATCATTTATATATGCGAAACCAGACGCGCCTCGGGGATGAGCGCGCGCAGCGCCTCGGAGATCTGGAAGCGCACACCGGGAACCGGTTTCACGCTGACCCACAAAAGGCTGAGCTTCAGGTTCAATTCGGCGAACACCACCACGTGCTGGTAATCGGCGAACACGGTCTGGATGTGCTCGATGGTGGCCTGGATGATGTGTTGCGGTTTTTTCACCAGTCCGGGAATCAGCACCATGAAGTCGCTCAGGGCCTTGCCGTGCTCGTCGAACGCCGGGGCACGCTTGCGCAGCGGTTCGGCGGGCAGGAGCGTGGGTGCGATCACGAGTTCCGACATGGGAAAATAGCCCCGTTGCAGGATTAACCTCCACAAGCTTATCCGATTGTGGAAAAAAAACCAGAATTGGGACGTTCCGGAATCCCGGCGGATAAGCCCCCCCCTAATATGGATGCTCCCTCCGGGGTCTTTCGCTTGACCCGTCCGCGGTACGATCACATCATGTGGAAGCGTCCGTTACCACCCGGGAGGCGAGAGATGAAGACCGAGCAACGCCACAGCATCCGCAAGAAAATATCGCTCGATATTGTCGTCAATCACGATCTTGCCTATTCGGAATACTGGAAAGTTCGCGACCTCAGTCTGAGCGGGGCCCGGCTGGAGGCGGCCGGGAACGGCCTTTCGCCCGGCACGCCGGTGGAGGCGGTGCTTACGCTCGGGGAACATGATGAATACGGCCGACATCGCGTGCCGGCGGACGTGGTGCGCGTCGACCAGAACGGCGTGGCGCTGCGGTTTCGCCGTTACGACGACCGCACTTATACCGCGCTGGTGAATTTTCTCTACTGCAGTTAGTCCGGTGAGCGGGAATTTTCCCGGGACTGGTATATCTCGCTGCGCGTGGAGCTGTCCACGGCCCGCGGGAGCAGGAAGTCATCGCGAGCGAAGATGTAACCACACAGGCACAGGGCGGAAGTGACGGGCAGCACGGTGTGGCAATGCGGGCAACTTTTGGTCTGGGTATTGGCAAACGTCTCCATGACTCTTTCCGCCTTGGCGGCCTGTTGTGCCCGGAACGCCTCGGTCGGCTGCGCCGACAGCGAAGGCGCATCGGGTTTTTCCGGGAGGGACGATCGCAGTTGTCTGATCTTTGCCGCCTGGGCGTCGCGTTCGTCGCGCAGCGCCAGCGCGTCCTGCACCATCCGCAACAGTTTGTCGGCCTTGCGATGATTGGAGATGTCGGCCATCAGCTCGGCACGCGCGGATTCCACTTCCGCGACGACCTGGTCAACACGCGCCGCCAGATAGGCTTCGAATAATTCCTCTTCCTGCAACGCCTGTTCTTCGGAGAGGATGTCGTTGTTGCCGGGAGGCTCGAAGGAGTAGCCGCAGTCGCAGCTTTTGGCGTCCACGGATATCACCATGCCGCAGGCCGGGCACGGCTTCTGGTAAATGCTGTAGGTCCTCATGCGGTAATCCCTGTCATATCCAGGCTCGACCAGTGACAACTCCTTCCCACACATCAAGTATAGCCCCTCGCCGGTCCTTCCGCCGCGGGGAAAACGCCTGCTGGGACTGGCGTCATGGCGCGCCCGACCAGCGGATCGGCGGCACACGGCATGGTTATACAACGGTTTAGGTTCATGCGGATTGGCAGCGTGGCGGGGTTTCAGTATTGTGGCGGGGACATGGACATGGCCCGCTACCAGGAGAAGAAACAGCGCTTGATGGAGGCCCTGCGCTCATCCCGCGGCGGGAATGTACGCCTCGGAAAAACCACCTCCAACCTGTTTCGCGATCGCCAGGACGGGCCGGCGCGAAAGCTGGATGTGCGCGATTTCAACAATGTCCTGCACGTCGATGCCGTGAACGGCCAAGTGATTGTCGAGGGCATGACGCCGTACGCGAAGCTTGTCGCCGAATGCCTGAAACACAAGGTCATGCCGGCGGTGGTGCCGCAGCTCAAGTCCATCACCATCGGCGGCGCGACCGCCGGCTGCGGCATCGAATCCTCCTCCTTCCGCTACGGGCTGGTGCACGAGACGGTGCAGGAGATGGAAATACTGCTGGGGGACGGCCGCACCGTGCAGTGCGCGCCGGACAACGAGCATCGCGACCTGTTCTACGGTTTCCCCAATTCCTACGGGACGCTGGGCTACGCCTTGCTGCTCAAGGCCAAGGTGGTGCCCGTCAAAAACTACGTGAAACTCACTCATATCCGCCACGCCGATCCGGAGGCATTTTTCGCCGACCTGGCAGGACAATGCGAGCGTGGTGACCTCGATTTCGTCGATGGCGTAGTGTTCGGCCGCAACGACATGATCGTCACGCTCGGCCAGTTCAGCGACGTGGCCCCCTATGCCAGCGATTACACCTACGAGCAAATCTATTACAAGTCATTGCGCGAGCGCGCCGAGGATTACCTGACGACGGCGGATTATCTGTGGCGCTGGGATACGGACTGGTTCTGGTGTTCGAAAAACCTGCTGGCCCAGAACCCGTTTATTCGCCGGCTCTATGGGCGGCAACGACTGAACTCGGTTACCTACACGAAGCTCATGCGGCTCAACAGCCGCTGGAAGCTCACCCGCACGCTCGACAGGCTGACGGGTTTTCACGCCGAGTCCGTCATTCAGGACGTCGAAATTCCCATCGAGCATGCGCCGGAATTCATGGCGTTCTATCACGAGGTCATCCGCTTCATGCCGGTGTGGATATGTCCCACCCGTGCCTGGGACAGGCGGGCGAGATTCGATCTTTACCGCATGGACCCGGATAAACTTTACGTTAATTTCGGATTCTGGGACGTGATACGCGGAAGAAAAAAACTTCCGCCGGGACACTACAACCGGCAGGTTGAGCAGAAGGTGATGGCCATGCAGGGAATGAAATCGCTGTATTCGGATTCCTGGTTCTCACCCGAACAGTTCTGGGAAATATATAACCGGCCCGCCTACGAGAGACTCAAGAGAAAATATGATCCGGGCGGCACGCTCAAGGATCTCTATCGCAAGTGCGTGCTGAAGGAGTAAAGCAGGTTTTCATTAACCGACCGAAATTAACCCTGACGGCGGTTCGAGCCGGTATTTGCACAAAACACACACCTGTCGCATCCCCGCACAAGCCGCCGCCAGGTACTCCGGCATAAGGCAGGCGCGGCGCGCTTTTTCGCGTTCATCCGCCTTGCGACCACGGCTATCCGCCGGGGCCGGTCGCGCCGCCGTCACTCGCTGAGCCGGAATCTATACTTGTAATTCCTCCGGCTTTCCGCCTTAATTGATTCAGACACATGTTGTCCTTTGTCGGGCGCTGAGGAGTTGTCGAGCGGAGTTCGCATGCAAGTCGGATTCGCACAAGGAGGTTTACATGAGTCAAACGCAACGCGCAGCAAAGATGGAAACAGCCAACATCAACAAGGGCGAGACCGGCCGCGAGTCCGTGGAAGTCGCGGAAGCGATCAAGGCCCTGCAGGTGCAGCTGGCCGATCTGCGCAAGATCGTGCAGGCGGCCAAATCGGCGGTTGATGACGGTATCAAACCCGGACGCCGTCAATAATCCTTACGCACCCCCTGCCGCATGTAGTGTTCAGCTTTTTTCCCGCATAATTCACCAGTCTGTTTCCGGACCGGCGGCGTGCAGTTCCGCTGCCGCCCCGGCCGTTGCTGTCGCCCAGACCGTTATAGGACGCACAAATAATGATATCGTATGGGGATGATAAGGCCCGGTGCCCAGGGCCCGGACGATCAGCAAGCTAGGGAAGATGATGGACAAGAAATGCTCCACCCGGAATATGGCCCGGGACCGTCACCGGCATTCGGCGAAGGCGGACTAATGTACCTTCAGTATTTCGGTCTGCACGAGAACCCGTTTTCCATCCCGCCGGACCCGCACTATCTCTACCTGAGTCGCGGACACCAGGAAGCGCTGGCGCACCTTCAGTACGGACTGGCCGAGGCCGGCGGTTTCGTGCAGTTGACCGGCGAGGTCGGCACCGGCAAGACCCTGCTGGTCCGCACCCTGGTCGAGCGGCTGCCCGAGGGCGTGGACGTTGCGCTGATCCTGTACCCGGTGCTGACGGTGGGCGAGTTCATCGCCGCTATCTGCGACGAGTTGCGCGTTCCGCATCCCGGCGAGCAGGCCAGTCTCAAGCAGCTGATCGACGCGCTCAATGCCCACCTGCTGCAAACCCACGCGCGCGGCCGGCGCACCGTGCTTATCATCGACGAGGCGCAGAACCTGAGCCGGGAGGTGCTGGAACAGGTCCGGCTGCTGACCAACCTCGAGACCACCAAGCAGAAACTGCTGCAAATCATCCTCATCGGCCAGCCGGAGCTGGCCCAGATGCTGGCGCAACAGGACCTGCGGCAGCTGGCGCAACGCATCACGGCGCGCTTCCACCTGGTGGCGCTCACGCGCAAGGAAAACTTCGAATACATCCTGCATCGTTGCCGGGTCGCCGGCGCCAAGGCGATTTTGTTCGACAGGAAAGCCATGGAGCAGGTCTATGCCGCGTCCGGCGGCATTCCGCGATTGATCAACGTGATTTGCGATCGCGCCCTGCTCGGTGCTTACACACGCGGCAGGCAGGTGGTGGATGCGTCCATCGTCAAGCGCGCGGCCCGCGAGATCGGGCAGGGCGCCGGGCCGAAGCCGCGTATCGCGCTGCGTGCGCTGGCGGCGACGGTGGTGCTGGGTCTGGCCCTGGGCGCGGCGGTCTGGCAATGGTGGCCTGAAACGAGCCGGGTGAGCGCGTCCGGGAAGGACGCCGGTGGCCAGGCAGTTTCCACGGAAACGGTCCAGGCCGAGCCCGAGTCCGTGGCAGCCTCCACGCCCGGGACCCAGGCCGCGCCCGCTGCTCCCGTGGCCGAAGCGCAGGCCGCAACCGGCCCTGCCGACGCCGTGACGAAACTCGAATCCTCGCTGGCCGCTCCGGAGGCGAGGACCGACACCGAATCGGCCATGAAGGATCTGTTCGGGCACTGGGGGCTGGATTACACCGTCCTGGCCGGCGCCACGGCCTGCGAGCGCGCGCTGAATGCGGGCCTGCGCTGCGTTTATCAGACCGGAACCTGGAACAACCTGCGCGAACGTAACCGGCCAGCGGTGATCGAATTGCAGGATGCTTCCGGCCGCAAGCACCATGTGCTCGTGACGTCTTTGGCCGCGGATTCGGTGTTGCTGACCATGGGTGGTACGCCCCGGGAGTTCGGGGTGCAGGAGGTGGGGCGCCTCTGGTTCGGGAAATACCTGCTGCTGTGGAAACCGGAAGTGCCGGCGCAGGAAATGTTGCGGCTGGGCGATCGCGGCGAAGCCATTGTCTGGTTGCGTGACGCCTTGGCGCGCTATCGCAACGAACCGCTGGCAGCCGAAACCAACGACCTGTTTGATGTGCCGCTGCGGGCGCAGGTCATGCAGTTCCAGAGCCGCCACCGGCTCGCGGCCGACGGCGTTGTCGGCGGCGAAACACTGGCGAAGCTGCAAGGCTATTTTCCGGCGAAATCGCCGGTCCTGATTGCCGCCAACGTGGCTGCCGAGGCGCGCTGAGCATGTCGTATATCCTGGATGCCCTGCGAAAGTCCCAACAGGCGCGGCAACCCGGATCAGCGCCACGAACCGGCGCGGTGCACAATATTTCGCTGGCGTTGCCGGTTAGCGGCTGGTGGCTTGTCCTGGGGCTGGTTTTATTGCTGGGGATCGTGGCGGCCGTCCTGCTGTTCTGGCGCAACACGGTAGCCCATCTGCCTGATCCGCCGCCGGCGCCCGTGACCATCGATCCGGTTGCGGCAGCGCCGGCCAGTGCGCCGCCGGCCTCCGTGCCGGCTACGGAATCGCCCGCGAGTAAAACCGCCCCGGTTGCAGACCTGGCCGAACAAGCCAAACTTCCAGCCCCCGCGCCGTCACCGAAAAAAGTCACCGCGGCGCGTACCGTGAAAAAACCTGCGCTGACTCCTCGCCCCGAAACGGTCAAAACCGTCTCCGCCCCGGCCGTGCCGCTGGTCATGGACGACACGCCGCTGTTGCAGCAAATGCCGCAGGATTTCCAGCGCGCCCTGCCGGCGCTGGCGGTGACCATCCATGTGTATTCGCACGACGAATCCCAGCGCATCCTGTTCATCAACAACCGGGAATATCGCAAAGGCAGCCAGATCGATGGCGGCGTTCGCGTGGAAGACATCGTTCCGGATGGCGTAGTGCTGAGCTTCCGGGGCGAACGCTTCAAGCTGGGCCGCCCGCGCTAGTTACCCCTCGTTTGCGCCATTTTCGGGGCCACGCGCCCTGGTTTTCGTATCAAATCCCCTCTGTTTTGGTCGGTTTTCGCCGGAACGGGCATGTTTATTGCTCTATCTTTAGTACAGGCGCAGCGATTTCCGGCCGCTTCCCACCCCCAAACACGGGCTCAAACGGCCGGCAAATTCTGCACCCCCTTTAAGTTGCCCGAGGCAACGGAGGAACCATGACCGAACGCACGTTTCGCATCATTTTGGGCGCTGTACTGCTGGCCGCGCTGTATTTTGAATTGCGCTTGGTGATCTATGGCTACATTATGGTCCTGACTTTCGAGGGCATCACCAACTGGCGAATCCCGACTCTGGTTTCTCGCCTGCAGGGCGATCCCGGCGCCGGTGCCGTATGCGCCATGTCGCCGGGTGACAAGGCCAGGATCAACTTCGAGGCCGAGCGCGCGCTGCGCCTGGTGGTGGCCGCGTTCCTGGTCGTCAGTTATGTCATGTTCGGCAAGGAACTCTGGTTCTTCCCCTGGTTCATCGGCTTCGCCCTGTTCGGCGCCGGCCTGAGCGGCATCTGTCCCATGGTGATGGGCTTCCGTTGGGCCGGTTTTAGATGATCAGCGATCCCCATCTGGCGGCACGCGCCGACGGCGACATCCAGTCGAGCCTGTCGACCAGGATATCGGTCATCGTTTTCTGGTTCATGATCGTGGCCGGCATGGGGATTTCGTATTCCCTGCTGCACAACAGCGAAGAGAGAATCACCGCGGATTACGCCGGCCGGGCCAACGGGCTGGCCTACGACCTGGATCATTTTCTGCACAATCAGACATTGCTCTCCGCCGAGCGCATCGAACTGGAACTGCAGAAGCTGAGGCTGCAATACGGCGCGGAGGCCATCGAGGTCAGCCTGAATGGAAAATCGTTCCTGCACGGGCAGCGTCGGCCGGACCAGGTCCTGTTCGCCCGCAACTTCGATTTCCATCCCGTGAACGACGAGTCCTCGCACGGCGAAGGGATGTCGTACATCAGTTTCACCCCGCTGCAGGAGATGGTCACCCGGGAGCGCAAGCAGGTGCTGATCTACATGGGCGTGGTGTTGCTGACCTTCGGGCTGCTGCTGCACTGGGTGCTGCAGCGAATCCTCACGCAACCGTTCCAGCACATGGTGCAGACGGCCAAGTCCATTACCCACGGCGAAACCGCCTTGCGGTTCCCGGAGAACCGGCAGGACGAGTTCGGTTTTTTGGCGCGCTTCATCAACAAGGCGCTCGATTTCATCACCCTCAAGCAGGGAGAGCTGCGCGAGGCACTCGACAAGGTGCGCCGTTCCGAGACCAGCCTGCGCGCGGAAAAAAACCTGATCGAGGTGACCCTGCATTCCATCGGCGACGCCGTGATCACCACCGACGCCGCCGGCAACATCCAGTATCTCAACCCCATGGCGGAAAAACTCACCGGCTGGAAAATCGACGGCGTGCGCGGCAAGCCGGTCCGGCAGGTGATGCAGCTGATCGACGAGGAGCACCGGCGTTCCGTGGAAAATCCGGTGGAGGCCTGCCTGCGCGACGGTCACGTCACCGGCAGCGCGGAGCATGTGGTGCTGGTGCGGCCGGACGGTTCGGAGGTGGACGTCGTCAACACGGCGGCCCCGATTCGCAGCGAAGACGGCGGTCCGCTGATCGGCGCCGTGCTGGTGATCCACGACGTCAGCCGCGCGCGCCGCATGGCCAAGCAGTTGGCGCACCAGGCGAGCCACGACGACCTTACCGGCCTGGCCAATCGGCGCGAATTCGAGCGCATCCTGACCAAGGCCGTGAATTCGGCCGAGCCGGGCATGAATGAACATACCCTGTGTTACATGGACCTCGACCAGTTCAAGATCGTGAACGACACCTGCGGCCACATCGCCGGCGACGAATTGCTGCGCCAGTTTGCCGCGATCCTGCGCGGCCGGATCCGCGAATCCGACACTGTCGCCCGGCTCGGTGGAGACGAATTCGGCATCCTGTTCCAGCATTGCGACGTCGAGGTCGCCCGGCGCATCGCCGAGGACCTGCTCACGCGGGTGAAGGAGTTCCGTTTCGTGTGGAAGGAATACGCCTTCGACGTGGGCGTGAGCATCGGCCTGGTTTCCATCGGCTCCAGCGAGCAGAGCGTGACGGACATTCTGAGCGCGGCGGACGTGGCCTGTTACGCCGCCAAGGAGGCCGGCCGCCACCGCGTGCACGTGTACCGCCTCGACGACGACGAACTCAAGCAGCGCCACGGCCAGATGCGCTGGGTGTCGCGCCTCACCAAGGCGCTGGAAGAGGACCGCTTCCGCCTCTACTGCCAGCGCATTGCGCCGGTGGCGGATATCAATCGCGGCAAACCGCACTACGAGATGCTGATACGGCTGCTCGACGAAGAGGGCAAGCTGGTGCCGCCGCTGGCGTTCATCCCGGCGGCCGAACGCTACAACCTCATGACCTCGATCGACCGCTGGGTGGTGCGCAAGGCGTTCGAGTCGATTTCGGCAAACAACCACGCCGTTTCCGGTTGGCACTTTTCCATCAATCTTTCGGGCCAGTCGCTGTGCGACGAATCGTTCATGGCGTTCGTCATGGACGCCTTCAGGCAGACCGGCGTTGCTCCGCAGCAGATATGTTTCGAGATCACCGAAACCACGGCGATGGCCAACCTCACGCAGGCCACGCGTTTCATCGCCGTGATGAAGGGCATGGGCTGCGAATTTTCGCTGGATGATTTCGGTACCGGCCTGAGTTCCTTCGGCTATTTGCAGACCCTGAAAGTGGATTACCTGAAGATCGACGGCAGCTTCGTGCGCGACATGACGAGCAACCCCGTCAACCGTGCCGTGGTCGAGGCTGCCAACCAGATCGGCCACGCCATGGGCATGCAGACCATCGCCGAGTTCGTCGAGAACGGGGAGATCCTGCGCGTGCTGGGCGAGATCGGGGTGAATTATGCGCAGGGTTATGGCGTTGCCAAACCGGCGCCGCTCGAGGAAATTTTTGGCGTTGCCAGCGAAGACAGGCGACGCTCCACCGGGACCTGAGACCGCAGGCGGGACGCTAGGGGAATCTGAAGAGCTTGGCGAATTCCGCGCGTTCCTCTTCGCTCATGCTGAGTGCCGGCATGAGCGATTCGCTGGTCGGGAACTCGAATCCGCAGCGACAACGATTGAGCTTGTTGTCGACGCTGGCGGTGCAGTTCGGGCATTCCTTTTTGTCGGCACCCAGCAGCCGCGGCGCAGATTTGGTTGGGACCGGCGGCGGATCCGGCAGTTTGACCTCCAGTTTCGGAATCGCCGCCGCCGGCGGCATCGCGGCGGTTTTCTTTCCGGTCGCCGGAGTCGTTCCGGCGGTTTCTTCCTTGATCACCGCTTTCACAGCCGCCGCGGTTTCCGCCTGACGCAGGATTTTCTCGGCCCTGGCCGCCTGGGCCTGACGGAATGCCGGATTGGGTGCCTTGGTCTGGACCGGCGGCAGAATGATCTCCGGCTTCGCCGCCACCGGCGCGGGAGCCGGTTTGCGTTTCATCGGTGCAGCGGCCGCCTTTTTGGCCGCGCGCCGCGATACCAGCGAGGTTGTGATGGCGTCGTCTGTATCGGGATTTTTCAATACCCTGGTCGTTGCCCGGGCCGGGGATGGCATGACGGCCGGCTTGGCGAAGGCGATTTTTTTCTTTGGCGCAGTCGGGACATGTGCGTGGCGCGCGGCCGGTGCCGGCGCCTGCGGCTTTTTCATTTCCGCCACTTTCTGTTTTGGCGTCGCGGGGGCCGGACGCGCGGCCGGTGCCGGTGGCAGAGCTTTTCTCATTTCCGCCACACGCCCGGATTGCGCGGCCAGGGCGGCGCGGGCCGCCTCCGCTTCCTGTATGAGTTCGGCAATGCGCTGGGATTTTTGCGCGTTGCCCGGGTCACGGTTGTACTCGGCCTGGGCGGTCATGACGGCGCTGGAAGCCTGTTCGGCGCGCGCGGCCAGATAGTTTTCGTACAGCTCCTCAGCCTGCAGGCGGATCGCTTCCGATGAAAGCGAGCTGTCGTTATCGTCGTGATCGAACTGGTGGCCGCAGGCGCATTCCTTGGCATCGAGGGCGAGTGTGACCATGCAGGCGGGACAGGTTTTCTGGAAAATGCTCCTTGTCGTTGTCACGGGACGTCCTTGTCCTTTCAGTGGAGTGGTGTGATTCATGGTTTCGCAAAAAAAGTATAGGCTGGGTCAAATACCCGGTCTGTGGCATGACGATGTATGGGCCCGCCAGCCCGACAGGTGGCTCGTTTTTTTGAGTCATGGCCGGATGTCCTGGCCGGCGCGGCCCTTGCCGCACCGGCCCGGGGGAGTCAGCCGCCGGGCCGGGTCAACAAGGGGCCGGACAGGCGGGGACGGCGTTCGGGTGCATTGATGTGCATCAAGGTTTTGGCGCCGGGGCTCTGATACACAAGAAACGTCACAGATGTGACCTCCGGCTGGCGGACATCCTCCTGGGGACGATCCTCCATCAAACGACAAGGAGTATTCGGCATAAACAGCTTATGTCGAATCCATGAAGCCCTACCCGGGCTCCCCATCCCCAGGACCGCTGGCCGCCGCATGCCATACCCGCCTGCGCGGCATGGTTGTTGCGCAGGCGGGTGTTCTGACATGATCCCTCCGAATGAACCAGCCAGATCCGCGCGCGCGGGTAATATCTGTTTTCGACCTCGTTGCCGCCGGTTACGACGATCCGGCGCTGCGTTTCTTTCCCTTCTGCGCGGATCGTCTGATCGCCCGTCTCAATCCCCCGCCGGGCACGAAGTTGCTGGACATCGCTACCGGCACCGGCGCCTGCGCGCTGGCGGCGGCGCAGGCGGTCGGCGATCAGGGCCGTGTCATGGCGATCGACCTGTCCGAGGCCATGCTGGAACGGTTCCATGAAAAAATCGTCAAGTTCGGAATCCGCAACATCGACCTGCACGTGATGGATGCGGCGTCGCCCGAATTCCGGCGGGAATATTTCGATTATGTCGTCTGCTCCTTCGGCATTTTCTTCCTGCCCGACATGTCCGCGGCGCTCCGGGAGTGGGTGCGGGTGCTGAAGCCGGGAGGGCGCGTCGTTTTCACCACGTTCGGAAAAAGCGCGTTTCAGCCGATGATGGATCTGTTTATCCAGCGGCTCCAGCGCCAGGGTATTCTGTCGCCCGGTGACTCGCCCCCGGCGGGGATGCGTCTCGCCGATCCCGCGCGCTGCCGCGAACTGATGGAGCAGGCCGGCTTGCAACAAATCGAGGTGACGACCGAACAGTTCGGCTACCACCTCAAGGACGAATCCCAGTGGTGGGACGTATTGTGGAACAGCGGCACGCGCGGATGGATCGAGCAGATTCCGCCGGCGCAGCGGGAGTCGTTCAAAACCGGACATCTGGCTGAGATACATCCGCTGGCAGGCGAGCAAGGGCTGTGGCTCGACATCCAGGTGAACACCGCCGCGGGCATCAAGCCCTAGCCGGCCTTCACAGGAGCCGGCGGTAGTCGCGCAGCCGGCGGCGCAGCTGCCGGCGCTGGTCTTCCCACGGCTTATCCCAGTGCAGGCCGTGTTGCATCAGCTCCCGGCACAGCTTCAGCAGACCCTCGATGTCGTCGCGATGCACGAACTCGGGCGCCGGGCCGCGCGGTGCGCGGCAGCCGGGGCCGCCCTCGAACCCCTCGTTGTGATAGTTGCCCAGTGGCACCGACAGGCCGATGGCGGGTAGGCCCCAGGCGATCGCGGCGGTGGCCTCGCAGGTGCCCCCATGCATGACGCGGCGCTGATGCTTTCCCGGCAACGCCTTCTGCGCGACGTCGGTCAGCACCTTCAGGTAACCGGAATGAAAAACCGTGCGGCGGTCGCCCAGGCGCACCACCGGTCCGTGGCCCACGAGCGCGCCCGGCAGGGTGCGCGAGGTTTCCAGGCTCACGGCGATCACCGGCCGGCGCGCGCCGGCGAGCCAGCCGAGTTCGAAATGGCCGATGGCGCCGACGAAGCCGACTTCCTCGGCGCGCGTGAGCAATCCGAGAAAGGGCGGTGATTTTTTCCCGCGGGGTTTTTTGAGCAGTTCCAGCGCCGTGGCCAGAATGGCGAAAACGCCGACGAGATCGTCCGCCGCCTTGGTGTAGATTTTTCGGCCGGCGCGCCACACCGGCGCGCGAAATCCGAAACCGCCGTACAGCCTGTCCGCCTCGGGCCGCGCGAATTTCACGCCGCCGCTGATTTGTACCTCGGCGGTTTGAATGGCGTGTCCGGACTTGAGCAGGTGTACGCGATCGAGCTTGCCCTCGGCCCAGTAGCCTTTCTCCGTCGCGAGCCAGACCCGGCTTCCGGAGACATGCCTGACCGGCGAACCGCCGTGCCATTTGATGCGGAGCCGCGTTTCCGACAGCCAGCGCATGCCGTGAAATCCGGGATGATCCATGTGCGCGATGAACAGGCGCAGCGGTTCCTCGCTCTTCTGGCGCACCAGGCGCCGGTAGTCGGCACGCGAGGCGCAGCCGATGACCACATTGCCGACGGGATCGCGAAAAAACGGGATGCCAGCCTGTTGCAGCACGCGCTGCGCGACGGCAATCACATGTTCTTCACGGAATGGAGCGGTGGGCTGGCTCAGGAGTTCGGTCAGGAGCCTGTCGTGGCGTGCATTCATGGCGCGCGAATATAGCTTTTTCACCGCTAAAAACAACAATTATTGATGCACATCAAAGCAACGCGCGCGCCGGCGTCGAAAATAAAATCGCTGACGTCTCGTAAAGGGGGTATCCCATGACCGTGCTCACCGCGATTATTGTCATCGGAGTGCTGGCAACGGCCGGCACCCTGGTTTCGGGCATCGTATCCATGGCACAAGGTGGCGATTTCGACCGGCGCCACAGCCACCAGCTGATGTTCGCCCGTGTCGGCCTGCAGGGTGTGACGCTGCTGCTCCTGCTGCTGGCCTTGTTCATCGTCGCGCGGTAGAGGTCGAGTTGCCCGACTTGAATTGCCCTTGCGTCGAAGGGCAGGTTTTTGATCGGTTCGGGATTTGCCGGTAGAATGGCGCAGCTATTTTGCCGGCAAGACCTTCCCCTCATTTCAAAAGAATAAATGCATCGCCCTCCCGTTTTTGACGTCACCGAACAGGATTTCAACGAAAAAGTGCTGGCAGCCTCCCGCAGCCGGCCGGTCATGGTGGATTTCTGGGCCGACTGGTGTCCACCCTGCCGCGTCCTGACGCCGGTACTGGAGAAAGTCACGCATGCGCTTGCCGGCGAAGTGCAGCTGGCCAAGGTGGAAGTGGACGACAACATGCGTCTGGCGGGGCGTTACCAGTTGCGCGGGTTTCCCACCGTCATTCTTTTCGTGCAGGGCGCGGAAGCCGGGCGTTTCAGCGGCGCGCGCACGGAACAGCAGGTGCGCGCGTTTCTCGCCGGGCATCTCGGCGGAGGCTCCGCGGCCGCCGCCGCTCCCTGACGGGATTTATTCGATTTTGATCCGGACCGTACGGCGTTCGCCCGCGGTCGTCGTGGCGCTTTCCAGGATCGCGCGGTTAACCTCGTCGCGGTTTCCCAGAATTTCCCCCAGGTCCAGCCATTCCCCCGGTTTTGCTTCCACCGTCGTGGACAATTCCTGAAAGTCGGCCAGGCCGATGGCGGGATTTCTCAACGAAGACAGGCGCGGCGTGATCTCGACCAGCACCCGGTCACCGTGCACGCGCGCCAGCACGTCGAAGCCGGTGGTGACATCCTGAAGCTCGACGTCCTGTACCAGCACCGCGTGCCGGCGGCTGAGTGACAGTATTTTTCGCACGTGCGGTATCGACTGGCCGACGCGGATATAAGCGCGCTGCCCGTCCATGGTCAGAACCGTCTGGGTGCTGGCGCCGCGGGTGACGCTGGTGTGGCGGCTCGTCTGGTAGCGCAGGCCGTCTTTTTGAATCACGAGACCGCCGTTTTCCGCGGGTCCGGAAGGCAGGATCACGCGGGCCCTGTCGCCGATCCGTGTTTCTCCCGTGATCGACTGGGACGTACCGGCGTGATCCCCGGCGGCGGCCTGTTCCACGGTGATGCGCAGGCGCCGGCGCGCCACGTCCACCTGCGCCAGGACGCGTTCGACCTCTTTCAGGTTCTGGTCCGATGTGCGGATGATCAGGCGGTAGTCCATGCCGGTCAGCACATCGTCCGGACCCAGCAAGGGGCGGATCAGGGGGAGGACTTCGCTGGCGGGACGGTGCTTCAGCTCGATAACGCGGGCCTCGTCGGGAAGTGCACGGATCGGGGCGAACAGGAACGCAAAGACAAGCAGCAGGACAGGAATGGCCGCACGGCCGTGCGCCATGTCAGTCGATCTCGATCCGGCGGGCTTCGGTGAAATGGCGTTGCCAGTAGGCGTCATTGAATCCGGCGACATGCACGTTTTTGCCGCTGGACGGCGCATGCACGAATCGGTTGCCGCCGATATAGAGCGCGACATGCGACGAGCGTTTGCCTTCCTGGGTGAAAAATACCAGGTCACCGCGCCTCAGGTTTTTGCGGGAAACGGGTTCGGACGCACGCAACAGGTGGCGCGTGCCGTGCGGGAGTCTCACGCCGACGCGGGCATAGCTGTATTGCACCAGCCCGCTGCAGTCAAAACCCTTCGGGGTATTGCCGCCGTAGCGATAGGGTTTTCCGACCATGGCGAGCGCGTGATCCGCGGCGCGGCTGGCCGGCGGCGGAACCGATTCTTCCTCGGGCGTGTGGCCGCATCCGGCCAGTGCGGACAGGACGATAAAACTTGCCAGTGCCGGGAAGGTTCGGAGCCGCATCGGTATTCCGGAGCCTACAGTCCGGTCGCGCGCAGCGCCACGATCGGCTCGCTGCGGTCCCACAATTCGTTGAAGCGCCGCGTGAGCAGCACCGCTTCATGGCCATCGCGCGGATGGGTCACGCAATCGGGCTTGTCGGCGTCCTGCTGATGCAGATAGCCCCGGTGATCCACGACCATGAACATTTCACGGATACCGAGATGTTCCTCGGCGACCTGATGCATATGGATGAAGTCGCTCAGGCGCCGGCACAGTCCTACGAGACGGTCGTTGTCGCGCAACGCCTGTTCCGTGTCCTCGACCACGATGCGCGCGAGGTTCTGGCGATGCCGCGCGGCGAAACTCGCCAGCGCGCGGGCGAAGCGGGCGCTGTTGAAAAATGCGCCGTCCAGCCGCGGCGCGAAAATGACGATCTCGCGCGTGGCGTTCTCCGCCAGCGTCGCCAGAAAATCGCCGACCACGGCACGGTCGCGGATGATCCGGCGTTGCGGGGCCTCGTCGGGGGCGGATGAATTCTTGGCTGTCTCCATATCGGTGAGGCGGATCCTCCTGATGGCCGGAAAACCGGGGCCATCAAGGTATATATAGACTACGGAAAGGATGCCGGGTTCGACGAGACGGGGCAGCGGGAACGGCGGAATCAGGACTTAGTCCTGGCGAGGCCCCTGGCCTGGACGGCGGCGTTGCCGGTGTAACTGTCGGGCGCCAGTGCGAGCAGGCGTTTTTTGGCCGCATCCGGCAGATCGAGCGTGCGGATGAAGGCCTGCATGGATTCGCGGGTGATGCCGGCCTTTCCGCGCGTGAGGTCCTTGAGTATTTCGTAGGCCTGCTCGACCCCGTGGCGGCGCATCACGGTCTGTACCGCCTCCGCCAGCACTTCCCAGTTCTGGTCCAGATCCTGTTTCAGGCGCTCCGCGTTGACCTCGAGCTTGCCGATGCCCTTGAGGCAGGAGTCGGCGGCCAGCAGCATGTAGCCGAAGCCGACGCCGAGATTGCGCAGCACGGTCGAGTCGGTCAGGTCGCGCTGGAAGCGCGACACCGGCAGCTTCTCCGCGAGGTGGCGGAACAGCGCATTGGCCAGTCCCAGGTTGCCCTCGGAGTTCTCGAAATCGATCGGGTTCACCTTGTGCGGCATGGTGGAGGAGCCGACCTCGCCCTTGACCACCTTCTGTTTGAAATAGCCGAGCGAGATGTAGCCCCAGACGTCGCGGTTGAAATCGATCAGGATGGTGTTGAAGCGCGCCGTGGCGTCGAGCAGCTCGGCGACGTAGTCGTGCGGTTCGATCTGGGTGGTGTAGGGATTCCAGTCGAGCCCGAGCTTTTCCACGAAGGATTTCGCGAATGCCGGCCAGTCGATCTCCGGGTAGGCTGCAAGATGCGCGTTGTAATTGCCCACCGCGCCGTTGATCTTGCCCAGGATCGGCACCTCGGCCACCTGCCGGCGCGCGCGTTTCAGGCGGTAGGCGAAATTCGCCATTTCCTTGCCGAGCGTGGTGGGCGAGGCCGGCTGGCCGTGGGTGCGCGCCAGCATCGGCTGGTCGGCGTGGCGGGCGGCGAGATCGGCCATGGCGGCGATCAGCCGGTCCAGGCGCGGCAGCAGCACCTCGTCCCGGCTCTGCTGCAGCATCAGGGCGTAGGCGAGATTGTTGATGTCCTCCGAGGTGCAGGCGAAATGGATGAATTCGGTGCAGCGCGCAATCTCCTTGTTGTCGCGCGTCTTTTCCTTCAGGAAATATTCGATGGCCTTGACGTCGTGATTGGTGGTGGCTTCGATGTCCTTGACGCGGCGGGCGTCGGCCTCGGAAAAGTCCGCGACGATGCCATTCAGCAATTTTTGCGTGGCGGCGGAGAAGGGCGGGACTTCTTTTATCTTTTTGTGGCCGGCCAGTGCCATCAGCCAGCGCACCTCCACCAGCACGCGGTGGCGGATCAGGCCGTACTCGCTGAAGTAGGGACGCAGCTCCGCGGTTTTGGACTGGTAACGTCCGTCGAGCGGTGACAGGGCGGTGAGGGAGCTCAGCGGCAATGCATCCGGCTTGTTCGGTTTGTTCATGCGCGCCTGCGATGGTTGAGGGTCCGTGGGAGCGGGCGCATTTTACCAGAACAGCCGGGAAAATGCCGGATCAGCGGCGCGCCGAGCGCGCCGCGACGGCGCGTGTCGCCGGCACGGATTCCTCGATGATTCCGCCGCCGAGACACTCGTCGTCGTCGTAAAACACCACCGACTGCCCGGGCGTGATGGCGCGCTGCGGACGATCGAACGTCACGCGCAGGCTCTGGTCGTGCAGTGCGACGGTGCAGTCCTGGTCCGGCTGGCGATAACGGGTCTTGGCGCGCAGCTTCCGGGGCCAGGGCGATGGCTCGCCGCCGATCCAGTGCAATTGCCCCGCGATCAGCGCCGCGCTGAACAGCGCCGGGTGCTGCTCGCCCTGTTCGACGTAAAGAATGTTGTCGGCCACGTCCTTGCCGACCACGTACCAGGCCTCGCCTTCGCCGCCGATGCCGAGCCCGTGACGCTGGCCGATGGTGTAGTACATCACCCCATCGTGCTTTCCCTTGAGCGCGCCGGCCAGCGTGCGCATCTCGCCGGGTTGGGCCGGCAGGTAGCGGGCGAGAAAGGATTTGAAGTCACGTTCACCGATGAAGCAGATGCCGGTGGAGTCGTGGCGGTCGTAATTCGGCAATCCCGCCTCCTGCGCGATATGACGCACCTCGGTCTTGGCCAGCTCCCCGATGGGAAAAAACGTGCGTGCCAGCGCCTCCTGTCCCAGCAGGTACAGAAAATAGGACTGGTCCTTGTTGGCGTCGCGCGCCTTCAGCAGGCGAAAGCGCCCGGCGTGGCTGTCGACGCGCGCGTAGTGGCCGGTGGCGATGCGCTCGGCGCCGAGGGTGATGGCGTGCTCCAGAAACGCCCGGAACTTGATCTCCTTGTTGCACAGCACGTCCGGGTTGGGGGTGCGGCCCGCGCGGTGTTCGGACAGGAAATAGCTGAACACGCGGTCCCAGTACTCGGCGGAGAAGTTGACGGTCCGCAGCGGAATGCCGAGATGGCCGCAGACCTGCTGCGCCATTTTCAGATCCTCTTCCGCGCCGCAATGGCCCGCGCTGTCGTCCTCCTCCCAGTTCTTCATGAACAGGCCGGTGACCTCGTGGCCCTGCTGTTTCAGCAGCAGCGCCGCCACGGCCGAGTCCACGCCACCGGAAATGCCGACGATGATTTTCATATAACCAATGCCACGGAGGTCACAGAGAGCACAGAGATATTGAAAGAGAATTTTTCATTTACTCTGTGTTCTCTGTGGCTGAAATTATTACAAAGATTCTTCATATTCATTCAGCAAATCGAGCGGATAGCGCCGGCCGGCGAGATAGTCGTTCAGGCAGCGTTCCACCTGCGGGCTGCGGTGGCGCGCGCGCTCGACCAGGATTTCTTCCGGCGTCAGCCACAGCGTGCGCACGATGTCATGGTCGAGCGCGCGGTTTTCGTCCTCATGCGTCACACGCCCGGTAAAGGCGAAGCGCAGATAGGTGATGCCCTTGGCGGGGTGTGGCCAGCGGTACACGCCGAGCAACGCTTCCGGCGCGAAGTGCCAGGCGGTTTCTTCCAGGGTCTCGCGCACCACCGCCTGTATCAGGCTCTCGCCCTCATCGAGATGACCGGCCGGCTGGTTGAGCACGAGCCGGCCGTCGGCCTTTTCCTCGACCAGCAGGAATTTGCCGTCGCGCTCGATAATCGCCGCCACCACGACATTCGGTTTCCAGATCATCGGGAAATGATAACACCGATCATTTTGCGGTTACCTCGCGCCACTCACCGGGTGCGAGCCCGGCCAGCGTGTAGGGCCCGACGGCATGGCGCACCAGGCGCAGCGTGGGAAAGCCCACGGCCGCGGTCATGCGCCGCACCTGGCGGTTGCGGCCTTCGGTGAGCGTGATTTCCAGCCACGACGTCGGGATCGACTGGCGGAAGCGTATCGGCGGGTTGCGCGGCCACAGGGCGGGTTCCTCCATGCGCCGTATTTCCGCCGGTTGCGTGGGTTTGCCGTCGAGCATAACGCCATGACGCAGAGCTTCCAGCGCCGCCTCGTCCGGCTCGCCTTCCACCTGCACCCAGTAGGTCTTGGGCTGCTTGTAGCGTGGGTCCGACAGGCGTTGCTGCAGCCGGCCGTCATCGGTGAGCAGCAGCAGCCCTTCGCTGTCCCGGTCCAGCCGGCCGGCGGGGTAGACGCCGGGAATCTTTATATAAGCGGCCAGCGTTTCGCGTCCGTCCGGGTCGGTGAATTGCGTCAGCACGCCATAGGGTTTGTTGAACAGGATCAGTCGGGACATGGGCGTAGGCGGTCCGCCGCGGCGGGGGTTCTGGTGATAGAATGCGCGGCTATTTTACCGGAGCAGATCATGGCTTTCACCCACATCAAGGTCCCCGCCGGGGAAAAAATAACGGTCAACAAGGATTATTCGCTCAATGTTCCGGCCCATCCGGTGATCCCTTTCATCGAGGGCGACGGCATCGGGCGCGACATTACGCCGGTCATGCGCAAGGTCGTGGACGCGGCCGTGAGCAAGGCCTACGGCGGCAAGCGCGTCATCGCCTGGATGGAGGTGTACGCGGGCGAAAAGGCGGTCGCGACCTACGGCAACAACACCTGGCTGCCGGCGGAGACCTTCGAGGCCGTGAGGGAGTATGTCGTCTCGATCAAGGGACCGCTGACGACGCCGGTGGGCGGCGGCATCCGCTCGCTCAACGTGTCGCTGCGCCAGGAACTCGATCTGTACGTGTGCCTGCGGCCGGTGCGCTGGTTCAGGGGCGTGCCGAGTCCGGTGAAGGAGCCGGAGAAAACCGACATGGTGATCTTTCGCGAGAACTCGGAGGACATCTATGCCGGCATCGAGTGGCCGTCCGGATCGGCCGAGGCGCAGAAGCTGATCGCCTTCCTGCAAAAGGAAATGGGCGTGAAAAAAATCCGTTTCCCCGAAACCTCCGCCATCGGCATCAAGCCGGTGTCGCGCGAGGGCACGGAACGGCTGGTGCGCCGCGCCATCCAGTATGCCATCGCCAACGATCGCCCCTCGGTAACGCTGGTGCACAAGGGCAACATCATGAAATTCACCGAGGGCGGGTTCAAGAGCTGGGGTTACGAACTGGCGCAGCGCGAGTTCGGCGCGCAGCTGATCGATCAGGGCCCGTGGATGCGCATGCAGAACCCGAAGAGCGGGAAGGAGATCGTGATCAAGGACGTGATCGCCGACGCCTTCCTGCAGCAGATCCTGCTGCGGCCGGCGGAATACAGCGTGATCGCCACGCTCAACCTCAACGGCGACTACATCTCCGACGCGCTGGCGGCGCAGGTCGGCGGCATCGGCATCGCGCCGGGCGCCAACCTGTCCGACACCGTGGCCATGTTCGAGGCCACGCACGGCACCGCGCCCAAGTACGCCGGCCAGGACAAGGTCAACCCCGGTTCCATGATCCTGTCGGCCGAGATGATGCTGCGGCATTTGGGCTGGGTGGAAGCGGCCGACCTGGTCCTGAAGGGCATGGATGGGGCGATTTCCGCGAAGACCGTGACCTACGATTTCGCCCGGCTCATGCCCGGCGCGACCGAGGTGAGCTGTTCCGGCTTCGGCGCGGCCGTCATCAAACACCTGTGAGGTTGCCGGCCGTGGTGCCGCCTATTGCACCGCGGCGCGCTCGCTGCGGTTGCCTTCCGGCAGGAACTCGGCCTCTTCCCGTGTGACCTTGGCCTCGGTGTGGCGCCCGAGCGCTTCCAGGATCGTCGCCTTCAGCAGCATCGAATCGCGCGATTCGCCGGCCAGTTTCAGCGCCGCGTCGACCGATGCCAGCGCCAGCCGGTTCTCGCCGGTGATGTAGTAAACCATCGCCAGATTGTGGTGGGCCTTGTGGTAACTCGGCTCCGCTTTCAGCGTTGCCCGGAAGTGACCGATGGCGGCGTCGAATTCCCCGCGCTGCGCCAGGATCACGCCGAGATCGTCGTGGGCCTCGGCGTTTCGCGGGTCGAGCGCGATGGCTCGCCGCAGGTCCTTTTCCGCGCTTTCCTGGTCGCCGTTCCAGAGATGACGCACGCCGCGCTTGGTGTAGGCGAGGCTGCTGTCCGGGCGGCGCTCGAGATACACGCCCAGGTCCGCGATGCCTTCGCCGACCTGTCCGCGCCGCCCCAGCGCCATGCCGCGGCCGAAGTAGGCGTCGTCCAGCCGGTCATCGCGTTTCAGCGCGGCGCTGAAGTCGTCGATGGCCTGGTCGAAATTCTGGAGCCGGAAGTGCGCCTCGCCGCGCTTCAGGTAATTTTCCGCCCGCTCCGGTGCTGCCGCGATGCGCCGGTCGTACTCGGCCACCTGTCTGCGCAATTCGGCGCTGTCGGCCGGCACGTCCAGCGTCGCCGGTTCGCCGCGGACCGGCGACGGTGCAGCAAGCGCCAGCAGCGCGAGAAAACACCACAGGCGCTCGAATCGTCTGCCGGTCGGCATCGCGGTGGCGCGTGGCATGAGGCAGCGCCGGCTCAGTGGGGAGTCAGGTAATTGTCCGCCGTCGCCGGGAGCTTGCCGAAGCAGGCGCGATAGGCGGTGGTGGCGGTGATGTTCTCGTCGATCCGGTAGTCCTCGAGCGAGAGGTCGACTTGGCCGCCGGAATATTTTCCGCGGCACTGCTCGTAGAGTCGGTTGCCCGACGCATCGAACTGCCGGAACCCGTGTAACCCGTCCTGGTACTGATGCAGGTTGATGTAGGTTCGTATCGGCGCGTTGCGTGCCCACGGGAGATAAATCGCGGTGTAGTCCCGCGTGACGCGCCCCGACGGATCGTAGATGAATACGTCGATCATCTGGATCTTGTCCGGGCTGTCGGTCCCGCGACGGATGCGGCTCAGCAGCCGTCCTGATTTTGCGTCGTGATAGCTGACTTCGCGGTAGCTGAAGCGCCCGGCGAATTCGCCGCCGTGACGCCCGGTTTCCTCGGATTCCCGGATCTCGTGCTGCGCCACCGCCTTTTCGTGCAGTTCAACCAGCATCTGTGCGAAGCGGTTCCATTGCCTGACCTGTTCCTGGTTGACGTCCATGGCGATCGAGGCGGAAAGGGCGGTTGCGGGAACGGTGAAAAGGAACAGCGCCGACAGGAACAAAGCAGCGTATCGACGGTTCTCCGACGCAGGCGCCATGACGCATTCTCCCGAATGGATTTTTCCCTGTACCGACCGATTTAAAGACGTTTGCTTCGATGGCGCTATTCCCCCGCCGGCCCGGTTGACGGCATCCGGGCAGGAAAGAAAAAACCCGGCATGGGCCGGGTTCGGAAAGACTTCTGCGGAAATAACGCCGGTTACTTGGATAGGGAACGTATGTGGGAAGCCTGGGGGCCTTTGGGGCCTTCCTGAACTTCAAACTCGACCTGCTGACCCTCTTTCAGGGTCTTGTACCCTTCCATTTCTATGGCGGAATAATGCGCGAAGACATCATCGCCGCCGTCCGTGGGTGTGATGAATCCATAACCCTTGCTGGCGTTAAACCACTTCACAGTACCTAGTGGCATACATCCCCCTCCTGCCGCGGCAATCGCCGCTATCCTTCAGGTTGCTGAAACCGCACCCGCTTCCTGCAAGTGCCTGAAACAGGCGCGCTCAGCCATCATCCTTCTTTTTTGAGTCAAGTCAAGCAAGTCCCCGCCAGGGTGCTGTCCGGCGCGCGCGCCGGCCCTGAAAATACAGAAGGATCCTCAAATTTCATGCCACATTCCCGGGGGTTGAATTTTCGGGCATGGGTCGCACAATGTACTTGAAATCGCCAGACGGGACGCGGGTTCCGCCGCCAATTGGTGTAACCTTTTATATAGCCATGAGTGACAAGCCGCAGCAGCATTATCTCGACGGTCCGGTCGTCCAGGAGGCGAAACCCCGGCTCCAGAAGCCGCAGCTGTACAAAGTCATCCTGCTGAACGACGACTATACTCCAATGGAGTTCGTCGTAATTATTCTGGAACGGTTTTTCGCCAAGAACAGGGAAGACGCGACCCGCATCATGCTGCATGTGCATCAGAAGGGTATCGGGGTTTGCGGGATTTACACCCGTGAGATTGCGGAAACCAAGGTGCGTCAGGTGCTGGCATTTGCGCAGGAACACCAGCACCCGTTGCAGTGCACCATGGAACCGGAATAAGGGGAAGATTTCTAAAAGGGAAACTTTGTGTTGATGGGCCTGTGCCCGGAGGCGGTGCCATGTTGTCGCAAGAACTTGAGTTTTCACTGAACAGCGCGTTCCAGAGCGCGCGTGAAAAGCGCCACGAGTTCATCACCGTGGAGCACCTGCTGGCGGCATTGCTCGACAATCCCTCCGCCGCGCGCGTGCTGCGCGCCTGCGGCGGCAACATCGAGGAACTGCGCCGCAGCCTGAGTGCCTTCCTCGAGGAAAACGTGCCCAAGCTCGCCGCCGGCAGCAAGATCGACACCCAGCCGACCATCGGATTCCAGCGCGTGATCCAGCGCGCGGTGCTGCACGTCCAGGGCGTGGGCAAGAAGGAAGTCACCGGGGCCAACGTGCTGATCGCCATTTTCGGCGAAAAGGAATCGCACGCCGTCTATTTCCTGCACAAGCAGAACATCAGCCGCTTCGACGTGGTCAACTACGTGTCGCACGGCATTTCCAAGGTGCCGGGCGAGAACCAGAACGAGTTGCCCGCCTCCGAGGAGAACGCCGAGGAGGGCGCCGCCGCGGAGAAGAGCCCGCTCGACGTGTTCTGCATCAACCTCAACGAACAGGCGCGGGTGGGCAAGATCGACCCGCTGATCGGGCGCAGCAAGGAAGTCGAGCGCACCATCCAGGTGCTGTGCCGCCGCCGCAAGAACAACCCGCTGTACGTGGGCGAGGCCGGCGTGGGCAAGACCGCCATCGCCGAGGGCCTGGCCAAGAAGATCGTCGACGGCCAGGTGCCGGACGTGCTGATGCACAGCACCATCTACGCGCTCGACATGGGCTCGCTGCTGGCGGGCACCAAGTATCGCGGCGATTTCGAGAAGCGCCTCAAGGCGGTGCTGTCGCAGCTCAAGAAGCACGACAACGCGGTGCTGTTCATCGACGAGATCCATACGATCATTGGCGCGGGAGCCGCGTCAGGTGGAGCCATGGACGCCTCGAACCTGCTGAAGCCGGTGCTGGCTTCGGGCGACCTCAAGTGCATCGGCTCGACCACCTACCAGGAATACCGCAACATCTTCGAGAAGGACCGCGCGCTGTCGCGCCGCTTCCAGAAGATCGACGTCACCGAACCGTCGGTCGAGGAGGCGGTGGAGATCCTGCGCGGCCTGAAGAACCGCTTCGAAAACCATCACGGCGTGCGCTACACGCAGCAGGCGCTGCGCAGCGCGGTGGAGCTGTCGCACCGCTACATCAACGACCGCCACCTGCCGGACAAGGCCATCGACGTCATCGACGAGGCCGGCGCCAGCCAGCACCTGTTGCCGCCGAGCCGCCGCAAGAAGACCATCGGCGTGCACGACATCGAGGACATCGTCGCCAAGATCGCGCGCATCCCGCCCAAGACGGTTTCGACCTCGGACCGCGAGGCGCTCAAGACGCTCGAGCGCGACCTCAAGATGGTGGTGTTCGGCCAGGACGACGCCATCGAGGCCTTGGCGACGGCGATCAAGATGTCGCGCTCCGGCCTCGGTCATCCGGAGAAGCCGGTCGGTTCCTACCTGTTCGCCGGGCCCACGGGCGTTGGCAAGACCGAGGTCACGCGCCAGCTGGCGCGCATCCTCGGTCTCGAGCTGATCCGCTTCGACATGTCGGAATACATGGAGCGCCACACGGTATCGCGCCTGATCGGCGCGCCGCCCGGCTACGTCGGTTTCGATCAGGGCGGCCTGCTGACCGAGGCCATCGTCAAGCACCCGCATTCGGTGCTGCTCATGGACGAGATCGAGAAGGCGCACCCGGACGTGTTCAACCTGCTGCTGCAGGTGATGGACCACGGCACGCTCACGGACAACAACGGCCGCAAGGCGGATTTCCGCAACGTCATCGTGGTGATGACGACCAACGCCGGCGCCGAGCGCCTGAGCCGTTCCAGCATCGGTTTCACCAGGCAGGACCATGCCGGCGACGAGCTGCAGGAGATCCGGCGCCTGTTCAGCCCGGAGTTCCGCAATCGCCTGGACGCGACCATCCAGTTCAAGCCGCTGGACGAGCAGACCATCGCGCACGTGGTGGACAAGTTCGTGCTCGAGCTGGAGGCGCAGCTGGCGGACAAGCACGTGACCGTGGAACTGGACAACGCTGCGCGTGCCTGGCTCGCCAAACACGGCCACGACCCGGCCATGGGTGCGCGCCCGATGGCGCGGCTGATTCAGGAGCAGGTCAAGAAGCCGCTCGCCAACGAGCTGCTGTTCGGCAAGCTCTCGGAAGGCGGGCACGTCAAGGTCAGCGCCAACGACAAGGGCCTTTCGTTCGACTTTATTCCCGCCACCGACAAGACCCCGGCCTGATTTTTCAGCCATAAAAAAAGCCGGCACATGCGAATGCGCCGGCTTTTTTCGTTCAGCTGCCGCCCGCGGGCTATCGGGCGCGGAAGGTGATGCGACCCTTGGTGAGATCGTAGGGGGTGAGTTGCACGGTGACGCGGTCGCCGGTGAGGATGCGGATGTAGTTCTTGCGCATCTTGCCGGAAATATGCGCGGTCACCACGTGCCCGTTGTCCAGCTTGACCCGGAACAGGGTGTTGGGAAGGGTTTCGACGATGGTCCCTTCCATTTCAATGTGCTCTTCTTTCGCCACGCAAGTCCCTGAGTGATTTTATTGGCGGCGTATGATGCCGTAGTCGCGCGCGGGCGTAAAGCAGTTTCAGGCGCGATCCGGCCGGATCGCCGCCGGGCGACAAGCTCAGAGTGCGTGTTTCTGCGGCCGGGAGAGGCGGGCGCCGGCGTCGCTCGGCATCCAGGCCACGCGGGGATGCACCGTTTCCGGGCTGATGACGATCTGCATCATCAGGAACCGGGAGACGTCTTCCTGATCCGCCATCTCCGGGAGGGATTCGAGGAGTCTCTGGTAATGCTGCGGGCTCAGGTACAGCAGGTTCGGATGCAGGCCGTGTTCACGGTGGTAGTGCCGGACGAGACGGTAGAGAAAGCTGAGCATGTTTGTTTGCACCCCCGGCCGGACGTACCCGGCTTCATGCTCCGGAAGAATGCAATGGACGTGCCAGCGGGTCCGCTCTCGATTTATGGCCCGGGCGCGCGCGGCAGCCTGTCCAGCTGAACCCAGTGACCCTGAAGAAAGGCTTCCAGCGGCTGGTAATTCGCCTTGTAGGACATTTTCGGGCATTCCCTGATCCAGTAACCCAGATAGAGCCACGGCAGTTGTCGCTCGCGGGCATGTTCGATCTGCCACAGCACGGCCTGGACACCGAGGGCGCGCCGCTTTTCGACCGGATCGAAGAAGGTGTACACCGCCGAGAGTCCGTCCGGGAGGATGTCGGTCACGGCGACGCCAAGCAGTTTCCGGCCCTGCCGGAATTCGCAGAAGACGGTTTGAATATGGCGCGCGCCGAGGAAGTTCAGATACTTCTGCGGATCGGGATCGTCCATGCCGCCGCCGGGATGACGCGCCGACTGGTAGCGCTGGTACAGCTCGAAGTGCTCCTGCCGGAACTCGGGCGGTTGCGCGATCACCGACAGATCCCGGTTGCGGTTCCATATGCGCCGCTGTCCGCGGTCGGGCTGGAAGCGATTCACCGGAATGCGCACCGGGACGCAGGCGTTGCAGTCGCGGCAATGCGGCCGGTAGACCAGATCGCCGCTGCGGCGGAAACCGAGACGCATGAATCCCGCGTACTGGCGGCTGTCGAGCGGCTGGCGCGGATCGAGGAACAGCGAGGTGGCGGTGCGCCCGGGCAGGTAGCTGCACGCGTGCGGCATGGAGAGAAAAATTTCCGGCTGTTTGAGGTGACTCGTCATGGCCTGGCCGGTGGATGACTCCCTGTAAGTATTGCCGGATCCGCCTCGAAGCGCCAGTGGCCCGTGCGCCCGGGCCGCGCCAGCGCCCGTTCCAGCCGTTCCAGGAACTCGCCGCGACGGATCGTCTCCGCGCCCAGGCTCGCCAGATGCGCCGAGGGCAACTGGCAATCGATGAAGTCGAAACCCCAGAGCGCGAGTTGCCGTACCAGCTGCACGAACGCCGTCTTGGAGGCATCGGCTTCCCGGCTGAACATGGACTCGCCGAAAAAGGCGCTGCCCAGGGCCACGCCGTAAAGTCCGCCGACCAGCTTGCCGTCACGCCGCGCTTCCACCGAGTGCGCGAGGCCGCGCTGATGCAGCACGCAATAGGCCTCGATCATCTCCGGCGTGATCCAGGTGGCGTGGCCGGGGCCTTCGTTGCGTGGTGCGGCGCAGTGCTGCATGACCTCGCGAAACGCGGTATCCAGCGTCACCTCGAATATCCTGCGGCGCAGTGTCTTGCCGAGGCTGCGCGAAACGCGCAGTTTTTCCGGGAACAGCACGGCGCGCGGGTCGGGCGACCACCACAGGATCGGCTGGCCCGGGTTGTACCAGGGGAAGATGCCGTGGCGGTAGGCTTCCAGCAGCCGTTCCGCGCGCAGGTCGCCGCCCACGGCCAGCAGGCCCTCGGGAGAGGCCAGCGCCGCCGGGGGAAAGCGCAGGTCGGTCGAGCCGGGTTTGAGTACGAACATGGGAGTCAGCTTTCCGTTGCCACGGTCTTTTTGAACGGCGCGTGCTCGTTCAGTTCATTCACGTACATATCCACATCGAGGCGCTCGCGCGCGAGATAATCCGCGACGGCGCGGCTGAATTTCGGGTGCAGCAACCGGTGCGCCGAGCGCGTCACCACCGGCGTGAAGCCGCGCGCCAGCTTGTGACCGCCCTGGGCGCCGGCCTCACAGCGGCGCAGGCCGCGGGCGATGGCGTATTCGATCGCGCTGTAATAGCAGGTTTCGAAGTGCAGGCTGTGATAATTCCCGCGGCTGCCCCAGTAACGCCCGTACAATGTGTCCGCACCGCGCAGGTTGAGCGCGCCGGCAACGTAATCTTTTCCCTTGCGCGCCAGCATCAGCACCACGGCGTCCGGCATGGTTTGCCCCAGCCGGTGGAAAAAGCCGCGCGCGAGATAGGGATGCGCGCCATGCTCGCGGATCGTTGAAAGATAGAATTCGTAAAAAGTATCCCAGTGCGCCGGGGTCACGGCGGCGCCAGTCAGCACTTCTATTTCAATCCCGGCTTCGCGCACATGCCGCCGCTCGCGCTTTATTTTCTTGCGTTTCTCGGCCGTGAAGGTGGAGAGGAAGTCGTCGAAATCGCGGTAACCGGGATTGGACCAGTGGAACTGGAAGCCGGTGCGCAGCAGATGATCCTGGGTCTCCAGCAGGCGCGCTTCCGCTTCCGTGACGAACAGCCAGTGCAGCGACGAGGCGCCGCTCTCGCGCATGTGGTCCGACGCGGCCTGGATCAAACGGGCCTTGATCGCGGCGGTGTCGGTGCCGGGTGCCGCCAGCAGGCGCGCGCCGGTGGCCGGGGTGAAGGGCACGCCCACGACCAGCTTGGGGTAGTACGGCTCGCCGGCGTGCGCATAGGCATTGGCCCAGGCCCAGTCGAAGACGTATTCGCCGTAGGAGTGACTCTTGAGATACATCGGCGCCGCGCCCAGCAATCGGCCCTGAAACGGACCGGCCTCATGCACCACGAGATGCTGCGGTTGCCACCCGGTTTTCGGACCGACACAACCGGTGTGCTCGAGCGCGGCGAGAAATTCATGCCGCAGGAAGGGATTGCCTTCGGTACCGAGGGCGTTCCAGTCGGCGGCCGGGATTTGTTCCAGGCTGTCCGCGATGCTGACGTGCATGCACCTATTGTAACGCGTCGGCGTAAGTCGTGATTTACGGCTTACGGTTTGTGTGCCAACAGCCGGTTGACGTCTTCGAGATCCGGTTCGGCGAGCACGCCGGCGGCGGACTTGAGCCGCAGGCGGCTGATCAAGTAGTCGTAACGCGCCTGCGACAGCGTGAGGCGGGTGCGGAACAGTTCGCGCTGGGCGTTGAGCACGTCCACGCCGGTGCGTACGCCGCGCTCGTAGCCGATGACGGTCGATTCCAGCGCGCGCTCGTTGGACAGGCGTGCCTGCTCCAGCGCGCGCACGCGCGCCATGCCGTTGATGACGGCGAGATATTCCTCGCGCACGCGCTGCGCCACCTCGCGGCGCGCGAGGTCCAGGCGCTGGCCGGCCTCGTCGTGGCGCGCCGCGGCCTCGCGCACGCGCGAGGAAACGCCGCCGCCCTGGTACAGCGGCATCTGCAACTGCAGGCCGATCTGGTTGGTGGTGGACTCGATGGCGAAGCCCTGGGTGCTGCCGCCGGCGTCCGACCAGGCGCGCGAGGCGGTGAGGTCGAGCGTGGGGTGGTGGCCGCCGCGGTTTTTCTCGACCTCCTGGCGCGCGATCTCGAGCGCCTCCTGTTGCGCCTTGATGCGCGGGCTGGACGCGGTCGCGGTCTGCACCCACTGTTCCATGTCGGCGGGCTGCGGCGGCTGCAATTCCAGTTTGACCTCCAGGCGCGCGAGCGCGGCCGGCGCAGCGCCGGTCAGCACCCGCAATGATTCCTTCCTGACTTCGACTTCGTTGGCGGCGGCGATTTCCTGCGCCGCGGCGACGTCGTAGCGCGCCTGCGCCTCGTGCACGTCCACCAGCGTGGCGGCGCCGACCGCGAAGTTGCGCCGCGCCAGCGCCAGTTGCCGGCCGATGGCGTTTTTTTCCGTAATGACGAAGTCAAGCGCGTCCTGCGCCGCGAGCACGCTGAAATATGCCTGCGCCACGCGCAGGATCAGATCCTGGCGCGCCAGCTCGAACTCGTGTTCCGCCGCGTTCGCGCCCGCGATCCCCTGGGCGTAGGCGGCGCTGTTCTGCTTGCGGTACAGCGGCTGGGTCAGCTGCAGGTTGTAGCTGTCGGTGCCGTAGCGGTAGTCGTTGTCGGCGGATGGCGTGACGACGTTCTGGTCCGACTCGGAGGTGCCGGCGGAAAGCCCGAGCGTCGGCAGCAGCAACGAACGCCCCTGCGGGGCCTTTTCGATGCCGGCCTGGCGACTGGCCTGGGCCGCGCGCCAGGCGGGATCGTTGGCCTTGGCCTGCTGATAAATTTCGAGCAGGTCCGCGCCCCTGGCCGGCAGGCTGGCGGCGAGCAGGAACACCAGCGCGACGATCCGTTTCATGGCGTCACCGCCTTCGCATGGGCGCGGCGGCGGTTTTCCACCAGCGAATAAACCGCCGGCACCACCACCAGCGTCAGCAGGGTGGAGGAGATCATGCCGCCGACCACCACCAGCGCCAGCGGCCGGTTGCTCTCGACGCCGGGGCCGAGCCCGATGACCGCCGGGGTCATGGCGGCGATGACGGTGAGCGAGGTGATCAGCACCGGCCGCATCCGGTGCGGGCAGGCCTCGTTCAGGGCGTCGTCCACGCCCATGCCGCGTTCGCGGTACTGGTTGGTGAGGTCCACCAGCAGGATCGAGTTCTTCGCCACCAGGCCCATGAGCAGGATCATGCCGATCATGGAGAACACGTTGAGCGTGGCCTCGGTCCAGAACGCCGCGATCCACAGCGCCGCCACGCCGCCGATGACGGCCAGCGGCTGCGCCACCATCACCACCAGCGGTTGCAGCAGCGAATTGAACTGGCTCGCCAGCACCATGTAGATCATGATCAGCGCCATGCCGAAGGCGAACAGCACGTAGCCGCCGGTGCGGGCGAATTCCTCGGCCTGGCCGGCGAAGGCGA
>JBFMBB010000010.1:0-32792 GCA_040755435.1 Pseudomonadota bacterium | reverse complement strand
AACCATGATGAGCTGGCTCGTATGGATAAGCATCGTCGCGGGTGTGTTGTCTTGGCCACGCTGGGCTCGCGCTGCGCCGGCTAGCACGAAGTCAAGCAGCGCCGCCTCTAGTGACGCTGGCAACTGGTCTTGATCTAGCGCGGCGATGTCCTCGTCCGTCATTTCGCGAATTACATCCAGTCCTCCCACCTCGGTGCCAGTAGCGCCATCCATCCGCCCGAAGATCTCCTCTGCGCCAAAGTACCCCGCTGGCTTCGGGAGATCTACGATGAAGTCCTTCGGGTAAAGGTCGTTTCTTACCCGAGGGTCCTCTGTATCGTGTGGAATGAGAATGTTGGCATACGGAGTAGCGGTATATGCCACATAGACTCGCCGCTCAAAAAGCCCAAGTAATTCACGGATAAGGCCGTTAATTGCCGATGGAGGTTCATAATCGGGATCGCTCGTATCAGGCGGGTCTTCTGCAGTCTGGTAGGTCCCGCAGGTGTCAACACTGGCAAGGTCCGCTTCGTCATCAATAACCAATACCGGCAGTGTGTGCCGTACCTCGACGGGAGCCTGCCGAAGCCATGTCAGTAGGCGCCGAAGAACGTGGCCGTTCTTTTTCACCACCAGCAGCACAGGCTGCGATCCCTGCAGTGCAGCATGATTGGCAAAACCGGGCCGAAAATCGCCGCGCAGGTCGTCGCGGGTAAATTCATGCCATTGCAGGCCCATTGGAGGCAGATGCACCGAACCTGGACGATTGTCCGGATAGCCGACAAGCTCACGTTTTAACCGGATATTCGTTTGGCGGCGCAAGCTGTTATCAATCCCTGACAGCACAATCACCAGTCGGTAACCAGCGTCAGCTGCCTTGGCCGCAACTGCAGTGAAATTGGCCGTCTTGCCGCTCTGCACGAATCCCAAGACCAGTCCGCGAATGTCAAAACGCTCTGTCGATGGTGGTTCAAGTTGCCGGAGAATCCGATCGGAGCTGTCGTCGAGCGAACGCAGCACAGAGGAATCCCACCCCTTCGTTGTCAATAGGTACTGGCGAAGCGTGGGCCAGTAATACCAAGCGGAGCGGTCAAGCCCTCGGAGCCAATCAGCACGGTTCTGGTCTCTGACTAGGATGCGCGCCGGCGTCAGCGTAATGTTCTCTTCGCGCTGAAGCTCTGTACGGACGAACTCGCGCAATTCAGGCGTGATGAGGGGGTTGGTCAAAACGATATCTAGTGAATACCCCAAATCGAGCAGCGCCCGGGCGGTTCGAAGAGCTGTCTGTTGCTCTGGAGTCATGGGCTATTTTCTCGTTGAAATTGACACGCTACCGGCGTGGCGGACTCTTACGGATTCGTTCCAAAACCGCTTCAATTACCGGTCTCTCGTCTTCAGTGGCTGCACCGAGAATGCGGCGAGCCCACTCCTCCAGCGTCAGAAACAATTCGCTTGGGGCATTCCCAGTCTGCGCTACAGCAGGGGTAACTGAAGTACCGCCAGGCAGGTTTGGTATCGTCTGTGGTGTGGGCACCGGGGCTGGCTCCGAGGTGGTTGTCGCAGAAACTTTTGGTTGTTTCCGGTCATAAACCTCACGTGCCAGCCTCACAAGTGGGGCGACGATGCCATTCTTGACCTCTTCACGTATCGGCGCTGGCATCTGCACCCGCATTTTTGCGACGTTGATCTTGAAAGCCTCATCCAGCTTTGGAGCGAAGCTCACCGCTACTCGAGCCAGCTTCGTGTGCTCGTCTGGCGCACGCAGATTAGACCAGCCGCCGCTCTGAATCATTCGACCCGCTCGGTATATGTAGAACCCCTGCTGCTGATTCCAGTTGGAAGGTCCACTCGCCTGATTGAAGGCATCGGATGAACTGAAGTCATCCTTGTGGGGAAGGATAAATGGCTCAAACAGAACTTCACCAGACACCCCCTCGTGCTCCAAAAGAACCCGAATTGTTTGCAGCGCCTTGGTTTTGGTCTCTGTTCGACAGAAGGGATCCCATGCTTTGATCTCGTTTCCGTTGAGAAGCAGTTTGAGCCTCCTGCCGCGAACCTCGCCTGACAGAAAACGATGAAACACCATTGCGAGGTGAGCCTCGACATCGCGACACATTCGCGACAGCTGTTTTCGGGCCTGTTCGCCATAAGGGTGTTTGTAGCCAAGAATTCGGTCAAGCCTTTGCCAGAGAACAACAGTACCTGTCGTGTCCTTGAGTGGCTCTCGGATTGCCGGACCGAGACCGTTGCGGTCAAGCGGGAGAATCTCCCATTTGTTGGTTCTTTCTATATGTTCCAAGTCCCATGAATATGCTGCAATATCGGCGCGATCCGGATTCCATCGGCTCGCGACCGAAAGGCATTGGCACTGACTCATGGATGCAGTCTTTAACCCGAGACCAAACTTCCCCAAGTCATCAGCATCGTAACCGCGTTCTGCCCCATAACGCATCGCTTCGCGCAGCTGATCCGGCTTCATGCCTGTGCCGTTGTCAGCAATTCGCACCCAAGAGTTATCACCATCAAACTCGATATCGATCGCAACGATCGATGCCTTGGCCTCAATCGAATTGTCCACAACATCCGCTACGGCTTGCGGGAAATCATAACCCATGTCGCGAAGCGACTTTATGAGCCGCTTTGCTGACGGAATTACCTCGATGCCCGACATGTTCCCTTCCCCTCTCAGGCCGTGCTCGCTTTCTGACGCGGTGAACCGCCCACCCGCCCCACCATCAATCCGGCACGCAGCGCAGCCACACAATAAAACTCTTCTTCTGCCAATTCGCCGGCCTCATAGCGCCGCCACGCTTCGGCACCAATGGCTTCCAGTGCTACGGGCCATCCGCTGCGGGCGAATCTATGCATGACAAGCCTTCCGAAAGCAGGTGAATGATGCATGCCGCTCTGAACCCTCTCAATGTCGTTACCATGATCGAGAGCATTGTCAGGATGAATCCCAGGGAAGAGGAACAACAGAGCGTGCCAGCCGCGCCTGAAATCTTCTTTAGACAGTGTGCGCAGCTCGCGAGAACTGTAACGTGACAAATCGAGTAGCCGTTGCATGGCAACCTGACGATTCCGTGGGAGATCGAAATCACTTGCCTCATCGTTAATTGCTTCCGCATGCTGCCGCGTTGCGATTCGCACTTTCCTGGTGATCTGCATTCCAAGGAATTCCTTGATAGTCAGACCAATCGACTCAGCCACAAGCGGTGGGACGGCATTGCCGATGATTCGAAACGCGTGGGTTCTTGCCGTCGGGAACTGGAACCAATCTGGGAAGCTCTGAATCCGCGCTGCTTCGCGTGGGGTAAGTGAACGATTCTGTGTTGGGTGAATGAACATCAGGCCATCCTTGCTCAGATGGGCCACGATGGTCGAGCATGCCCCCCGGCGGCTCTGGCGCGTGTATCGGTCCTTGAAACTCGATTTGTCATAGGGAAATTCAAATTCGACCCCGCGGTCACGCATGGCCGTCGCGGAATTCTCCCCTTCGCGTAGCCTGGCGAAATCACGAAGATCACGCTCACTGTGTGGCCGCGCGACATGGTTGGTCAGCATGGATGCTCGTTCGACTTCGAGAACATGAAAGAGATAGTTCCGTGCATCCTTGCCAAAATTGCGAAAATGCTGCGTCCGCCTTGCCGTGTCGTACACACGCTCATCCGTGCCACCTCCAGCGTGCAGCACAGGCAGGTCGCAGATCGCGGCGCCGAGCGGCGTGTGAGGCTTGGCGCGAGGAGATGGAGTGAGTTCCGATGGGAAATAGCCATCCAGCCTGTCATGAACACCGATGATCAGCTGACGCCGGCGTTTCTGCGGCACACCCAGTTCCCATGCGTCCTCAATCCGGCTGTGGACACGATAGCCAAGCACCCGCGACTCTTTCTGTACACGCGTAAAAAATTCACCGCCGGCGGCAGTCCGGATTCCCGGGACATTTTCCATCACAAAAACTTTCGGCTTGAAGTAAGACACGTAGCGGAGAAACTCCCGGTACAGGTGCCGTCTCTCGTCGTCGACGAGTCGCAGGTGGCCATGGTTAGCCCCGTCACGCTGACGTGCCGTACTGAATCCCTGACACGGCGGACCGCCCACAATGACGTCTACTTGTTCCCGACCTATCAGCTTGCCCAGTTCCTGAGGGCGGAACTTCGTAAGATCCCGTTCAAGCGCGTGCGGGACGTGCGGCAGATTCCGCCGGAAGGTGGCAATGGCCTCAGCGTTGAAATCTATCGCAGCCAACACGCGAAAACCGGCACGCTCCATGCCAAGACTGAATCCGCCGCAGCCGCAGAAGAGATCGATCAGTCGTAGTTCACATCCAAATGCTTTCTTGTTGGTGTTGGCACCGTTATTGGGCTGCCTTTTCATCCAATCATCCCTTAACCTATGGTCTGACATGGCAATTTCCTCTGGCCGGATATGCCGTTCTCCAGCATTCGTAATCGGGGACGTAATCGGGGACGTACCTCGGTTTGCCCCCCGGTTTATCCCAAATCGTACAGTGCACGATCAGTCTGAAACCAGTCCCTCATTACGCTTTACGCCAAGGTCCGCCCGCAGGCCAGTGCTGGACGAACGATTCATTGTTCCTCAGCGCCTCCCAGGGAGGCAGAAGGAACTTGCGCAACGTTGGTGCTATCCCGCTTACATTTTGTGAAGCAGCATCCATTCGGGCGCGGCGTGCGAATGCGCGCAGCTGGGCATCGCGCCCGGCCTGCTTCCAATACTCTTCCGTCAGCCCCACCGGGACCTCCTCCGGAAGCGGCGTCTTGCGCCGGTCGAAGGTGCGACGGATCGCTTCCACGAGCCCCGCCCCATCGAACGCAAAATGCGTCGCGAGGTAGTGAATGTCGAAGAAGTCCTTGATGCGGCTGTTGCGCGCGCCAAGGACCACCATCGCCTCAAATTTTTCGGCCACCACCGCCTCGCGCGAGTACGTCAATACATGCGGGGCGGGGAATTCCAGCATTACGGGATAGGCCTGCTCCTGAGGTGCGGGCCAAACGGCATCGCCAACGCCGATATCCACCTGCAGACGTATCCGCGCATTACCCAGTTTTGCGGTGAAACTCGTCCGCAGCCCGGCATATTCTTGATCCTCCCGTATCGGCTCCAGTGTCAGATCGCGCGTGTCGAACTCGACACCATCCGGCTCCACGGCCGTGGCGCAGATGGCGCGAATGTCTGCCGCCACGGCTTCCTGATCGGACCCGCCCCGCCGCAGCAGATCGAGATCCAGTGTGGCACGGTAAGGCTGCTCCGCCCACAGACGCAGCAGCAGCGCCCCCTTCAGCACGAAGCGGTTGTGGACCTCCGAGCGACTCAGACGATACAGAAAACGCTCAAAAAAGTAATTGTTGAGCGTGACCTGAAAATCCTCGCCCTTGTGCCGCGCCAAGTTCAGCAGCCGTTGCCGTACCGATTCGGCGAGGTTGGCGGGCGATTTCCGGGTCAACTCGCCGCCTCCAGATAGGGCTGCATGACTCGCTGCACGCGGCAAATCTTGGCGTAGCGCCAGAGCGCATCCACGCCGCCGCGGTGCTTTTTCAGGTAATCCCGCAGAGCCTCTACCGCCACGTCTATGCCGATCTTGTTGCGGAACTTGAAACAGTCGGCCACGGTCTTGGCGGGCGAATAGATTCGCACAGTCACGCCGTCTATTGTTTGCGTCTCGATGCCGGCCCGCTGCGCGGCGTCGGAAAAATACACCACGCGCACGGGGAACGGCGTCCGCCGCGGACGCCAGGCCTTGCTGGGGAGCGCCAGCCAGACCTCCGACGGATGCTGGGTCGTCAGACCGTGATAGCGCAGCGCCGACAGCAGGCACACCACGCCTTGCGGTGTGGCCTTGGAAACCTCCGCCAGGCTGCGATGGGCGGAGACCTTCGCGGCCGGCGCCGCGTACAGCCCGCGGCCGATGCGCTCGAGTTGTCCGCGCGCGAGCAGTCGCTGCACGTATTCCCGCCGCAGTCCGGCGGCGCGCAGGTCACGGGGTCGGAGGACCCCCAGCTTGCGTGCCAGGGCCAGCGCTTTACGGGTGCTTTCCTGTGCCATAGGGCTATGCCTCAAATCCTAGGTATTTATGTATAACTACCTATGAATTGTGACAGGCCTTTTCCTGCAATACAAGTCTGCCCCTGACCCAGGCGTTATGACTTGGTCGGTCGACCCCCTGGAAATCGGGCTACGGCCTGCGGGACGACATTGAGTTTGGGTTCTGGGACTAGCTTAGGCGCGGCCCCCTCTCCGTTGTGGCGCGACAGGCTTGCGGACAGTTTTTAGCGCGATTTATATTCGCTTTAGCCACGTTTTACAGATGGATTATCCATATCGCGCCAAATTAATGGCGCAGATCAGTTATTCGCGCCATTACGCAGATTCTGGTTGTTAAGTTTTTTCGATTAAGCCGGCGGGAATGTTAAGTTTTTTCCAATAACACATTGGTACCTGAAATACCGCTATGGACCTTAGCCTGCGGCCAGGGCCAACACATTGCAGGCGCTGTCCTGTGCCATGGAGCTATGTCACAAATGCCAAGTATTTATGCATAACTACCTGTGAATTGAGACAGCTCTTGTTCTGCAACACAACCTCGCGATCCATGGCGCCTAGTCGCCTAATCGTAAAACCACCAACGATCTTCAGCCAGGGGCTTCAGCCCTGTTCGATCTGGCCGATGAAACGACGGAATGTAAACGTAAACCTCGTCCGGATACGACAGACAACTCCCGAGCAGCCGTTGCGTTCGCGGCGAGTTGAGGTAGGCTTGGATCGTTAACCCATGAGACACCGGAACATCATCCAGGGTGGACGCGCAGATCTCGAACGAGAGCTGCTCGAAGCCTTGTTCACGTCCGGCGCCGAGCCCCGGTCGCATGAACTCAAGACCCGCCTTGCACCCCGCGGCCATGGCAAGCTTCGCCTGGTTTCAGATGGGACTCGCGAGCGCGCTTCGCCTGAGACGGGTTCGAACCCAGATTTCCACAAAGATTGAGTGCGCTCGCGGCACAATGGCCGATAAGAAGGTGCAGGTACGGCTCCCATGAAGCCGGGTCAGGATCCCGACGCTCTCCGCCGAGATCCAACCACTCGGTAATCTCCAGAAGAAATCTTCAGAAGTCAGGAAAAAGCATCTCTCTGGCTACAGGTCAAAATCTCCGGAGTAGGCATCGTTACCCTCGACAATCGGTAATGTAAGATTATTGCCCCAATCACCCCATCCGCCGTTGTAGACACGCACGTCTTTGTATCTGAGACTCTTGAGCTGCATGTAGGCCAGGCTCGAATGGAAACCATCGTGACAATACGCATAGATGGTCTTGTCTTTGGGCAGTCCGCGGTAGAGTTCGGCCAACTCTTCCGCCGATTTCCAGGTGTGGTTCTGGCCGTCCACCCCGTCGAGGCTAACGATGTTGATCGCACCAGGTATGTGACCGGCGCGGACGGCATGCTGCATGGCTTTGCCGCTGTACATGTCATGCGGACGGGAATCGAGCAGGATAACCCCCGGTTCGCGACGCGATAGGACATCGCTATAGACGTCCGTCCATTCGATGGAAAGCTTTTTGTTGGCGTTTTTGAGCGTCACATTACCCCGCTTGCGGCGCACCGGTTCCTTCGACAATTCGTTGAAGGCCGTCCAGCCGATCGTGCCGCCCTCGAGGATTTTCACCCGTTGCATGTCGTACCCGTAGAGATCGAGCAGAAAGTACACACGGGAAGCCAGAGCGGTCACGGAGTCATCGTAGATGACAACGGTGGAATCGTTTCCACGCCCCAGGACCGCAACGTCTCCTGGAACGCCTCGCGCCCGGGGAAGCGCATCGTCGGCACGCCGCGGTTGTCGCCCAAATCCTTGAAACGCTGCACCTGGACCGCACCGGGGATGTGGCCGACGGTATAGTAACGATGCGGGTGGTAGCGCACCTCCAGAAGAACGAGCTTGGGGTCTTCGAGCCGCTCGGCAAGCCAATCGGCATCGACAAGAAAACCGGGCCGCTGCGCCACCGCTGCCGGCATGGCGCAGACCAAAAGAAATAACGCAAAGATTGTTTTCCAGATTCGCATCAGTTCTGCTCCAACAGCAAAATTACACAGTCCGCACGATCTCATGTCACGAGGCCATCACAATCCCGGCCACGCGTCCTGTCCTGACTGATATAAAACAGCCAGGAACCTGGACCGGTTCCTGGCTGGCGTTTCCATTATCGCATGTCAATTAAGGCACTACATCGAACCGCGCCATCATGGCCATGTCCTCGTGTTCCAGATTGTGGCAATGCAGCACGTAGCGGCCCGTATATCCGGAGAACTTCACGATAATGCGTGCCGTACCCATCATGCGCGGTACCACCACGGTGTCTTTCCAGCCGGCATGGGTCGCCGGAGGTGCGGCGCCGTTGATGTCCAGGATCTGGAACATCGCCTGGTGCAGGTGGATCGGGTGATCCATCATGGACTGATTGGTGAAGCGCCAGATTTCAACGGTATTCGCCTTCGGATTGGCGATCGAGACATTTTCGTTGAAAGGGCTGCCGTTGATGGTCCACATCCCGCCCATCATGCCCATGCCGCCTGAAAGCGTGAAGTCACGCGTGCGCACCGCCTGCGAGGCGTTCAGCTTGGTGAACGACCGCAGGGTGGAGGACACCACGCTCGTGTCGGTCGCCGTGGTGGTGACGTTGAAGCGCATGAGGTTATAGACGGTGCTGGTACTGCCCACCAGCGTGTTGCGCAGGACCACGTTCGAGCCGACGGCGATGCCGGAGAAGTCGATCACGATGTCGGCGCGCTCGGCCGGGGCGAGCGTGATCGAGGTTACCGTCACCGGCTTGGCCAGCAGACCGCCCTCCATGCCGAGCACCTTGAACGACCCGCCGTTGCTCAACGCCATGCGATAAAAGCGCGAGTTCGAACCGTTCAGGATGCGGAAGCGGTATTTGCGCTTGGCGACGTTGAAGTACGGCTGCACCACGCCGTTGACCAGCACCGCGTTCCCGGTCTCGCCGTTCATGTTGGCGCTGTAGACAAGCGCGCCCGAGGAATTGAAGTTGCGGTCCTGGATCACCAGCGGGACTTCATAGGCGCCCGAAGGAAGATTCAGCGCCTCCTCTACACTGTCGGTCAACAGGTAAAACCCCGCCATGCCGTACCACACATGCGGGCCGGTGAACATATCGGTATGATCGTGATACCACAGTGTCGCCGGAAGCTGATTGTTGGGATAGGTGTAGGTGCGGTTACTGCCGGGATTGACGAAGTCGGTCGGAAAACCGTCGTCCGCCGCGGGCGTATTGCCACCATGTAGGTGGGTGACGATCTTGCCCGTCGCCCCACCCAGCGTGGTCGAGGGCAGTCCGTTGTAGAAATTCACGACAGCCTGACGTCCAACACGCGCCTTGATCGTCGGTCCTGGCGTCATGCCGTTGTAGCCGATGATAGGCGTGGATTTTCCGGGAATGATTGAGGCGAGCGTCTGCGTGATCTGCATGTCGTAATAATCCGCGGTCGAGGTGCTGCTGGTGGGGTTCAGCACCGGCGGGATACGCAGCGGTATACTGAACGATGCCACGCCTGAGCTGTCATTGCTCGCGCCGAATGCCTTCAGCGGCGATAACGCGGTGGAGGCCCCGGCCGCACCCAGTGCACCTAACGCCTTTAACACTTCACGTCTTGTTGCCATGATATCTGTATCTCCTCATTGAACTCTCGTGGTTAATCTTCGCCCTCGCGTCCCGACATATCGAAGCAACGGGATGCGTGCGAAATTTATCTGGTAATGAAGATCGAGACTCGCTGGCCTGAATGGCCACGGAGCCAGATTCTACGAACAAGGAGGGGGTGTTGGAGGGGTGTGGTCTATGCTGGCAAACGATGCAACTGTACTGCTTTCGTGTGCCCCGGGACTTGGAGCTTCCAGTGGGGCGGTATCAATGGTTGGAAGTATGTGTGAATGAGCATCGAAATAACCAAGACAGTCCGGGCAATCGCAGCCAACATTAGGCTGGGCACAACGTCTTCCCTGCGTCTCCTGGACATAATTGCCATCAGGCGTACCGCTGCGCGCGTGGAATTCGTATGCGGAACTGGAATGAGATTCATTGTCATGCGAGAGCACCGCACTAAAATGAGGCGTCCACTGCGCCATGCCAGACTGCGTCATGACTGAAACCAAGGCAAAGACAAGCAGATTTCGGACAATTTGGCGCATGACAATTCCGTGACAGTATCCGGGTGTGTCTCACCCGCATCAGCAACTTTTGTTACATATCGATTGATGTAATAGCCGAGTTTAATGCTCCGGATTCGTTAATCGGCTGGGATCCAATGAGAAGGGGCAAAAAAGTGGCACAGAGTAGCGCTGCTTGCAACGAGGCGGGATGCGCGGCAAAGAAGGATGCGAGAAAAAAAGGCGCCGGAATTTATTCCGGCGCCTCACGACCAACCCGGAACAGCAACCAGAAAGAGAATGGTCGCCGTACCCGAAGCTTGGCCAGAGCCTGAGATGCTTCCCGGACGGGAGTCTATTGCTCCAGGCTCTACAGCTGTGGAAATTTACACAGGTTGCGCTGGCATATCTGCCACAAAAGATACACAGCTTCGATCCCACCCTCACCCGACAATGGCGCCAGCGCTTCGGGCACAGCGACCCGGACTGACTCCAGCGCAGGCGCGTGCAACCCCGAGGTTCGAACTCCTTCGGCCGGCGAATCGCAGGGTTGAAACGCCGGGTAAAAAACCAACGAACACCGGCGCCTTGAGGCGCCGGTGTTCATCAGGCACGACTTCTCACATGATCGGGTTGTGCAGCACCGTAAAGCAGTTGGACGTGCCGGTGCCGTTCAGCGTGGATTGCATCGGGTTCGCCAGGTTGATGCCGGACAGATCGAACGTGAAGGTGCTGTTCAGGCAGTACGTCCCGATCTTGCCGGCGTGCGGGCCGCTCACGCCCTGAACGGCAAAACAGCCGCCCATGCGCACGCTCATGCTGAGACCGTTGCTGCCGTTCAGAAGCTGGCCGATCTCCACCGGGCCGAGACCGGTGAAAGCGCGGCCCTCCAGCGCCATCTCGGGTTTGTTGGGGATGGGGACGTATGTCGTGCCTGCATCGACGATGGTGATTTCGTTCATCGACCAGCGGATGACGTCCGGAATGGCAGGCATCTGCGAGGGGTCGGCCCCATTCATGAGCCAGCCGTACACGCTGAAGGCCAGCCCGGCGAAACTCTGCGGGAAGGCCACCTGCCCGGCGACGGTGCCCAACGGGCCACTGGTCGCCACCAGTTCCCCGTTAAGAGGGTTGGTAACGGGATAATAGATGTCACCGGAAAAGTTGAACTTGAAATTGCCGTTTGCGTCCAGGGCGAGATTGCCGTAGGCGTCCTTTTCGAGCGTACCCGCGATCTTCGACTTCGACACGATGGTGGTGAGCATGGTGTCAACGCCCGAGAGTGGCTGTATTATTTTATGCTTCATGTCCGCGTAGCCGGACACACTGAAGGCGAGGCCGGCTGCCAGGACAACACCGGCAATAAACGATTTTCTGACTTTCTTTATCATGGGTTTGATCTCCTCGTGGCAGATTATGATGTTAACGACTTACGCTGCTCCAGTGCCTGGAAACGTCAGTCGAAGCCACGGCCAAGCCCCAGACGGACTGTCGTCAGCGGCGGCAACTTACAGCAAAGGAAAAGTAAGGTCTGTTACAAAAGTAACAGACCTTAAAAAAAAACAAGCTGCGGAATTTTAGGACACAGACGAACGCGTCTGACGTCGCGCGGTAGCGCTACTCGCCTTCGGCGCGCGACAATCGCGCCAGCGCCTCGGGCGACAACAACTCGATCTGCCCCCGTTGCAGGCGAATGCAGCCCATGTTCTCGAACTCCTTGAGCATGCGGCTGACAACGACACGCGTCGTGCCCAGCTCACGCGCCAATTCTTCATGGGTCATCGAGATGGCATTTGACTTGTTGCGCTCGAAGAGCTGGCCTAGCAGGCAGGCGAGCCGCAGATCGAGACGCTGGAAGGTCACCTGCTCCACCACCCGCATGACGTCGCTCAAACGGCGCGCCAGCGTGGCCATGATGAAGTTGCGGAAGGCTTCCGACCGGGCCATGGCGTTCTGGAAAAAAGGCATGGGGATCATGACCACTCCTACTTCATCCTCGGTCACGGCTTCGGCAGCGTAGTCCGTGCCGGCGAGAAGGTTGCTCAGTGTCAGGATGCAGATATCGCCGCTACCGGTTCGGTAAAGCGCGATCTCGCGTCCACTTTCCGAGCTTTCGTACACGCGTACCGTGCCGCGCGTGATCATGAGAAAATTTTGGCACGCGTCACCGCGCCGGATCACGATCGTGCCCGCGGGCATCACCATTTCCCTGGCGGCGCGCAACGTTTCCAGCCAGGCATCATCTTGTATCGCCGCGAGTTCCGGAAAGACGGAAAGCCATTTATGGCCGGTTGATCCAGCGTTGCTCATGCCACTCTCCTCCAACCGATCTGTCTCGTTTTTCTGGCCGGGATGCAGTCTTTTTTGATGGGCTCCCCATACACCCGGCGGTATTGCTCACAACCAGGCAACATTTAAGGCAAACTCGGCTAACAAACAAGGCCAGACTCTCGATATGTACCTAAAGTTACACATAAATCCACCTGAATGATTCGCGACGGGCAAGCAATCGGCACGGCTTTTGCTGTATTTTTGAAAAGCCGATCAACTCTCTATGCCTTTCAAACCAGGACGACCGATCCATATCGCTGGCCATGGCCGAACCGCCGGACACCTTGCCTGCCGACGAACGAGCAAGCCAAAAACATCGGCTACCAACGCTGGATACGCCCTGTCGGCATTCATTGCCGGACTGGCCGCGCTGCTTTGCCTGATCACTGCGTCAACAGTAACAGCGGCGGTTGAAAATACCGAAACAGCCGGCACGGCCCTGGGCAACGAGCCGATTCAGCCGCTCCCGCCACCGCCTGCATTGGATCCACGCAAGCTCGCCCTGGGGAAGCAGTTGTTCCACGACCCGCGGCTGTCGCGTGACCAGAAAACTGCCTGCGCGACCTGCCACAACCTCAAGCTGGGTGGCGCCGACGGCAAGCCCCGTTCTCTCCGGCCGGGCGGTATGGCCACGCCGGTCAACACGCCGAGCATCTTCAACGCCATGCTCAATTTTCGTCTGTTCTGGGACGGACGCGCGGGCTCGCTCGCAGAACATATCCGGGGACCGATGGAGGACACCGGCACCGACTGGGAGGTGGTGTTACAGCGACTGCGACAGGATGCTTCCTACGTCTCGGCGTTTTCGGCCGCCTATTCCGATGGCCTGACCGTGGCCGCCGTCCAGGATGCGCTCGTGACCTTCGAGCGCTCGCTGGTCACGCCCAACGGGCGCTTCGACCGCTATCTGCGCGGCGATCAGAATGCGATCACCGCGGAGGAAAAAGAAGGTTATCGCCTGTTCAAAGCCTACGGCTGCACCGCATGCCATCAGGGCGTGAACGCCGGCGGCAACATGTACCAGAAGGTCGGGGTGATGGGCGATTATTTCGACAAGCGTCGTGACCTGACGCCGGCCGACCTCGGGCGCTACAACGTCACGGGCCTGGAACGCGACCGCCACATGTTCCGCGTTCCGGGACTGCGCAATGTGGCACTGACCGCGCCCTACCTACACGACGGTCGCATCAAGACGCTGGAAGACGCAGTGAAGGGCATGTCCAAGTTCATGCTCGGGCGGCCCATCGAACCGCGCGAGGTCAAGCTCATCGTCCAGTTCCTGCATACCTTGAACGGCGAATACGACGGCCAGCCGCTATGAATCATTCCCTCATCAAGCCGATCATGGTGTGGCTGGGTCTGGTCCTGCTCTCGGCAATATTGTTCGCCAAGACGCAGATCCACGACATGGAATCGCACAACCGTCTGGTCAACACGCTGGGTGAATTACAGGCGGTGGACGCGACGCTCAATCAGGACGTGATCCGCGCCCGTTACCGTTTGCTCGTCAACTACGATCCGCTGGTCGAGGCCATTGGAAAATCGGACCGGCTTCTGCAGCAGGTCCGGCAAACCCAGCACCAGAATCACGGGAAGGAGTCCCATTCCACGGAAATCGACGCAAAACTTGCGCAGCTCACGGAAACCTTGAAACAAAAAGCCGTGCTCGTGGACTATTTCAAGTCCGACAACGCCGTGCTTAAAAACTCCCTGAGCTATTATCCCCTCGCGCTCCAGCAAATTTCCGTCGTCGAAACAACGATGGGCGCAACCAAGGTACGCCTCCCGGCCGGACTGCGGCAACTTGGGCCCGACCTGCTGGGCGGCATCCTGCAATATATCCAGAGCGGCGATCCGGAACGGCGCGAAGCCGCTGAAATGTGCGTGAACGCCGTGCGCGACTACGCCGGGACGCCGGCGCTGCGCCCCGGCGTGGAACACGCCGTTCGACACACCGAAATCATTCTGGAATACGCCGACAGGGTGGAAGCGCAGCTGGCGCAAATTCTCGCGTTACCGAGCGCGCGGCAGGCCGATGAGCTGTATCAGGCCTATGCGACCGAGCATGAACAGTCCATGCGCGAAGCCAATAATTATCGCATCTTGCTGTACCTGTTCTCCGTGCTCCTGCTTATCTACACCGCCTATATTTTTTACCGCCTGCGTGACAGCGCGCACGCTCTGTTCCGGGAGAAAGTGCGCGCCCAAGTGACGCTACACTCCATTGCCGATGCCGTAATCACCACTGATGTCCAAGGTTGCATCGAATACATGAATCCGGTAGCCGAACACCTGACCGGCTGGCACACGGCGGAAGTAATGGGGCAACCGATCAAGCGTGCTCTGCGCCTGACGCGAGACGCCCCATCTCACTCGGTGAAAAGCCGGACAACCGTGAGTAACGCCACGGATGAGACTGTCACCGACAAGAAACAACAGGTGCTGCTTACGCGCCGCGGCGGCACCCAGATATCCATCGACAAATCCGTCTCACCCATCCGCGACCAGGGCGGCACGGTAATGGGCGAGATCCATGTGTTTCATGACGTCACCGAGGAGCGCCGGCTCGCCTCCCAGCTCTCATGGCAGGCAACCCACGATCTTCTGACGGGGCTGGTCAACCGCCACGAATTCGAACATCGCGTGGAACAGGCGCTCGCGGATACCCGCGAACGCGGGCTGACACATGCCGTCCTCTATATCGACCTCGACCAGTTCAAAATCGTGAACGACAGCTGCGGTCACGCCGCCGGGGACGAGTTGCTGCGGCAACTCGGCGGACTGCTGGCGGCGAAGGTGCGCGACAACGACACGGTGGCACGGCTGGGAGGCGACGAATTCGGCGTCCTGCTTGAAAGCTGTCCGCTCGAACAGGCGCGGCACATCGCCGACAACCTGCTGCATGCCATCAAGGGCTTCCGCTTCGCCTGGCGCGGCCGGCCGTTCGACATCGGCGCCAGCATCGGCCTGGTCGCAGTGGACCGGGCGAACGCCGACTTGACGGAAGTCCTGAGCGCGGCCGACATGGCCTGTTACGCCGCCAAGGATGGCGGACGCAACCGGGTGCATCCGCACGACGAGACCGACCCACTCTCCATTTCACGGCGCAACGAGATGCAATAACGCCGTGGCTTCAGCCAATCACATAACCAAACGACCAGCTTCGCGCCCGTCACATCCCACCCGCTACCACATCATCCAGCCCTGACCGTAGTAACCGCGCAGCTGCTCCTTCTGCTCGGAAGTCAGCACCGCCTCGATGCGGTTTTGCGCCTCGACCGAGGACTCCAGCATCTGGCGCCGCAGGTCGTATATGCGTTGTTGTTGCTGACCGATCGCGGCCGGGTCACGTTTGCCCGAGGCGTACACATCGCGCAGTTTCACGCGTTCGTCGTTCATCTTACCCATGAGGTTCCAGTGCTTCTTGCGCAGCTCGTCCTGGATCTGCGTGATTCGCTTCTGCTGCGACTCGTTGAAACCGAGCGTGCCTCCGGGGCCATAGCCGCCCATCATTCCGGGACCCATCATCATGCCCGGCCCCATTCCCATCATCCCCATGCCCATTCCCGGGCCCATCATGCCCATCCCACCGCCCGAGCACCCATCGTCCATCATTCCCATCATGCCGGGTCCCATGCCCATACCAGGTCCCATCATCATGCCGGGTCCCATCATTCCCTGGCCCATGCCATAGCCGCCCATCATGCCGGGGTGCATACCGTAACCCGGCCCGTATCCGCCGGCCGGTTGCTGCGGGTCGGCGGCCGGAAGCGCGGCGGTGGCGGTCAGCAATGCGAGCGCGGTAAGCGCTTGAACAATTGGTTTCTTGCGAATCATGTCAGTCTCCTTTCAATGAATCTGCGATTGCACAGTTTGCTCCCTTCCTTTCCTGCGGCGTCTCAGCGCCGCTTCAAATCGTCACGTTTCTGAAGGTACTCCTCACGGTTGATCTCGCCGCGGGCATATCTTTCCTCCAGCACTTCGAGCGCCCGGTTCCGGTCCTCGTGCGATCCGGTAGTGGATCGCGCGCTGCCCGAGAACAGATACTTGACCGCCGCCGCGGCCAGCACGATCACGACCAGCAGCGGAATCAACCAGAACAGCGTCATGCCGAGCCAGCCCCACCCCATACCCCAACCCATGCCATAGTCCATCATCGTTTCACCTCCTTCGAAAAACCCATTACTCGTTTCGCCGTCTGCGTAGCGCGACGCTGGAGCAAGAGCCGGCCATCGATACAGCTCTTGCTCCACCGATTTCACGGCATCGGTACGGGCGCGACCGGCTGCGCCTTGTGCGCCTGCATCTCGGTGGCCGTGACACCGGTGCCCGTGCCCAGGCCGTCGTCGTCTTCGTAGATGACGTCGATCACCACACCGTCGTCGAACTCCAGCGTATAGGTATTGCGTCCGCGCGCGTGCGGAATCTCGTAGACCCAACCCTCCTTGCTGTTTGCCAACGTGACTATCTTGTGCGGCGCGCCGTGGCGCGAAAACGCCACCTGTTTCGTGATGACGCCCAGCGGGTAGTCGCACAGCGCGATCTCCGGCTCGGTCTTCGCGCTGAACGCCGGTGGCACGGCAAGCCGGGGGTCCGACAGCTTGCCGTCGTACTCGGGGTTGGTTTCGCCATCGACGTTCGTCGCGGCCAAACTCGTTGCCGACAAGAGCGCGGCACAGACAAGAAATAATATGCGGATCATGACCTTCTCCTTGGAATGACCGGGCGGCCGCGCGGTTCGCGGCACGCGCCGGATATCTCACAGTCTTGGAACTCGCCCGGGCAGCAAAAGCCGTGCGAGTGCTTGGACGGCGCGAGCGGATGCCCGCGCGGATTCACGGGATCAGGCGATGGGAGGATGGATCGGCGGTGGCGCCGGCAGGAAGACGTACGGGTCCGCGCCAAACCCGCCCTCGAAGGTGGGCAGGAGGCTTGGCAGCAGAACTGGGGAAGCAGGCAATGTCACAAGGCTGACCCATCCGGGACACCATTGGCCGCAGGCCGGGAGGGTGCTGGTGGAGTCTTCGGGCGCCGGATCGAACGGTTGTGTCATGCCGGCGCCGGAGTCCGAAGGATCGCTGAACGCACAATTATCAATCGCCCATGCCATGTTCAGCATGAACAGCGATACGATGAGGAACCATGTGATGGTGCGAAACATGTTGAAAAACTACCGTAAAGCCTCGCGCCAAACTTTGATTCTGGTCAAATTCACAAGTGCAGCGATGGACCGGTTCTAAACCGCCCGCAGCACCCGCTCCAGCTTCTGCCGCACCTCGCGTGCGAGTTCCGCGATGGCCGGCTTGTCCACGAGATCGAGCACCGCGTTCGGGTCCATGATCTCGACTAAGACCGCGCCGGTCTCGTCCTGACGCACCACGACGTTGCACGGCAACAGCAGCCCGATGGAAGGTTCAGCCGCGAGCGCGCGGTGCGCGAGCGGCGGGTTGCAGGCGCCGAGAATACGGTAAGGCGGCATCTCCTGGTTGAGCTTTTTCTTGAGCGTCGCGGCGACATCGATGTCGGTCAACACGCCGAAACCTTCCTTCTGTAACTCCTGTGTCACGCGTTCAACAGCGGTGTCGAAACCTAGCTTGACGGTCTTGCCGAATCCGTACTTCGTGTCCATGGAATTTCCTCGATTATGTTTTCAATTGGAACTGTTCGATTGCTCATGTTTCACGGCCTTCATTTTTCACCTTTTTGGTCGCCACTATGGGCGGAAGTTCCACCAAATCTGGCGCTCTCTTCCATCTGATGTCGTTGATCTATGCATGGCTTGTCGATCCCCGTCCCGCCCGCAATCCGTTGACCACCGCCAGCAATTCGCTCGCCTCGTGCACCAGCACCGTCAGCGCCACGCTCAGGAATCCGCCGAGGGCGAGCGGGATCATGACCGCGAGGATCAGGATCGAGAACACGATGTTCTGCGCGCTCACGCGCCGTGCTTTCCGCCCCAGGTGCAGCGCCTCAGTCACCTTGGCGAGATCGTCGGCCATGAGCGCGATGTCCGCCGCCTCGATCGCCGCATCCGTGCCGGCCGCGCCCATCGCCATCCCGCAGGTGGCGGCGGCGAGCGCCGGGGCGTCGTTGACACCGTCACCCACCATGAGCACCGCGCCGTACTGTTTCTGCAATTGCTGCACCGCGGCGACCTTCTCATCGGGCTTGAGCCCGGCGCGCACGTCGTCAATGCCGAGCAGGCGCGCCACCGCGTGCGCCGTGCGCGCATTGTCGCCGGTGAGCATGGCGGTGCGAATTCCGAGCGCGTGCAGCGCCGCGACGGTCGCTTTGGCGTCCGCGCGCAGGCGGTCCTGCAGTGCGATCAGCCCGTGCACGCCGTTTTCGTTCCCGATCAACACCACGGTCTTGCCCTGTTCCTGGAGCGCGCCGATGCGCTCGCGCGCGATTGCCAAATCGGCGCCCAACCGCTCGAACAGGTCGGGATTGCCGATGTGCCACGGCCTGTCGCCGACCCGCGCTTTAACGCCGGCGCCGGTGAGAGCCTCGAATGCCTCGGCGGGCGGCGGAGCAATCCCCCGTTTCCGTGCCTCCTCGACGATGGCGCGCGCCAGCGGATGCTCCGAGAAATGCTCGAGTGCCGCGGCCACAGCGAGCAGTTCCGGCTCCGAACCCTTCAGCGCGGCAATGTCGGTGACGACCGGCTCACCGTGCGTGAGCGTGCCGGTCTTGTCGAAGGCGACCGCGCGGATGACGCCGAGATGTTCCAAGTGCGCACCGCCCTTGATGAGGATGCCGCGCTTGCCGGCCGAACCGATGCCGGCGGCCATGGCCACGGGTGTGGACATGATAAGCGCGCAGGGCGCGGCAGCGACGAGCAATAACACCGCACGCGCCGACCACTCGGCGAGCGGCAGATTCATCAACCACGGCACCACGAGCAGCAACACCGAGCCCGCGAGCACCGCCGGGGTATAACGCCGGCCGAAGCGTTCGATCCATTGCTGGGCCTTGCCTTTTCTTTCCTGTGCTTCCTCGACCAGATGAATGATCTTCGAGAGCGTGTTGTCGGCGAATGCCGTCGTGACCTCGATTTCGAGCGCGCCCTGCTTGTTGATGCTGGCCGCGAACACCTTCATGCCCGGCCCCTTGTCCACGGGAATGGATTCGCCGGTGACGGGGGATTCATCGAGACTGGAATCTCCCGAGCGGATGACGCCGTCGGTGGGCAGCGCCTCGCCGGGGCGCACGATAAAGGTATCGCCGAGCTTGAGGCTCTCGGCCGGGACCGTGCTCTCTTTGCCGTCACGCAGGACATGCGCTTCCTTCGGCGCGAGATCGAGCAGCGCGCGGATACTGGCGCGCGTGCGCGCGTAGGTGTACTCCTCCGTGCCCTCGGCCGCGCCATAGAGAAACACCAGCGCCGCGGCCTCGTCCCACAGGCCCAGAATTCCGGAGCCGGCGGTGGCGGCGATCATCAGTATCTCGATGCCGACTTCTTTGTCTTCGATCAGTTTCTCGATGCCCTCGCGCGTCCAGTGCCAGCCGCCGAGCGGGATCGCGAGCCAGTAAAAAATGTTCTCGATACGTTCCGGAAGAAAGCCGAGATGCGCCAGCGTGAAACCCACGGCGGCAATCAGGCCGGCGAGCAGCGCGTTGCGCAGCGGGGGATAGAGCCACCAAGGGCCTTCAAAACCGTGGTCATCGGAGCTTGCTGTCATGGGTGTCGCGACTCCTTTATGGCTACATTGGTGAGGTTACAAGCGCCCGTGCCGTTCCACTTTGGTCACCCAATAAAGGCAGCGCCCCGTCATGCCGCAGTGGCTTCGCTCCAGCGCCGCCAGCACGCTGTCCACGTCCTGATCGTCCAGCACGATGTCCACGCGCACATGCGGCGTATAGCCGACCACGAGGTCGCGCGCGGACAGCGACGGATCGCGGCTGTCCTGGGCGCCGTGGCCCTCCACGCGCGTGAACGTGAAGCCCGTCACCTCGTCCATGCCGCGCAGGACGTCGGCCAACGCCTGTTCGACGTCGGCGTGCACGATCAGCGTCAGTTTCTTCATGGCGATTCTCCTTTGACCCGTTTCAGCTTGCGCTCGGCACGGCCTTCCAGCCAGGCATAGAGTGTCGGCAGCAGTACAAGAGTGAGCAGTGTGGAAGTCACGAGTCCGCCGATCACGACCACGGCGAGCGGTCGTTGCAACTCGGAACCGGGGCCGGTCGCGAGCAACATCGGTACGAGACCGAAACTCGCGATGAGCGCTGTCATCAGCACCGGCCGCAGCCGCCGTTCCGCACCCTCCTGTACTGCTTGCAGCACCGTACGCCCGGCCTCGCGCAATTGATTGAAGTAGGCGACCATAACCACGCCATTGAGCACCGCCACGCCGAACAGCGTGATGAAACCGACCGACGCCGGCACCGAGAGGTAAAGCCCGGAGGCGAACAGGCTCACCACCCCGCCGATCAGGGCGAACGGAATGTTAAGAATGATGAGCCCCGCCTGGCGCACCGAGCGGAACGTGGAAAACAGCATGAAGAAGATGAGCGCGATCGCCACCGGCACGACGACTCCCAGGCGCGCGGCGGCACGCTGCTGGTTCTCGAATTGGCCGCCGTAATCGATGTAATAGCCCTGCGGCAGTTTCACCTCGCGTTCGATCGCCGCCTTGAGGTCTTCGACGAAGCTGACCACGTCGCGCCCCTCGACGTTGGTGCGCGTCGCCACGTAACGCCGCGCCAGCTCGCGCTGGATCAGCACCGGGCCGTCCACCTCGCTGACCTTCGCGACCATGCCGAGCGGCACCATGGCGCCGCCCACGGTCTTGATGAGCAGCCGCTCGATGTCCGCGGGCGCGGTGCGCGCCGGCTCGGGATAGCGCAATAGCACGCCGAAGCGGCGGTTGCCTTCGATCACCTCGGTGACGACCTTGCCGCCGACCGCTGTTTCCACGACGTCGTTCACGTCCTCGTTGTTGAGGCCGTAGCGCGCCAGCTGCTCCGACTTGATGTCCACCGTGAGGTAACCCTGGCCGGAGAGGCGCGCGCGAAACACGTCGCTCGCGCCCGGTGTGCGCTGGACGATCTCCTCGATCTGCCCGGCTTTTTCTTCCAGCACCGCGAAATCGTCGCCGAACAGCTTGATGGCCACGTCGGCGCGCACGCCGGACAGCATCTCCGAGACGCGCATGTCGATCGGCTGGCTGAAACCGTGCTCGACTTCGTCTTTCTCGAAGGGCTCAAGTTTTGCGCGCAGCTTTTCATGTAGTGTTTCGAGCCCGTAGCCCCATTCCTCGCGCGGCTTGGTCCGCAGGAAGCAGTCGGTCTGGTAGAAGCCCATCGGGTCGAGGCGCAGCTCGTCCGCGCCGCTGCGGCAGATCATGCCGGTCACCTCCGGGATTTCGAGCACCGCCTTCTGGACCGGCGCGTCCAGCGCGAGCGAGGCCTCGAGCGAGATGTCCGAGGCCTTCTCCAGGTTGACCACGGTCTGGCCCTCGTCCATCACCGGCATGAACTCCTTGCCGATGAAGGGGAACAGGGCCACGGCCGCGACGAGCGCGACCAACGCGCCGCCGACCGCGGTCTGGCGATGGGCCAGCGCCCAGCGCATCGCCGGCAGATACGCGCGCTTGATGACCGCGAGCACGCGATCCTCCTTGTGCGACCCGCCGGCGCGCATGAGGAAACTCGCGAGCACAGGTATCACCGTCAACGACAGCAGCAACGAGCCCAGCAGCGCGAACACGATGGTGAGCGCGAGCGGCGTGAACAGTCGCCCCTCGAGGCCGGTCAGCGAGAACAGCGGCAGGAACACGATGGCGATGATGAGGATGCCGGACAGCACCGGGGTGGCGACCTCGGTCACGGCACGGAACACCAGGTGCAGCCGGCTCACGCCCTTGGGCGCGTGCGCCAGCTGGGTGTGGATGTTCTCCACCACCACGACCGCCGCGTCCACCAGGATGCCGATGGCGATCGCCAGCCCCCCGAGCGACATGAGATTGGCCGTCACGCCGAAGAAATTCATCATAATGAAGGTAAACAGCACCGACAACGGAAGGATCAGCGCCACGGTCAGCGCCGCGCGCAGGTTGCCGAGCAGCACGATCAGCACCAGCACCACTAGCACCACCGCCTCGCCCAGCGCCTTCTCCACCGTGAGCACGGCGGCATTGATGAGATCGGCGCGGTCGTAGAACGGCTCGATGGTGACGCCTTTGGGGAGTGTCGGCGCCAGGCGCGCGAGCTCCTGTTTGACGGCCTCGACCACCGTGCGGCTGTTGGCGCCGACGCGCAGCAGCACCAGCCCCGTGACGACGTCGCCCTCGCCATCGGCGGTCACCCCGCCGTAGCGCACCAGCGATCCCTCGCGCACGCTGGCCACGTCGTTGGCGCGCACCGGCGTGCCGCTGCGCGTTACCACGGTGATGCGGCGGATGTCGTCGGCGTCGCGCAACTGTCCCAGCGTGCGCACCAGCAGCATGCTGTTCTCGCGGTTGATGCGGTCGCCGCCGGCGTTGCGGTTGTTACGCTCGATGGCATGCTTGAGATCGTCGATGGAGAGACCCTGCGCCGCGAGCCGGCGCGGGTCGGGCAGCACCACGAAGGCGCGCACGAAGCCGCCGAGCGAGTTGACGTCGGCCACCCCGTCCACGGTGCGCAGCCGCAGGCGTATGGTCCAGTCCTGGATCGTGCGCAGCTCGCTGTGGCTGTAGCCTTCGCCCTTGACGCGGTACATGAAAATATCGCTCAAGGGCGTGGAGATCGGAGCGAGCACTACCTCGGCACCCGCGGGCAGCGCCTCGCGCGCCTGGGTCAGGCGCTCGCTCACCTGCTGGCGCGCCCAGTAGATGTCGGTGCCGTCCTCGAAGTCGATGACGATGTTGCTCAAGGCGTACTTGGTGGTCGAGCGCAGGATCTTCTGGTTCGGGATGCCCTGCATTTCCATCTCGATCGGGAAGGTGATGCGCGACTCGACCTCAGTCGGCGCCAACCCCGGGGCCTTGACGATCACCTGCACCTGCGGTGGCGAGATGTCGGGGAAGGCGTCAATGGGCAGCGCTTTGAAGGCCCACAGCCCGCCGGCGGTGAGCGCCACGGCGAACAGCAGCATCATCAGTCGCTGGATCAGTGAAAACCGGATCAGCGCGGTAATCATGGCTGCGTCTCCTGTCCCAGCAGCGATTGCCCGGCGGCGAGCCGCAGCTCGGCCTGCGCCGCCTGCGCCCGCGCCAGCAACTCCACGTAACGCCCCTGGGCGTCAAAATAGCTGTTGGCGGCGTCGATGAGCACCAGCACGCTCGCCTCGCCCGCGGCGAAGCTCCGGCGCGTCAAATCGTTCAACCGCTGCGCCGGTTCGAGCAGGCTCGCACGCAGGCGCTGCACCTGCACCAGCGCGCGCGTAAGTTCGGTGTACGCCTGGTCCAGGCGCACGCGCGCCTCGCGCGCGGCGATCTCATAGTCGGTGCGCGCACCCAGAGCCTCGGCCCTGGCCTTGTCCACGATGCCGGGATTAGTGTTCCACAACGGTATCTGCACGCTCAGCCCCACGCCGCTGACGTTGCGCCGGGCGCCAGCGAGGACGTCGCGCTCGCGGAACAGGTTCAACGCCGGATCGGCGAAACGCTGCGACTGCGCCGCCGCGATGTTGGCCTCGGCGGCTTCGTATTCCTTGCGCGCGGCGGCGAGTAACGGATGAGTTTCGAGACTTTTCTCCAGCGCATCGAGCACCGGCGGCGCGGGTGGTTCGGCGAACGGCGTGGTCTCGACCACGGCATCCGCCGGCAACCCGAGCCGCGCGCGGAACGCGATCAACGCCTGCTCGCGCTCGCGTTCGGCGGCGATGACGGCCTGGTTCGTCTCCTCGCGCAAGATGGCCAGGCGGGCGCGTTCCAGCGGCGCGAGATAACGCACCAGCCGGTCGCGCCTACCGTTGGCGCCGCCGGGATAGCTTTCGGTTTCCTTCAGCCGTGCCTGCGCGACATCGAGCTTGGCTTGCGCCAGTTGCAGCTCATGAAACGCCTGCGCGGTTGTGCGCTCCAGCTCCAGCCGCCGCAGGCGGCGGTTCTCTTCGGCGCCGGCGAGCCGGGACTCGGCCACCGCGCGCTCACGCGCCACGCGCCGCAACGGCAGCGGCTGGGAAAGCGCCAGTTGCGTGAAGTCCGTGCCGCCGCGACCGTCCTCCTGGCCGAGCCGGTCATCCGCGCGCAAATCAATACTGGGATTGGGAAAGCTTCCCGCCTGGATCAGTTCGCCCGCGCGCGCCTGCACCTCGGCCTCGGCGGCGCCCATTTCGGGGGCGACTTCCACGGCGCGCTGAATGGCGGATTCCAGGGTCCAGGCGCCGGTCTGCGCCATGGCCACCACCGGTAAAAACATCAGCAAGGGACCCGCCAGCAACCGCCGGGAGATTTTGGTGACAACCGGTTTGTGAAAAAACGTTCGCAGTTTTTCCAGCGGCAGGCCTGGAAACCGCGTCAAAAAAAAGGCATGGAACCCCATGACAACTCCTCGCGCTCAACAGATTGCTTCCGGATGACAGCCCGCGCGGCAAGGGCCGCGGCGGATGACCGGGTTCAATACTCAGACGGCGAAGGAGTTACGGGGAGGACGGAAAAGCGGGTTTAAGGAGGGTTTGGGAGAAACGGTCGCGGAGCGATCCTGCCACGTACGGTCGGCGCAGAAAACGGCGAATGGGGTGCTCGCGACATAACCGAGCAGATGGGACCCCATATGACCGCAATGGCCGCAAAGATCATTGAAATTGCCGGACGACGATCCGTTGTCGTGGCTCTGCGTGGCGCCGGCCGAATCGAATACGAGGTCCTGCCCGCAATTGTCGCTGTCCCACGCGGTAGCGACCGAGGTGAACAGAACAAAGACCAGCAGGATTCTGGCAATCCATTTCATGGTGGACGACCATAGCCCAGCATTGACAAGGTTGTCAAACCGGCAAACGATGTAAAGCCTGTCTTCCCGGAATTCTCAATCTGCGTCGGCGCGGCGCGCCTTGTTGCCCGCTCGGAAATCGCCCCTGAAACCACTGATGTCATCAGGCTTCAGGATCGCGTAGGACGTCCGGACACGACAGACAGCTCTCGAGCAACTATTGCGTTCGCAGCAAGTTGGGGTAGGCTTGCTCCAGAGCCATGAAACACCGTGACATCATCCAAGGTGGGCGCGCAGATCTGGAGCGCGAGCTGCTCGAAGCTTTGTTCACGCCCGGCGCCGAGCCCCGGGTGCATGACCTCAAGACCCGCCTTGCGTCCCGCGGCCAGGGAAAACTTCATCTCGTTACAGACCGGACTCGCGAATACGCTTCGCCTGAGACCGGTGTGAATTCAGACCACAGCGAAGACTGAATCTTGTTTCCCACTCCGCAATGGGATCACGACCAATTCCGGCCACGCCGCAATGCATGAAAGCCTCCACGACCGCGTGGTGGAGTTTTTGAGCGTGATGAAGATCCGTCGCCGGTATCTCGATGACGAAACGTTGCTACGAGAAGCATACCGACGTGTGCCAGATTTGTGCCAGCGCGGAACCGGGCGCGATTGGAAGATGCGGAGATTCAAATAGGGTTCGGGCGCGGGCAAGCGATGCAAGTGGTTGATCGTCAACGCGCCCTACTTCCTAAAGGCCACTCAAAATCTGGTGGTGGCAACACCGTGTCGGTTCCATTCCGACCCTCGGTACCAACCCAATCAAGGAGCTACAGCAATGTGGCCCATTTTTCATTTTGGCCCCGAAATTTCACTGTAGCAAAAACGTCACCGCCGCTTACCAGACGCGGGCGCGCGATGCGCTCGACCATTCGGCAAGCACGCCGAAGCCATATGCGCACATGGGCTTCAATCCCAGGAGCTTATTGAAGCTACTAGATACCACGTGTTGGGGCTCTCTTAGTTCTGTCAAATTTAGCTATGCCTTCTTTAACAAAAGTTCGATAAAAATCTAACCCAAGCTTTGCGGCAATAATAGGGTGCAGGTCCTCTGTTCTGTTACCAAGGTGGCTTTTAGGCGGGTTATACCATTCTCCACGATTCTTAAATCTAAGAAGTTTTGGGTTAGTTGGCACCACAGACACGTCATAGGCGTGCAGTTTGTCGGGCGTATCAACGTTAATGGTCAGTACACCATCTTTGAATTCAGCCTTGATATCATTAACTCGGAACGGCCTACCAAACTTGTCTCGAAAAAGAAGCTCTATCGGCTTATCCAGCGTAGCCGATACAGCGTGCGTTTCGGCGTGACGGGCTTGTCGCAAAAAGCGCAGCAGTGGGTCTTTTCTTCTAAGCTCGGCGTACGGAGAAAACCACGCATCAAAGCCCCCCATGTGGTGCAATTCGCGCTCGGAAAACCCCCAAGCGCGTTCTATCCTATATAAAAAATCTTGCCACGCTTCATAAAAAACATCGAACTTCTCAGCGGACGCCATTTTATCAATGGCCCGCTCTGCTATTTCAAGATCGCGCAGGGCTGTATGAAGAAACATGTCTATCTGACCCGATTCTCTTCGAGCTTGAACTTAGCGCCGCCATCCTAGTTATTTGTAGTCGCGCGATACCCAGCTGCCTAGCTGCTGTGTGAGCCTCGCAAGCTCAGGAAATATAAGCAAGGAAGCGTGCACGGTATCGAAAGTCACCGGATCAATGCTGGATGGATGTCCGGCTTCATTCCGGGCGGTGCGGATTTGCTGTAAGAACGCGGGCCAATAAGACTTAAAGGGGTCACGCATTTCACGAGGCATTTGCCCTGAGCTCTGATCGAAGAATAAATACATTGCATCCAGAACTAATTTAAAGCGCCAATCGTTCATTCCATTTGGAACCGCACGATTTAGAGCTTGAAGCTTTTGAACGATTGTGTCTCTGAGTTCGAGCGCAATACTTTCTGATGCGCCGCCGACCATTACAGCCGCAGCTTTCGGTAGGTCTTGAACAAAGCAAGCAAGTCCCTCCCGAAGATACGAATCGGCAACAGAATTAAGCTTCGCCATCTTTGCCAGATTATTCAGGTATCCTTCAGGGTTTGAGGGGTCGCGGCTGAGATTGCTAAGAGCCCTCCTACCTTGTTCCGTAGTATGGCAGAACGGCGGGCTCGGGTTTGCTAGATTGAAACCCCATGCAAGATAACCAGTCCGAAACAAGTCATGAAACACTGTGAGAACCGCTTCTTGGAGGGAATGGTCCAGGCGGCCCCCCAACCGCTTTGCTGTTTCTCCCAACACACCCCCGGATTGTAGATTACCTTCGCCGGGGCGCGGCTCAAGGTCAGCGATAACCTTTAACATGCAAGCGCGGATTTCTTCAGAATGTGGCATAAATCATTTATTAGAAATTAGGAGACTTGTTAATAGAGCTGTCACTAACGACACGAGAACTGTTAGCAGCAACGATACTGCGCCCTCCTTGTGCTCTTTATAGATGACATTGAACCGGCCCCAGCGTGTACCTAGTTCCCTCGCTAAATCGGCACCCTTAGCTGTGACTGAAATCCGAAACATGCCACCCTGTATTGTGTAGTCAATAAAGCCCGACTGCTGTAGATAGGACAAAGACCGCTCCGCTCTGGCGGATGTGGCCCCGATGGTGGCAAGATGATTTTCCGCCTTTTCTTCTGCGCTGTGTAATGAGCCGTCTTGCTTGCGCCAGTTGCGTGTGTTCGGTAGCTTTGTACGGGTTAACCAAACAATTTCATTTGATACAAACGGTATGGCCTCGCCCACCATCTCTCGGTGGTAGTACAAGCCGTGCAATACACGCTTCTCTTCAGGATTCATGGCAAAACTAAAAGGTACCTGCCTATTTCGAGAATTGGCAGAATTGGCGAAACTCTGCGCCGGTCATGATTTTGGATCCAAACTCTTTTTCGATGAGTTCGCGCCTGCCGCCAGCAATGAAGCCCTTCACATCATTAGTGACGAATATGCTCCGTCCTTCGCGGATATGTGCAGATAAAATCATTGCGTCGCGCAATTGACGCGCGTGGCCTAGGGACCTTCCTTCAGCTTGTCCGAGTTGGAATGAACCATTCGAGATGATCTCCACCAGCCTTTCAAGCCGCCCCTCTTCTTGGTCGCTGGCAATTACGCAGCTTCCGATACGGCTCTCACCAATAACCGCCGCCTCCATGATCTGACTAGATGCTGCAATAGCGGGACGAAATGTTGTGCCGTCGAACTCTCGCTCAGTAACGGATGTGTAGGCCACATCAAAACCGGCATCTATGGCAGCGGCTATCAAAGACGAATCGTCTACGCTGTTCGTGTCGAATGTAACAGTGTGTCGGCTTTGAACAATATGTGTGGTGCGCGTCATTGGCCGCAGATTATTTACGCATGTCCCTCTGTTTCAGAAAGCTCAAGTACCTTTTTCAAAAAAGGCTCACGCTCGAAAGTAACGTTATTACCAACTTCAATAAGCGGTTGGACCGCAGCGGCGGCAAGTACCGATTCTTGTGTAGGGATGGCCCCGTCCGGCTGTTGTGGTAATGTCCAACTAGGTACACCCTCCTTTATTAACAGTCCGGCCAGCGCCTGCATGCGAAGTAGAACGGCGCCAGCCTTTTGCGGCTCGTTCTTGAAACGCCGTGCAATTATATACATCAAGGTTTCGAGGTTGCGGCTTTCAGCGTCAACACCCTCAGCATCGGCTGCAATGTCCCAAAGGTCATCAAACGAAACCACGATATTGTTAACACTATCTACGGCTCCCGCCATTCGCTACCTCCCCACAGATTTCCATAGCAACACATATGCACTGCGTGCGGCAGCCATTGTAAAGCTAAGCGTTCACAGGCTCCACTCCGCGCAATTATCTGACTGACCGCTCAGAATTTTTCGACAAGAACTTCCCGCCTATTTTTTCGAGCCGCCACTTTCCGCGCTAGAATCTTTGGCGGGTTGGGCAGTTTTTTCTTTTTCTAATTCTTCTAATTGTTGCTCATAAATTTTCTCTGCCATTGCGCTGGCTATCAAGCCCTTCACTGGCCTAGCGTGGAACCGGGTGCGATTGAAAATGCAGCAATTCAAAAATAGGGTTCGGGCGCGCTGGCAAGCGATGCAAGTGGTTGATGGGGAAACGCGCCCTACTTCCTAAAAGCTGCTCAAAATCCAGCGGAAGGTAAAGCTATTTTTGTCGTATTGCGCCGCAAAGATGCATTTATATGGCGCGATAAAATTATTGCGCCACTTTAAGTGGCGCGCAATAGTCTCTTACTTATACCACGCCATACGACGTGCCCGGCTATTTCCTTTTTCGGGGAGCTCGTTTTTTCGCGGGCTCATCAAGCCCGAGTAACCTTCGGTATTCGCTGTCTAGGTACCCAGGCGGCATGGGTCCAGACGAATCAGGCACCTTCGGAGGCCTATCACCCGTCAGACCACGTGATAGCACGGCCTGGGCCTTCGTTGAATAGCGGGATCGCAGGTAGGCGATCAGATCCGATTTGAGAAAGCACCAGCGTTTTCCGGGTTTGGCTCCGGGAATCTCCCCGGCCTTCGCTCTTTGCCGCAAAGATTCCTGATTCATTTTGAGAAACTTGGCCGCTTCGGCAAGATCAAGTGTATCGTCATCATCCATGGTCGCTCATCTCCAATTCGGTCATGCAGCTGACCGTGGAATTGATTCCAGCACGGTCCGCCAATAAAATCAGCAGATGAGTATTTTCTGGTCGCCGGAAGACGGTGAACCCGAAGGGAACATGAGTGGCGTCCCGATACGTGCGGCATGGGGAAGCAGCCAGATGGTCGCCATCACCGTGACCAAAACGTGACGCACCGCGGTCCCACCCTGTCCATTTCTGACCATCTGAGTCACGGACGCGCGGAGCCTGGGCGCGTAACTGGTTGATTTTCGTGACTGTGGTTTGGATTAAGTGAGTTCACACGGCAGGGGTCGCAGGTTCGAACCCTGCATCGCCCACCATCTTTTCAAGAACTTAGCGCATCAGAATCCGCCTTATTTTCCTCAGTGTGCTCGATATTGTGCTCATTCGGGCAGCTTGAGTAGGTCTTTAGTCCGTCCCCGTTGTAGCGTTTCGCTATCGAGAAGCGTATAAATTTATGGAAGAAAAAACACCAGGGGGGTGGACTATGAAAAGCGGTAAACGCTGTTCTAGTTTTAAATTAGCCGTGTTGGCAATAGTTGGTCTCTTTTATTCTCTTCAAACTGCTGCTGTTGATTACAGCATTACTAATTTGGGCGCGATCGGCGATGTTACTAGCATCGCCACTGGTATTAACGACAATGGTCAGGTTGTAGGATATTCAGAAGTTGAAGCTACCAATCCACAGCGTCCCTTCATATGGCAGAACAACATACTGGCTGTTTGGTTCTGGGTTGATTGGGCTGTTCGGAATCATGCGGAAACGTAAGGCACACTGATTATCACCATCGAAATAATCCATACGCCCAGGAGCTCATAATGAAAAAATCTTACTTTATCGCCTCTGCCAGCGCTGTTTTGCTGTTCCTCGCGCATGCGAGCGCCCAAGCCGCTAGCATTGCCGCATTGACCATTGACGGTTACATTGATTCGGGCATCGTAGGCAGCTACCCGGTCAATGCCACGTACTCCTGGATCAGCAACCTGTTTCCGGCTAACACGGTTCCTCATAGCTGGACCCAGGCTCCTGGCACCGATGGCGGAATCCTTATTGGCCAAGCGCAACCGAACACCGGCGAGATCACAGCCCCGCGTCCCATGTATAACCAGGATTCCTGGCTCTATTCCGTGGGTAACGGGGTAACCGTCAATTCGGTCGATGGCGCGTTGAACTTTCAAGATATGCGGATGTACTGGGGCGGGACGATACTGGATCTTGGCAATGCGCCGGGAACAAATCCTATCATTCCTCTGGTTGCGGACATTAACGCACTATCCGGCACCGAGAATGGATGGCAATGGTTGAGCGATAACTCTTATCAACTTCTCTATCACAGCGTCGGATCTTGTAGTGAATGCCAACTCACGATCCATTTATACGGCAGTGTTGTCCCTGTCCCAATACCGGCGGCGGCGTGGCTGTTCGGCTTCGGTCTGATGGGTCTCCTTGGCTTGGCGCGGCGACGTAAGAATTTACAAGCCATTTGACTCATGGTCGGCATGTTGTCTGCTCACAGTGGGGGATAGGTATGCTCATTTTGTACTCAACGTCACCAATCTCCAGCTCACTTCTCCAGCTCACTCCAGCCTACTCCAACCAACATGAGGCAAATCGATTAACCCATGCTTCTGTAGGCTAGAGCGAGCAGCGATGAGCTGGATTAGGCTGCCGTAGGTTGGCAGGAATTGATTCACACGGCAGGGGTCGCAGGTTCGAACCCTGCATCGCCCACCATATCCTTCAACGGGTTGCATCATTTCGATGCATCGACAAGCGGTGGTTTCCGCCATACCGCGTCACACTGGAAAGTGACGACTTTCCAATCACTCCCGCTACATCACACTTTGTCACTTTGACGCCAGCATGACAGAAATGTCGCGTGCCCTGGAATTTATCTATATGGTGGGCGTTTTAGTTGCGGTACGGGAGGCACAGTACGGCCAGTGACCGTAAGGTAGCTCATATCGCCTATTGTGGCCGCATAACCCAGCCAAAAATGCGTCGCGAAAATCTCCACCGGGTTATAGGGCGTATTACTGTTGGCGCCAACATTTGTCGACGCGAAAACTGCATGTTTGTCGACAAAATCTTCGTGAGCTTTCCACTCTTTTTTGTATTCCATCATTACCGCACCCGGTTCTATCCGGGCATATCCTGGATGAGCACGCTCAAATTCCGAGCAACCTCGCTTCAAGGTAACAGGGGTCGCGGCCGAAATATCATCTGACACTGCCAGTCGCACGATCTCGTAGACCTGCTTTGCTTCCTCGACACCCTTGCAGTATATGAGCCCCTTGTATGTTCCAGGGCAAAAGTCTCTGGTCTCGCACATGCATTTCCGGGTGTTATCGTCGGGCAGCTGCAGCCGCTCAAAAACCATCAGGAGCTTGAACAGCTCCACTACAGTACGCGGCTCTATTACAACTTTGCAGCAATCAAAACAATATTCCGGAATGACGCCAAACTTGTTAAATACAGTAAAGTGCCGGAAGCAGCCGGCTGGGTGCTGGCCTTTCCAGAGTAGCGCCGATTTCCCCCTGAATATTTGGAGAGAGACGGGGTCGCCCCCATAGTGTGCCTGTTTTGCCAGTTTATTCTGGAACAGAAGCCTGACATCTTCGTCTGGTATCACGAGGCAAACTCCGAAAAACTAACGTCACCCACCCTTCCCTTGCACATTGGCCACTTATCAAGCCGATACGGTATTCACAAGGGATGCAAACTTGAAAACTC
>JBFMBB010000009.1:7500-34123 GCA_040755435.1 Pseudomonadota bacterium | reverse complement strand
TCCCGAGCTGGTGCCACGAGCCGGAGATTCTCGTGCGGGCCGACTGCTGCATCCCCGACGCCGCCGTGTGGGACGCGCATGTCCAGGCGAAGCAGGTGCTCATCGAGAAGGTGCGCTCGCTGACCGGCATTACCCTGCACCCCAAGCTCCCGATCCTCGGGTTCGCGCGGCGCATGACCGCGTACAAGCGTCCGGACCTGCTGTTCGCCGATCTCGAGCGGCTGAAGAGCATCGCGCGTGAGCGCGCGTTCCAGGTCGTACTCGCCGGCAAGGCGCACCCGCGCGACGAGGGCGGCAAGCGCCTGATCGAGCAATTGCACGTCCAGGCACGCGTACTCGAAGGGCTCGTGCCTGTCGCGTATCTGCCCGACTACGACCTCGACACCGCGCTCGCCATGGTGAGCGGAGTCGATGTATGGCTCAACACGCCATTGCGACCGTTCGAGGCCTCCGGCACCAGCGGGATGAAAGCGGCGTTCAACGGCGTGCCGAACCTGAGCGTGCTCGACGGCTGGTGGATCGAGGGGTGCATCGAGGGCATCACCGGCTGGGCGGTCGGCGATAGCGCCGCTGCGCCCAACGGCGATGACGGGGCCGCCCTGTACCAGAAGCTCGAACAGGTGGTGCTGCCGCTCTATTACGGATACGCGCAGGATTCCGGTGGCTGGATCAAGGTGATGAAGGGCGCGATCAGCAAGAACGCGTCGTACTTCAATTCGCACCGCATGATGCGCCGTTACGTGACCGAAGCCTATCTGCGTTGAGTCGTCGAGGGGTCACAATTGCCATGAAGGAGATTGCAGGTACCCGCGTGCACACGATCGCGACCGCGCCCTTCGACGACCAGCGCCCCGGCACCTGGAGACTGCACAAGAAGCTGAAGGTATTCCGGCAGAATCATTATCCGGAGAATTTTATCCAGTCCGGGTTGTGATGCGCCGGAACCTGTTTGGAGGCCGGGTCGAGGATGTCGTTGCCGTTAACGAGGAATACTTCACGTGGATACCGATGATGCCGCTCTATCCGGTTGCCTGAGCACCGGCCAGACCAGCTGTCACGATGAGAGCGGGGCGAACACCCCTTGCGCCGGCAGCGGACAGGATGCCGAATTCCACACCGGCATTCCGTGGCCGGTACCGCGATTCGAGGTGCGGGATGAAACCGTGCTCGACCGTCTGACGGGTTTGATGTGGACGCGCGACGCCAATCTCGCGGAGTACCCGGTGACCTGGCAGGAGGCGCTCGATTTCGTCGCCGGCATGAATCGCGATGGCGCCATGGGTCACGGCGACTGGCGCCTGCCAAACCGGCGCGAATTGCGCAGCCTGATGAGTCATCAGACGAAAAAGCCGGCGCTGCCGGAGCATCATCCTTTTATCAATGTCTTTTCAGGCTGGTATTGGTCGTCAACGACCGCCGCGATCAGTCCGGCCCATGCCTGGTACGTGCACATGGAAGGCGCGCGCATGTTTTACGGCGGCAAGGATCAGTCTTATCTCCTGTGGCCGGTGCGCGGCGAAAGCCGGGTGCTTCCCGCCACCGGACAGGAACTTTGTTTTGATGCGCAGGGCCGGGAAATCCCCTGTCGCGGCAGCGGGCAGGATGGTGAACGGCGCGCCGGAGTTGCCTGGCCCCGGCCGCGCTTCATGGAGCAGGGTGACAGGGTGCTCGATCGTCTCACCGGTTTGTATTGGATGCGCCACGCCGATCTGACGCGCGAACCCGTCAGCTGGCCGGAGGCGCTTGCGGTTGTGGCTGGCTTCAATCACAAGTGGACCCAAGGCGGATTTTGGCGGTTGCCGAACATCAATGAGCTGGAGTCGCTCGTGGACTGCTCTGCCCACAGCCCGGCACTGCCGGCGGGACATCCCTTCAGCGACGTGCGTGATGTCTGCTGGTCGTCCACCACCAGCCTGTTCGAGCCGGATTGGGCCTGGGCGCTGTACCTCGACAAAGGGGCGGTGGGCGTGGGGCAGAAACGGCAGGCGCGGTTTCATGTCTGGGCGGTGAGCAGCGCGTGATCAGTTTGCTGGCCTGTTGCGCTACCGGATGAAGCACAGTCGGGCGCACGACCATAAACGGCCAAAGCCGGATTCACTCCGGCAGGAGGTGCAACATGGAACATGTCGTCATGGCGGGGGAAAGGACGAAAACCTGCCACATGTGTGGCGCGCCGATCGAGGCGGCCCATGCGCGCAAAGGCGAATGTTATTGTTGCGAGGGATGCTATCTGAAGCAGGACGTTTTTCGGGCCGCGCGCGAGGATGCGCAACAGAACATGGATGCGCTGGTCGAGACGCTGATGGCGGCGCTCGATGTACGCGAACATGAAACCGGCCTGCATTCCACGCGCGTCGCCTGTCACACGCTGGTGCTGGCGCGCCGGTTCACGGACGACGCGAGGCAGTTGCAGCAGATTTACCGGGGCGCCCTGTTGCATGATATCGGCAAGATCGGAATCCCCGATGCAATCCTGCTCAAGCAGGGTTCGCTCACCGATGACGAATGGGCGGTGATGCGCACGCACCCCGAGAAGGGTCATGCCATTCTGCAGCCGGTACCGCTCCTGCGCGAGGCGGCCGAGATCGTGCTGGCGCACGAGGAGCGCTACGATGGCACGGGATATCCGCGGGGCTTGCGCGGCGAGGCGATCCCGTGGGGCGCGCGCCTGTTCGCCGTGATCGATACGCTCGACGCCATCACCACCGACCGTCCCTATCGGCAGGCGCAGAGTTTCGACGCCGCGCGCGCCGAAATCCTGCGCGCGGCCGGTGCGCAATTCGACCCGCAGGCCTGCCTGGCATTCGATGCCGAACAGAAGGTGCTGCGCGAGATGGTGGCGCTGAAATGTGGCGAGGCCGCGCTGCCTCCCGCGGTGGCCAATATCGTGTGATGCGGGCAGGAGGGAATCATGGCCGTCGATCCGGTGTGCGGCATGCAGGTGGACGAAGCCGGACGGTCACCGGCGGCCGCCGGCGCCCGTCTTCGCCGTACGCGGTAGAATAATCTCCGGTTGTTAACCCCCTGTTTCCATATGCCTGTTTCGGGGGGCCGCCCGTGCTTGACCTTCCTATGATTGGAAGGTCTAAGGTTGGGTCTGAATTCAACCAGGAGGTGTTTATGGCAGTCAGCGAAACCCGATTCAGCGTGAAAGGCATGAAGTGCGGCGGTTGCGTGGCCAAGGCCACCGAGGCGGTGTCGAAGTTGCCCGGTTACCAGGCCTGCGAGTTCGATCTCAAGAGCGCCACCGGCATGGTCAGGGGCGATGTCGATCCTCAGGCCGTGGTCAAGGCCCTGACCGAGGCGGGCTATCCCGCGCAAGTCAATGAAGGCTGACGCGGTGTTGCCCGGGAGCCCGGCCATGGGCGCGGCCGCCCCGGAAGCGACCACCACGCGCCTGTCCATCTCCGGCATGAGTTGCGCCGGTTGCGTGGCCACGGTCGAGAATGCCCTGAAGAACGTGCCGGGCGTGACCGAGGCCGCGGTCAACTTCGCCGAGCACACGGCGACGGTGCACGGCAGCGTCGATGCGAAGGCGCTGGTGGCCGCGGTCACGGCCTCGGGCTACGCCGCCGCCGAGTTGCGCGGGGCCGAGGACGAATCGGAGAAGGAGGCCGCGGAGCTGGCGCATTACCGGTCGCTGCTGCGCAAGTTCATCGCCGCCTTCGCCATCGGCCTGCCGCTCATGGCGGCCGAACTGCTCGGCGTGATGCCGATGATGGACATGCCGTCCGGGCGCGTCTTCTGGTTCGTGGTCGGCGCGGTCACGCTGTGGGTGCTGATCTACGCCGGCGGACATTTCTTCCGCGGCGCGTGGAAATCCTTCCGCGCTCACAACGCCAACATGGACACGCTGATCGCGCTTGGCACCGGCGCCGCCTGGCTCTATTCCATGCTGGTGCTGCTGTTCCCGGATCTCGTTCCCAGTCTCGCGCGCCACGCTTATTTCGAGGCCGCGGCCATCATCATCGCGCTGATCAATCTGGGGCAGGCGCTGGAGATGCGCGCCCGCGGCAAGACCTCGGAGGCGATCAAGCGCCTGATCGGGCTGCAACCGAAGACGGCGCGCGTGATCCGCGATGGCAAGGAATTGGATATCCCGATTTCCGAGGTCGGACTGGACGAAACCATCCGCGTGCGGCCGGGCGAGAAAATCCCGGTGGACGGAGCGATCATCGAGGGCCATTCGAGCGTGGACGAGTCCATGCTCACCGGCGAGCCGATGCCGGTGGAGAAGAAGACCGGCGACACGGTCACCGGCGGCACGCTCAACAAGAGCGGCAGCTTCCTGTTTCAGGCCAAGCACATCGGCGCCGACACCGCGCTGGCGCGGATCATCGAAATGGTGCGCCGCGCGCAGGCGAGCAAGCCCGCCATCGGGCGGCTGGCCGACAAAATTTCCGCCGTGTTCGTGCCGGCGGTTCTCATTATCGCGGTGATCACGTTCCTTGCCTGGTACAACTTCGGGCCCGATCCGAAGCTGTCCTACATGCTGGTGGCGACCATGACGGTGCTCATTATCGCCTGCCCCTGCGCGCTCGGGCTGGCCACGCCGATCTCGATCATGGTTGGCGTGGGCAAGGCCGCCGAGTACGGCATCCTCATCCGCAACGGCGAGGCGTTGCAACAGGCGGGCAAGCTCACCACCGTGGTGCTCGACAAGACCGGCACCATCACCGAAGGCCGGCCGGCGGTAACCGCGCTGCTGCCCGCGCCGGGCTGGGACGAGACGAAATTGCTTATGACCGCGGCGAGCATCGAAACCGGTTCGGAGCATCCGCTGGCCGAGGCCATCGTGACGGCGGCGAAGGAGAAACAGCTCCAGCTGGTTGCGGCGAGCGATTTTCAGGCCATTGCCGGCCATGGCGTGTCGGCGACGCTGGACGGCAGGAAGATCCTGTTCGGTAACGCGCGCCTGATGAAGCAACATAATATTGATCTCGGGAGCCTGCCGGAACGCGCGCAGGAACTCGCGGCACGCGCGCAGACGCCGATGTTCCTCGCGGTGGACGGCGCGGCCGCCGGCATCGTGGCGGTGGCCGACCCGATCAAGCCGGACTCCAAGGCGGCGATCGCGCGCTTGCACGCCAGCGGCATCAAGGTGGCGATGATCACCGGCGACAACCGCGCCACCGCCGAGGCCGTGGCGCGCGAGGTCGGCGTGGACGAGGTGCTGGCCGAGGTGCTGCCGGGCGACAAGGCCGACCAGGTCGAGGCCCTGCAGAGCCGCGGCGGCATCGTCGGCATGGTCGGCGACGGCATCAACGACGCCCCGGCGCTGGCGCGGGCCGACGTCGGCTTCGCCATCGGCACCGGCACCGACATCGCCATCGAGTCGGCCGACGTCGCCCTCATGCGCGGCTCGCTGCACGGCGTGGCCGACGCCATCGCGATCTCGCGCGCCACGGTGCGCAACATCAAGGAGAACCTGTTCGGCGCGTTCATCTACAACGTGCTCGGCATCCCGGTGGCCGCCGGCGTGCTGTATCCGTTCACCGGCCTGCTGCTCAACCCGATCATCGCCGGCGCGGCCATGGCCATGTCCTCGGTAACGGTGGTGAGCAACGCCAATCGTCTGAGATGGTTCAAATCCGGGAGGGAGTCGTCATGAATGTCTGGATAATCAACCTGGCAGGTATCGCCGTGATGGCCGCGATCGTGTGGTGGTTCTGGTTGTCGCGGCCGCGGGCGCAGCGCGCAGCCGGCGCCGGACCGATCGAGATCCTCGTGGACGGCGGCGTGTACACGCCGGCGCGCATCGAGGTGCCGGCGGGGAAACCGGTGACGCTGCGTTTCCTGCGCAAGGACGCCAGCCCGTGCGCGGAGAAAGCGCTGTTTGACGATCTCGGCGTCAGTGCCGACCTGCCGCTGGGCAAGCCGCTGGAAGTGGTGGTGACGCCGCCGCAGGCGGGTGAGTATGAATTTACCTGCCAGATGCGCATGTACCGCGGGACGCTGGTGGCGCGCTAGAGAGTGATGCAACAAAAACGGGACCAAAGGTCCCGTTTTTGTCATGCCGTGAGATTTATGAACGTCTGCCCCGCTGCGCCTGGCGACGATCCTGCCGCAGTTCGCGCTTGTCGCGGTGCAGTTCCCGCCGGTCCTGGCGCAGTTCGCGGTGGTCACCGCGCAGCTCGCGATTGTCCTGCCGCAGCTCGCGTCGCGCCTCGCGCGCGCCTTCCTGGTCGCCTTCGCGAACTTCGCGGCGCAGCTCGCGCCGGTCCTGGTTGCGTTCGCGCACGTCCTGGCGGATTTCGCGCTTGTCACCGCGGATCTCCTGGCGATCCTGCACGATTTCCCGGCGGTCATCGCGCAGTTCACCCGGGCTGACGGGATCCGCGGCGTAAACGGCGGGAATGGCGGTGAGTGCGAGCAGCGCCCCCAGGGTGGCATGTTTCAGTTTCAGCATGGTGTTGTCTCCCTCGATCGGGTTGGTTGACGGTAACGCAAGAGCTTCAGTCCGGACATCCCGGGCATGGCCCCCGGCGTTGCTTCCGGTTTTAACGCGCCGGCCCCCGGGCCGTTGACAGGGGAAAAATCCCGTTCCGGATCAGGCGGCTGGTGTGATGCTGATTCACGGCCCGCCGGCCCGGTTTGCTATCATGCGCGCATGCCCGCCCTCGAAAATCTCGCTCTGGAGGAATTGCGCGTCCATGTGGTCAAAACCTTCCGCCAGGGCGGCGGGTCGCGCCCGGACGTACTGTTGATCCGCTTCGGCAATGAAGAGGCGGTGCTCAAGGATTACGGCCGCTCCGATCCCTGGTTCCGGCGCCGGGTGGGTCCGCTTTCGGCGCGACGCGAGGCGCGCGCCCTCGAACAGCTGCGCGGCGTGCGCGGCGTGCCGCGCCTGTTGCGCCGGGTGGGTCGCGACGCCTTGTTGCTGGAGTATTTCCCCGGGACCAGCGCGCGCGAAGTGCCGGCCGGCGGATTCACGCCGCAATTCTTCGAGCAGTTTTACCGGCTGGTGGATCGTCTGCATGAGGCCGGCGTGGCGCATTGCGATCTGCGCAGCACCGGCAATATCCTGGTGGGCGCCGACGGCGAACCGCACGTGGTGGACTTCGCCGCGCATTTCCGCCGCGGCCGTCCGTGGAACCCGGCGAGCCGCTGGATGTACGCGAAATTCTGCGAGGCCGATCGCACCGCGGTGGCGCGCCTCAAGAAGAGCCACGCACCGGAACTGCTCACCGAAACCGAAATGCGGGCGCTCGCCCGCGACCGCAAGACCTGGCTCGAGCGCGGTGCGCGCCTGATTGGCAAGAGCGTGCGCAATGTCAGCCGCTGGCTGCTGACCAAAAAGGCCTGATTCTCAGGTTCCGGAACGGCAGCGCCGGTGTTGAGGGCTGGCCGGCAACAGCAAATCACCCGGTAACGCCGGAATTTCCTTATGAGGGTGTAAATTCATCTGGGTTTGTGGGGACTTCGGCAAGATTTATAAGATCAGCCAATCGGTCCGGTTGATGGCGGCCCCGGATACGGAACAAGTCCGACGCATCCGGCATGGCGCGGCTGAAAACTTCGGCGGGTTCAGGTAAAGTGCGCGCCTTCTCAGGAAATATCCAGGGTCAACATCATGCGTGATTACAAAATTGCTCCATCCATCCTGTCGGCCGACTTTGCCCGCCTGGGCGAGGAAGTCACGAATGTACTGGCCGCCGGCGCCGACATCGTTCACTTCGACGTGATGGACAATCATTACGTGCCCAACCTGACCATCGGCCCGCTGGTGTGCGAGGCGCTGCGCAAGCACGGCGTGAAGGCCGACATCGACGTGCACCTGATGGTGAAGCCGGTGGATCGCATCATTCCCGACTTCGCCAAGGCCGGTGCCACTTATATTACGTTCCATCCGGAGGCGTCCGAGCACATCGACCGCAGCCTGCAACTGGTGCGCGATTCGGGCTGCAAGTCCGGCCTGGTGTTCAATCCGGCCACGCCGCTGGATTACCTGAAGTACGTGATGGACAAGGTGGACATGATCCTGCTGATGTCGGTGAACCCGGGCTTCGGCGGCCAGAGTTTCATCAAATCCTCGCTCGACAAGCTGCGCGAGGCGCGCAAGATGATCGACGCCAGCGGGCGCCCGATCCGGCTCGAGATCGACGGCGGGGTGAAGGTGGACAACATCCGCGAGATCGCCGAGGCCGGCGCCGACACCTTCGTGGCCGGCTCCGCCATTTTCAGCGCCGGAAAACCCGCAGACAAGAATCGCTACGATACGGTGGTGAAGGCCATGCGCGACGAACTGGCCAAGGCGAAAGTCTGATGCCCACGACCGCGCGCAAGATGGCCAGCTTCCCGCTGGCGGTGAAGATGGTCATGATCGACCTCGACGGCACCCTGATCGACACGGTGCCGGACCTGGCCGCGGCGGCGAATCGCATGCTGTCCGATCTCGGCCGTCCGGCCTGGGACATGGAGCATTACCGCGCCTGGATCGGCAACGGCGTACCGCGCTTCGTGAAGCGCGCCCTCACCGGCGAGATGCAGGCCGAGCCCGAGACGGCGCTCAACGAGCGCGCGCTGGCGCTGTTTCGCCGGCATTATGGCGAGGCCGTGTCCGACCTGAGCAAGCCCTATCCAGGCGTGGTCGAGGCGCTGGAAAAACTTTCGGCCCAGGGCTATTCGCTGGCTTGCATCACCAACAAGGCCGAGGCCTTCACGGTCCCACTGCTGAAAAACCTCGACCTGTACAAATACTTCAAGCTGGTGTTGTCCGGTGACAGCCTGCCGAAGCAGAAGCCCGACCCCCTGCCGCTGCAGCATGCCTGCAAGCATTTCGGCATCGATACCGCGCATGGGGTGTTGGTCGGGGATTCCAGCAATGACGTGCACGCCGCGCGTTCCGCCGGCATGCCTGTCATTTGCGTGACTTACGGCTATAATCACGGGCACGATATCCGTCAGTCCCTGCCCGACGCCGTGGTGGATTCGCTGACGGAAGTGCCGCCGTATCTGCGGCTGTATGCTTGAACGACACCCATGAGACACGGAATACATAAATGGTCGGATCTGCGCTGGTGGCGCCCTTGGGGCGCTGTCGTCGTGGCTGTCCGACCATTTAACCGGTGATCTCATGGTGACTCATGTCGTTAAGCAAAAAAGAATTCGATAACTACGCCGCTCAAGGTTTCAACCGCATCCCGCTGATGCGTGAGGTCCTCGCCGACCTCGACACCCCCCTCAGCATCTACCTCAAGCTCGCGCGCGGGCCGTATTCGTACCTGTTCGAATCGGTGCAGGGCGGCGAGAAGTGGGGCCGTTACTCCATCATCGGGCTGCCGGCGCGCACGCTGTTGCGCGTTGCCGGCAACGAGGTGACCGTCGAAAAGGACGGCACGGTCATCCAGCGCGATACCGTTGCCGACCCGCTCGCGGCGGTGCGCCGTTTCCGCGCGCAATACACGGTTCCCGAAATCCACGGCCTGCCGCGCTTCACCGGCGGGCTGGTCGGCTACTTCGGCTACGAAACCATCCGCTACGTCGAACCGCGGCTCGGAAAAATGGCCAAGCCCGACACCATCGGCGCGCCGGACATCCTGCTCATGGTTTCGGACGAAGTGGTCGTGTTCGACAATCTGCAGGGCCGGCTCTATGTCGTCATCCACGTGAACCCGGAGATCGCCGACGCCTACGCCAGGGCCAACATGCGGCTGGACGAGCTGGTGGCCGGGCTGAGCCAGTCGATCCCGCGGGCCGTGGCGCCGGAGAACGGCAAGGCCGTGGCGGAAGCCGATTTCGTTTCGGGCTTCACCCAGCAGGGCTTCGAGCAGGCGGTCGAGCGTTCGCTGGAATACATCCGCGCCGGCGACATCATGCAGGTGGTGCTGTCGCAGCGGCTGGCGATTCCCTTCGCCGCCGCGCCGCTCGATCTGTACCGCGCGCTGCGCACGCTCAATCCCTCGCCGTACATGTATTTCATGGACCTCGAGGATTTCCATATCGTCGGTTCCTCGCCGGAAATCCTGGTGCGTCTCGAAGACGGCCTGGTGACGGTGCGGCCGATCGCCGGCACGCGCCCGCGCGGCGCGACCGAGGCCGAGGACCAGGCGCTGGAACAGGACCTGCTGGCCGATCCCAAGGAACGCGCCGAGCACATCATGCTGGTGGACCTGGGGCGCAACGACGTCGGGCGGGTGGCGAAAACCGGCAGCGTGAAGGTGTCGGACCGGATGATCATCGAGCGCTACTCGCATGTCATGCATATCGTCTCCAACGTTACCGGCGCGCTGCAATCCGGCATGGACGCGATCGACGTGCTGCGCGCCACCTTCCCGGCCGGCACCGTGAGCGGCGCGCCCAAGGTGCGCGCCATGGAAATCATCGAGCAACTGGAACCGACGCGCCGCGGCATCTATTCCGGCGCGGTGGGATATATCGGCTGGAACGGCAACATGGACACCGCCATCGCCATCCGCACCGCGGTGATCAGGGACGAGAAGCTCTACATCCAGGCCGGCGCCGGCATCGTCGCCGACTCCGTGCCGCGCAACGAATGGAACGAGACCATGAACAAGGCGCGCGCGATTTTCCGCGCCGTGGCCATGGCGTCCGCCGGCCTCAACGGCCGGCAAGGAGCCTGAACATGCTGCTGATGATCGATAACTACGATTCCTTCACCTACAACCTGGTGCAATACCTGGGCGAGCTGGGCGAGGACGTGCGGGTGTATCGCAACGACCAGATCACGGTGCCGGAGATCGAGAAACTGAAACCGGACCACATCGTGATTTCGCCCGGGCCGTGCACGCCGAACGAAGCCGGCGTGTCGGTGGAGGCGATACAGAAGCTGGGGGGCAAGTATCCCATCCTGGGCGTGTGCCTGGGACACCAGAGCATCGGCCAGGCCTACGGCGGCAGGATCGTGCGCGCGAAACAGCTGATGCACGGCAAGACCTCGATGATCCACCACGAGGACGTGGGCGTCTTTAGAGGTTTGCCCAATCCATTCGAGGCCACGCGCTATCATTCGCTGGTGATCGAGCGCGCCAGCCTGCCGGACGCGCTCGAGATCACCGCCTGGACCGACGATGGCGAGATCATGGGCGTGCGTCACAAGAGCCTGCCGGTCGAGGGGGTGCAGTTCCACCCGGAGTCGATCCTGACGCAACACGGCCACGAGATGCTGGCGAATTTCCTGAAGAGCCACCGGCGCGCGGCCTGAGCCGGCCGCGATGCACGACCCGGCGCATCATCCCCATCGCCATTTCGGCCTGCGGCTGACCTTCACCGTGGCGCTGCTGGCCATGCTGGCGCCGTTCAGCATCGACACCTACCTGCCGTCGTTCCCGGATATCGCGCGGGAATTTGCGGCCTCACCGGTGGCGATGCAGCAGACGCTGAGCTTCTATCTGCTGGCGTTCGCAGTGATGATGCTGGTGTACGGCCCGCTGTCGGACGCCTTCGGGCGCAAGAACGTGGTGCTGGTGTCGGTGGTGGTTTATGTCGTCACCTCCATCGGCTGCGCGCTGGCGACCGGTATTCACGCGCTACTGTTGATGCGCATCGGCCAGGGCCTGTCCGCCGCCGGCGCGCTGGTGGTCGGACGCGCCATCATCCGCGACGCCTTCGCCGGCGCGGCGGCGCAGCGCGCCATGTCGCAGGTGATGCTGCTGTTCGCGCTCGGCCCGGCGGTCGCGCCCATCATCGGCGGCTGGCTGCACGACGCCTACGGCTGGCGCTCGGTGTTCTGGTTTCTGGTGCTGCTGGGGCTGGCGGTGTGGCTGTGGGCGGCATTCATGCTGCCCGAGACGCTGCCGCCGGTGGGGCGGCAGTCGGGGCATCCGCGCGCCATCGCCGCGGCCTACTGGCGGGCGCTGGCGACCGGCCGCTTCATGGTGCTGATCGCCGTCATCGCGCTCAACTTCGGCGGATTCTTCCTGTACGTCGCCGGCTCGCCGGACGTGATGTACCGTCACCTGCATTTTGCCGCGGACGACTTCGGGCGCCTGTTCGTGCCGCTGGTGGCCGGCCTGATGCTGGGCGCCTTCATCTCCGGTCGCATGGCCGGGCGCTTCACGCACGCCCGCGCGGTTAGCGCCGGTTTCGTGGTGATGCTCGTGACCGCCTGCGTGAATCTGGGACTGGCGGCGGGTCTGCCGCACAATGCCTGGACCATCATCGTCCCGGTGACGCTGTACGCCACCGGCATGTCGCTGGCCATGCCCAACCTGAGCCTGCTGGCGCTGGACGTGTTCCCCTCGCACCGCGGCCTGGCGTCGGCGCTGCAGGGCTTCAGCCAGGCGGGATTCAACGCCGTGGTCGCCGGCGGGCTGGCGCCGCTGCTGTCGCACCGCGTGGAATGGCTGGCCTTCGGGATGCTGGCGCTGAACCTCGCGGGCTTCGGGCTGTGGTTTTACTGGCGCCGGCGTTTCAGCGCCGGCGAGCCGGCGATCATTACGGCTTGACCGTCGTCGCGGTTCGGCCACAGAATCGCGCCTTTGCCGTTCCACCGCAGGAACCGACTCCATGGACATGCCATCCGCCATTCGCGCCGTGATCGAGCGGCACAACCTCTCGGGCGACGAGATGCGCGAGGTCATGCGTCTGATCATGACCGGACAGGCCACGCCGGCGCAGGTCGGTGGCTTTCTCGTCGGCCTGCGCATGAAGGGCGAGACCGTGGAGGAGATCGCGGCTGCCGCCGGCGTCATGCGCGAGCTGGCCACGCCCGTGGGCGTCCGCGGACCGCACCTGGTGGACACCTGCGGCACCGGCGGCGACGGCGCCAACACCTTTAATATATCCACCGCCTCCGCCTTCGTGGTGGCCGCCGCCGGCGGCAAGGTCGCCAAGCACGGCAACCGCTCGGTATCGAGCAAGTCGGGCAGCGCCGACGTGCTCGAGGCCGCGGGCGTGAACCTGGAGCTGACGCCGGAACAGGTGGCGCGCTGCGTCGATGAAGTTGGCGTGGGTTTCATGTTCGCCCCGAAACATCACGGCGCCATGAAGCATGCCATCGGGCCGCGGCGCGAGATGGGCGTGCGCACGATTTTCAACCTGCTCGGGCCGCTGACCAACCCGGCGAACGCCCCCAACCAGGTGCTCGGCGTTTTTTCTGACCAATGGGTGGAGCCCGTCGCGGAAGTGCTGCAACGGCTGGGGAGCGAGCATGTGCTGGTAGTGCACGCCGAAGACGGCATGGACGAGATCAGCATCGGTGCGCCCACGCACGTGGCGGAGCTGAAGGAGGGGCGGGTGCGGGTTTTCAGCGTGCAACCGGAGCAGTTCGGCCTGAAGCGCGGCGACATGGCGAAGCTCGCCGTCACCAGCCCGGCTGAAAGCCTGAAGACGATCGAGTCGGTGCTGAACAACGAGCCGGGACCGGCGCATGACATCGTCGTGTTCAATGCCGGCGCGGCGATCTATGTCGCGGGCCTCGCGCCCGATCTCGGCGCCGGTATCAAAACCGCGCAGGACGTGATTGCCAGCGGTGCGGCCAGAAGGAAATTGCAGGACCTGGTCGCCCTGAGCCGGAAACTGGCTGCCGCATGAATGCGCCGCCGGACATCCTCCAGAAAATCCTGGCACGCAAGGCCGAGGAGATCGCCGAGCGCGCGCGCCGCGCGCCGCTGGCGGAACTGAAAAAGCGCTTGGCCGGCGCGCCGGCTGCGCGCGGCTTTCTGGAGGCAATCCGCCACCGTCTCGCCGCCGGGCAGCCCGCAGTGATCGCCGAGATCAAGAAGGCCAGCCCCAGCAAGGGCCTGTTGCGGGCGGATTTCGATCCGGCCGCCATCGCCCGCAGCTACGAGCGCCATGGCGCCACTTGCCTGTCGGTGCTGACGGACGCGGATTTTTTCCAGGGCAGCGAGGCGTATCTGCAGCAGGCGCGCGCCGCGTGCGCCCTGCCGGTGCTGCGCAAGGATTTCACCGTGGATGCCTACCAGGTCTACGAGGCGCGCGTCATCGGTGCCGATGCCGTCCTGCTCATAGTAGCTGCGCTGGACGATGCGCGCCTGCGCGAGCTCGCGGCGCTGGCCGCGGAGCTCGGCATGGACGTGCTGGTGGAAGTGCATGACGCGCAGGAACTCGGGCGCGCGCTGGCGCTGCCCGCGCCGCTGATCGGCATCAACAACCGCGACCTGCGGACTTTCCGAACAAGCTTGACCACCACGCTCGACCTGCTGGAAAAAATCCCGCGCGATCGCATCGTGGTCACGGAGAGCGGCATTCACGCGCCCTGCGACGTCGCGCAGATGCGCGGGCGCGGGGTGCATGCCTTCCTGGTGGGCGAGGCCTTCATGAAGGCCGACGATCCGGGCGTGAAGCTCCGGGAATTGTTCGATGTGTCGACGCAACGACTGGCGAGGAAATCATGAAGGCAAGCATCAAGTGGACCGGTGGGGTCAGCTTTGAAGGCAAGGCCGACAGCGGCCATGCCGTGGTCATGGACGGTGCGCCGGAATCCGGCGGCCAGAACAAGGGTTCGCGACCGATGGAACTGGTGCTGATCGGCATGGGTGGCTGCACGGCCTATGACGTGGTGCACATCCTGCGCAAGTCACGCCAGGAAATCACGGACTGCGTCGCCGAGATCGAGGCCAGGCGGGCCGAGACCGATCCCAAAGTGTTCACGAACATCCATATTCATTTCATCGTCACCGGCAGGAATCTGGACGAAAAAAAGGTGCAGCACGCCATCGAATTGTCGGCCACCAAGTACTGCTCTGCCTCGATCATGCTCGGCAAGACCGCCAGGATCACGCATGATTTCGAGCTGATCGAGCGCGAATGAGCCCGCGACACCCGAGGGGCAGAGCCTGATGCGCCCGCCCGTCACCGCCGGACTGCGCCACGTGGCGCTGAACGTGAAGGAGCTCGAGGCCTGCGAGCAGTTTTACACGGACCTGCTCGGCATGAGCGTGGAGTGGCGGCCGGATGCCGACAACGTGTACCTCACGGGGGGCGGTGATAACCTGGCGCTGCATCGCGCCGCGTCCGCCATCGACCCGAAGGCGTCGCAGCGGCTCGACCACATCGGTTTCATCCTGAATGAAATCGGAGACGTTGATGTCTGGCACGAGTTTCTCAGTTCGAACGGCGTAAAGATCCTGAAAGAACCGAGGACCCACCGCGACGGCGCGCGCAGTTTCTATTGTCAGGATCCGGCCGGCAACGTGGTCCAGCTTATTTATCACCCACCGCTTTCGGGGACATGAATGCCGCGATCTTTCTCATGACGGACCGGTCGCGGCCAGCATCGGTTACTCGCGGATTGAGCGGTATTTATCCGGTGATGACCGGCATATTAAGCGTTAGCGGCGGATGCGGCCTTGGGTTAACATCGCGCACGTTTTCGGTTTTCAGGAACAACAAATTCAAGGAGAGTCACAAATGAAAAATATCTCTCGTGCAGGTTTGGCTCTGCTGTGTCTTTGCGGTGTCGCCACCGCTCAGGCGGCGGAGCCGTACTTCGGCGTCAAGGCCGGTTTGATGATGCCGGATCCGAGCGGTATGGATGATGCGCTCAACATCGGTGGCGTCATCGGTGTGCCGGTGACAGAACTGCGGCGTCAAGGCTCGGGCATCGCCGGCACGATCGCGGTCGAGGGCGAGCTCACCGTGACGTTGGTGGAGGGTGACGTGGATGGCGGTGGTGACTGGGATGTCTGGACCCTCGGCGGTTTCGGCGTCTATCGCAGCCCGGCCAGCAACAATCTCTACTTCAAGGGCAAGGTGGGTATCGTGCACACCGATGTCGATGCCAGCGTGGGACGATTTTCTGCTACGGACAGCGACACCGATCTGGCACTCGGTGTCGGCCTCGGCATCAAGCTCAGCGGACGCAGCAATCTCGAATTCGAGCTCACGCTGCTGGACGATATCGACTTCCTGAGCGTCGGATATCATTTTTAGTCTCCGCTGAAAGAATCGGCGCAAAACAAAAAACCCGGCAAGGCCGGGTTTTTTGTTTTGGTTGTCCGAAACGAGATGCAGCCGTTACAACCAGTAAGTGGACTCCGTCATGATTTTCGAGCTGCAGCGCATGGCGCGTTGCACCGGTTCCGGCAGCGTGGCGCCGCCGGACTCGATGGCCACCGTGGCGTGCCGGCTTTCATCTTCGCGCATCAGTTCCAGGATCGCCCGGCTCTTGTTGTCCTGCACCGGAAGCTTTTGCAGATGGTTCTCGAGGTGTTTCACCACCTGCTTTTCGGTCTCGGCGACGAAGCCGAGACTCCATTTGTCCCCGATAACGCCGGCCAGCGCGCCGATGGCGAAGGAGCCGGCGTACCACAGCGGATTGAGGTAGCTCGTATGGCTGCCGAGGTCGCGGATGCGTTCCTCGGTCCAGGCCAGGTGATCGTTTTCCTCCTGCGCCGCCTGTTCCATTTTTCCGCGCACTTCCGGCAACCGCGCCGTGGCGGCCTGCCCCTGGTACAGGGCCTGGGCGCAGATTTCGCCGGTATGGTTGATGCGCATCAGCCGGCCCGACAGTTCGCGCTCCGCCGCCGACAATTCGGCCTCGGGCTTGGCGGTCGCCGGGCTGGCACGACCGGGAGCGGGTGGTGGTCCGAACACGGTGTGCAGCGCCTGGTCCAGCTGTCCGATCAGGCGGTCGAGGGCGGTAAGCGTGCGGTGTGTCATGGCATGAGTATCAATCTTAAGGTGCGGTGCTTCAAGCCTTCAGCTGTCTTTCGAGCAGAACCACCGGATGCATCACTTCCATGGCCAGCCCGGCCTCGCGCAAACCGGCCGCCAGGAAGGTGGCGCAGCCCGAATTCGAGCTCACCAGGGCATCCGGGGCGAGTTGCCGCAGCTGATCGATTTTCGGCGCGCGCAATCGATCGGCTATCGCCGCCTGCGTCAGGTGGTAGGTGCCGGCGGCGCCGCAGCAAACGTTGTTCCCCGGCAGCGCGATGATTTCCACGCCGGGAATTTTCCCGAGCAGGGTGTAAATCGTGCGTTCCTGTCGCAGTACGTTGGTCATAGTGCAGGGATCATGCACGGCAATCCGCCCGGCCAGCGGGCGAAAAGCGATATTTTCCGGCCAGACCGCGTCCGCCAGGAATTGGCTGATGTCCCGGATGCGTCCGGAAAATGATTTCGAGGTTTCCTCTTCCAGATATTTTCCGTATTCGCCGAGCGTGGCGGCGCATCCGCTGGCCACGGACACGATCGGGATGTCCGCGTTCGCGAACGCCGCCAGGTTGTTGCGCATGAGTTCGGCGGCTTTCCCGGTCTGGCCGTCATGCAGATGCAGGGCGCCACAGCAGCCCTGTGCGGGCGGCAGCTGCACTTCGTATCCCAGCCGGTTCAGCAGCCGGATCGAGGCCGTCAGCACCTGCCGGTCCGCCAGATTCGCCTGGCATCCGGTGAAGAGCGCGACGCGACCTTTCGGGCCGTTCGTTGCCGGATAGATCCGCGCGAAAGTCCCCTGGGTTTGCAGTTTCGGAACAGCGGCGTCGAGCCGGTTCAATCCGGCAAGCCGGAGCGCATGGCTTTTCCGCAGCAGCCACTGCAGTCCGGTCGCCTGGTACAGTTGCAGCCATTTTCCCAACCGGCGCATCCGCGCCGGTTTTTCCACCAGCCACTGGATCAAGCTGACGGATCGGTTCGCCGGCCCGGCGATGGCGGCGCGGCGCGAGGCGATCAGCGCGCGCGCGGAATCGAGCGCCTGCCCATAGGCCACATAGGACGGGCAGACTTTTTCGCAGGCACGACAACCGAGGCAACGCGAAAGATGCGATTCGAGCCTGGCGCTCAAGGGCAGATCGTTTTTTGCCAGAGCCATCATCAACGACAGCCGGCCGCGCGGCGATTCGGTCTCGTCGTGCAGCAGATTGTAGGTCGGGCAATGCGGCAGACACAGTCCGCAGGCCACGCACTTGGCGGCCTCGCGCTGGATATGAAAGTCAGGGTTCAAGTCAGACCGTCAGGAGCGTGCAAGGGAAAAACATGTCCGGGAAGGGCCGATGGCCTATAATCCCGTTACGTTACGTCTCCGACCCGATTCTGGCAACTTCGCGACCATGTCCTATTACCGTTACCACGTGTTCTTCTGCGTCAACAAGCGCGACGACGGCAGCGCCTGCTGCGCCAACCACCCGGCGCAGGAGATGCGCGACTACGCCAAGGCGCGCATCAAGTCGCTGGGCCTGGACGGCCAGGGCGGCGTGCGCATCAATCAGGCGGGTTGCATGGACCGTTGCGAGGAAGGGCCGGTCATCGCGGTTTACCCCGAGGGCACCTGGTACACCTATGTGGACCAGGTCGATATCGACGAGATCATCGACCGGCACCTGCAGCAGGGTCAGGTCGTGGAGCGCCTCCGATTGAAGGGGTAAGCCTCTTGTATTCGGCCTGGGCTGACCTGATATATCTCCAGGTGACGCTGGCGGTTGGGATGGTAGGGAGGCGGATACGTCGTCCATCCTGAACCAATCCCCAAACGCCGGGTCTTAGTTGCCTGAAAATTCCGATTTCAGAATCTGGTGGGTGCAAAGCTGTAATCTTTATTAATATTTAATATCAAATAGTTATATTAAATTTAGGGATCGGTAAAAGATTTTGTTCCGACAGTATTGACAATAGGTAGAAATATTAGATAATTATTATATTCTATTTGAGCAGGCTTACTGGCGATTGGCCCGAAGTTTGCTAATCTGAAGTACAGGCAGTTGAAAGATTTCTTTACGGCGCTCCGGCGCCGGGTAATGGCTCCTCCATCCTCCTAGTGGTGGTTCGGGCGTGGCTCCCCAGCCACGCCTTTTTTTTGCCCAAAATCCGGCCATATCGGCGCGTTCCAGAACAGGCCGCGGCGGAGTTTTTCCTTGTAACTCAGGGGCGTCTTTTGTAATATGCGCGGCTTTCCGGCGGGCATCCCGCGTCAAAACGGCGGGGCGCGAAGCCTCCAAGCAATTGAAATACCCGAAGAATTTTCATGAAAACATTCTCCGCAAAACAGGAAAGCGTCAAGCGCGACTGGTATGTGATCGACGCCACCGGCAAGGTGCTCGGACGCGTGGCGACCGAAATCGCGCGGCGTCTGCGCGGCAAGCACAAGGCTGAATACACCCCGCACGTCGACACCGGCGACTACATCATCGTCATCAATGCCGACAAGCTGCAGGTGACGGGCAAGAAGAGCCGCGACAAGATTTACCATCGCTACTCCGGCTACCAGAGTGGTCTCAAGGCCACCAGCTTCCAGGACATGATGAAAAAGACACCGGGCGACGTTATCGAAACCGCGGTGCGCGGCATGCTCCCGAAGAACCCTCTCGGCCGCCAGATGTTCCGCAAGCTCAAGGTATACCGCGGCGCGAATCACCGGCATACGGCACAGAACCCCAAGGTTCTGGAAATCTAAATTTTCAGGTAACACAACACCATGGCGCAGGCAAACACCCATCTCGGCACCGGACGACGCAAGACCTCGACGGCGCGCGTCTATCTCAAGCCCGGCAAGGGCGAGATCAAGATCAACGACAAGTCGCTCGACGAATATTTCGGCCGCGAGACCGCGCGCATGATCGTGCGCCAGCCGTTCGTGGCGGTGGACATGGAAAACAAGTTTGACATCATGGTGAACGTGGCCGGCGGCGGCCCCAGCGGTCAGGCCGGCGCCATCCGTCATGGCATCACGCGCGCGCTCATGGCCTACGACGAATCGCTGCGTCCCGCGCTGCGCAAGGCTGGTTATGTCACGCGCGACTCGCGCGCAGTGGAACGCAAGAAGTACGGCCTGCACAAGGCGCGCAAGCGTCCGCAATACTCCAAGCGCTGATTCTTTATCGGCGACCCGGAAATTCATTAAGCCACCTCCGGGTGGCTTAATGATTTTTAGCAGGCAAGTTTTCAGCTAGAATTCGGGTCCCTTCTGGGGGATCGTCTAACGGTAGGACAACAGACTCTGACTCTGTTTATCTAGGTTCGAATCCTAGTCCCCCAGCCAGTAACAAAAAAACAGCCCACCTCGTGTGGGCTGTTTTTTTGTTACTGATTTGGGAATGGAAAGAGAACCCCGGGTTCGACAAAATGGATGGGGCGAACAATCCTAGTCCCCCAGCCAAAAATCAAAACGACCCGCTTTGCGCGGGCCGTTTTGATTTTTCAGTTCAGGCCAAAGGCGCAAATATCTAGGTGAAATATATTCATCTTTGGCAATCCACCGTATTTTTCACTCACGCTGGCCGGGTGTCCGCAATCCCGGCGCATGAGCCGGTTATTCCGCTTCCGGGTCGACTATTGAATTTCCCGCCATCAAGCAAGAACAGTGCGATTTCAGCTGGATTTCCGCTAATTCCATAGAATTGTTGCATAAAAGTTACAAAATAATTATTTGTCGTTTATTTGCAAAATTGCGTTGCATATTCGCAAAATGCTGTGCTATAAATTACAACAAGCGCAGCTGAACTGCGCTTGGGTTTTCTTTCCAACTACCTTCATTCCAGGAGGAATCATGAAGAAGAAGCTTCTTATGGCAGCCGTAGGCGCCGCGCTGGTTGCCGGCCCGATGGTCGCTGCCCATGCGGCAGGTGCCACGCTGTACGGTCATCTGCACTTGTCAATGGACCGTTTCGACAGCGATATCGCGGAACGTGGTTTTATGGCGAATAACTCCTCACGCTTCGGATTCAAAGGCGACGAGGATCTCGGTGGCGGCCTCAAGGCTATCTACCAAGCAGAATCGGGTATTTTCGGTGTTGATGAAGGTGGCGGATTCGGTGGCACCCTGCGTAACACCTTCGTTGGTTTTGCCGGCAGCTGGGGCGCGGTCAAGCTCGGCCGTCATGACACCCCGTACAAGGATCTCGGCCGCAAGCTCGACAACTTCAACGAGCAGGTCGGTGACATGCGTAACATTATCGGTAACGGTGACGCTGCCGACGGCGCAACCACCTCGGGCAGTTTTGATCAGCGCGTGAGCAACATGATCCGCTACGAGAGCCCAAATTTTGCCGGCTTGAACGTAGTGGTGCAGCATACCTCCAACAACGGTGCGGAAGCAGGTGCTACCGGCAATACGGCTCTGAAGGATAACAGCCTGGGCGTGAACTGGTCCTCGGGCCCGCTGTTCCTGGGCGCGGCCTGGAACGAGAGAGGCACCACTAACGTCAACAACAACGATGAGTCCGGCATCCGTCTCGCGGGCAGCTACACCATGGACGCCTTCACGATCGGCCTGCTGTGGGAATCGCTGAGCGATATCGGTGGCGTCAACGGTGCTGACCGCGATGCCATGGGCCTGGCGGCGTCCATGAAGATGGGCAACAACAAGTTCAAGTTCCATTGGCTGGATGCCGATAAGCTGGATAACGCTGCCGACACGGGTGGCGATATGTTTGCCATCGGCGTGGATCACACGTTCAGCAAGACCGCGATGGTCTACCTGAACTACGCCTCGGTGAGCAACGACACCAATGCGTCCTTCCAGACTGCCAGCGGTGTCGCCGGTCACGGTGATAACTTGGTTGTTACCAATGGTAGAGACGCTAACGCCTTCTCGGCCGGCTATATCCTGAAGTTCTAAGGGATGGTCCAGCCGTAACGGTTGAACAAGCATAAAGCGGTATCACTGACGGGGCCTTCGGGCCCCGTTTTTTTTCAGCCGGAAACCAGCCCCGGATTCAATATCCGGTAAAAAACCTGAGCTTCCGGCCCCCGGCAATATCCTGTATTGTTGATTTAATAGCGCATTTTTCCGACCAAATTACGGTTTCCGGACACATGATCAAGATCGGCATTATCGGCGGCACCGGCTACACCGGCGTGGAATTGCTGCGCCTGCTGGCGGCGCATCCGCAGGCGGACCTGCGGGTGATCACCTCGCGCGGCGAGGCCGGCAAAAAGGTCGCGGACATGTTTACCAACCTGCGCGGCCACGTGAAGCTTGCGTTCACCGAACCGGACACGAAAGCGCTGGCCGGCTGCGACGTGGTGTTTTCGGCCACGCCCAACGGTGTCGCCATGACGCACGCACGCGAGCTGCTCAAGGCCGGTGTGAAGCTGATCGATCTCGCCGCCGACTTCCGTTTGAAGGATCCCGCCGTGTGGGAGAAATGGTACGGAGTGCCGCACGCCTGCCCTGAACTGCTGGAGGAAGCGGTGTACGGCCTGCCGGAAGTGAACCGCGAGAAAATCCGCAAGGCCCGGCTGATCGCCAACCCCGGTTGCTATCCGACCGCCGTGCAGCTGGGATTCCTGCCGCTGCTGGAAAGCGGCCTGGTGGACACGCAGCATCTGATCGCCGACGCCAAGTCCGGCGTCAGCGGCGCCGGGCGCAAGGCCGAGGTGCATACATTATTTTCGGAAGCAGCGGACACGATGAAGGCCTATGGCGTGGCCGGCCATCGCCACTGGCCGGAGATCCGCCAGGGACTTGAAACGGTCCTGGGCAAGCCGGTGGGGCTGACCTTCGTGCCGCATCTCGCACCCATGATCCGCGGCATCCATGCCACGCTCTACGCGCGGCTCAAGCTGCCGGAGGCCGATCTGCAGGCCGTGTACGAGAAGCGTTATGCCAACGAGCCGTTCGTGGACGTGATGCCGGCGGGCAGCCATCCGGAAACGCGTTCGGTGCGCGCCGCCAACGTCTGCCGCATCGCCGTGCACCGGCCGCCCCAGAATTCCCATGACCGCGGCGACACGGTGGTGGTGCTGTCGGTGATCGACAATCTGGTCAAGGGCGCCGCCGGTCAGGCGGTGCAGAACATGAACATCCTGTTCGGGCTGGACGAGCGCGCCGGGCTGCGGTCGGCCGGCATTCTGCCCTGATATTCATGCTTTCAACCGCCGGTTGATGCGGCTATATTCAGGGTATTCCGCAAACCAAGCCCATGATCGATCTCAACAAACCCGGCGAACTGATCATCAAGCAACGCTACTCGCCGCGCATGAAACTGCTGCTGGCGGTGATGGCGGCGGTGGCGCTGCTGGCGTCCGCCGGATTCATCTACAACTACGGTCTCAACCGCGCCGGGTTCGAGGCCGAGTCGGCGCAAGCGACGCAGCAGACCCTGCAGGACGAGATGCGCAAGCTGCGGGATGAGAACCGGGAGCTGCAGGAGTCGCTGGCGCGCTCGCAGCGCACAATCCAGATGGACCAGGCCGCCTACCAGGATCTCGACAAATCGCTCAAGGCTTCGGCGCAGGAGATCGTGAAGCTGCGCGAGGAGCTGAATTTCTACCGCAACATCATCTCGCCGGCCGACAAGAAGAGCGGCCTGCGCATCCAGAACCTCTACATCGAGCCGGCCGGCGGCACCAACCAGTTCCGCTACAAGCTGGTGCTGATACAGGCGCTGAAACATGAGAGCACGGTCCAGGGCCGGGCCATCATCGAGGTCAGCGGCATGCAGGTGGGCGAGGACACGCTGCTGCGCTTCCCGGCGGCGAACGAGCGGCCGATCCAGGTGAATTTCAAGTATTTCCAGGACATCGAGGGCAAGCTGGAATTGCCCAGGAATTTCCAGCCCAAGCGCGTCAAGGTCTATATCACGACTTCCGGCGGGGCTTCCCTGGCGGAAGCGACCTATGCCTGGCCGCTGGGGTAGAATCTGAATCGCACCGCCGTGCCCCGTGCCGGCGGTGTCTGCAATGCAAACTATGGAGGGTAACGCCATGCTGAATGCGCTGGGGAAGAAGCCGAGCGACAAACCGTGCAACACCATCGACACCCTGGTCGGCGCCAAGACGGAACTGAAGGGCGATATCGTGTTCACCGGCGGCCTGCGCGTGGACGGCAAGGTGCGCGGCAACATCACGGCCAAGGGTGAAGGCAACAGCACCCTGGTGCTGAGCGAGAACGCCGTGGTGACCGGCAATATCACGGTGCCGCACATCATCACCAACGGTTCGATCAAGGGCAATGTGCGCGCTGCCGAGCGCATCGAACTCCAGAACAAGGCGGAAATATCCGGCGACGTCTATTACCGGGTGATCGAGATGGCCCTGGGGGCGGTGGTCAACGGCAACCTGGTGCGCGAGGCGGTTGAAGCCGGCCGCGACAACCCCCAGAAAGGCACCGTGACCCGCCTGAAATCCGCCGGGGAAAACGGTCTGGACGTCGAGGACTAGTTGATTGTTGACCCGCGGGGTCGGGAATAGGATAATTATTTATTCAAAGCTTACCGTGATTTGTGGAGGTTCCAATGAGTGCTGCCATGCCTGAGATGCCGTCGCCCCTGATGTTCACCGAGAGCGCGGCAAACAAGGTGAAAGAATTGATCGAAGAGGAAAAGAATCCGGCGCTGATGCTGCGGGTGTTTGTCTCCGGCGGCGGCTGCTCGGGATTCCAGTACGGTTTCACCTTCGAAGAGAACGCCAACGAGGACGACACGCGCGTGGAAAAGAACGGCGTGACGCTGCTGATCGATCCGCTCAGCTTCCAGTATCTGGCGGGCGCGGAAATCGATTTCCAGGAAGGCGTGCAGGGCGCGCAGTTCGTGATCAAGAACCCCAACGCCAAGACCACCTGCGGCTGCGGTTCCTCGTTCAACACCTGAAGCCGGAGTTGATCCTGAAAAAAGGGCCCGCAAGGGCCCTTTTTTGTTTCCGCCGGATTTTCGTCAGGCCTTGTAGACCCCGCCCAGAATCACCGCGTGTTTGGCGCCGGTGACCGTCGGCACGTTGCCGGGCTGTCCTTCCAGTGTCTGGTGCGCCAGCCAGGCAAAGGCCGCCGCTTCCACCCAGTCCGGGGGCAGGCCGAGCGCCTCGGTGGTGGCTACCGCGATGCCGGACAGATTCTCCGCCAGCGCCGCCATCAGCGCGCGGTTGTGCGAACCGCCGCCACAGACATAGGCCTCCTGCGTCCGTGACAGGAATCCGCGGATGGCCCGGGCGATGCTCTGCGCGGTGAGCTGGACCAGGGTCGCCTGCACGTCGGCGGCGGCCGGCGGCACGCCAAGTTTTTTCACATGACCCTGGAGCCATTCCATATTGAAGTGCTCGCGCCCCGTGCTCTTGGGCGGCGCCGCCGCGAAATACGGATCGGACAGCAGCAGTTCCAGCAGTTCGCGCGATACCCGCCCGGAGGCGGCCCACTGCCCGGCGTCGTCGTGCGCCTGCGCGTGGTGCCGGTGGACCCACTGGTCCAGCAGGGTGTTGCCCGGGCCGGTGTCGAATCCGCTCACCGGCTGCGCGGCGTCGGCCGGCAGGCAGGTCACGTTGGCGATGCCGCCGATGTTGACGATGACGCGGTTGCGCTGCGCGGAATGAAACATCTGGTGATGAAACGCCGGCACCATCGGCGCACCCTGGCCGCCGGCGGCCATGTCGCGCGCGCGGAAGTCCGCCACCGTGGTGATGCCGGTGCGCTCGGCGATCACCGAGGGATTGCCGATCTGGAGCGTGAACGGATGCGCCGCGCGCGGACGGTGGCGCAGCGTCTGGCCGTGGCTGCCGATGGCGCGGATGTCCTTTTGTGCCAGTCCGGATTTGCGCAGCACGGCGGTGGCGGCCTCGGCGAACAGCCCGCCGAGCGCCATGTCGAGCTCGCCCAGCCGTTCGATCTCGTTGGGGCCGTCGCGCATTAGGGCCTGAATCTCGCCGCGCATGGCGGCGTCGATGGGATGCGCGTGGGTGGCCACCAGCACCGGACGGCCGCCCACGGAAACTGAGATCAGCGCGGCGTCGATGCCGTCCACGCTGGTTCCCGACATCAGCCCGATGTAATGCATGGTTCGAGTTTCGGGCAGCCGGTGAATAGTTACAAGGGATTGCCGGCCCGGCCGTTGGCGGCGACGCGCGTGCCGTGACCGATGACATCCAGGCGCGCGGACCAGGTGTCCGCGAGCTTCGCGAACTCGTCGCGGTTTTGCGCGGCGATTTTCCCGCCGCCGGCGAACTTGTAGGTCAGGGGATTACGGTGGACCCCGTTGACCTGAAACTCGTAATGCAGGTGCGGGCCGCTTGCCAGCCCGGTGGCGCCGACATAGCCGATGGTCTGGCCCTGGTCCACGAAGCTGCCGACGCGCAGGCCGGTACGGAAGCGCGAGAGATGCGCGTAGACCGTGCTGTACGTGGCGTTATGGCGGATGACGATGCGCTTGCCGTAACCGCCCTGCCGGCCGATCGACAGCACGCGTCCGCTGGCGGTGGCGCGCACCGGCGTGCCGGTGGGGGCGGCGTAGTCCACGCCCTTGTGCGCGCGCCGGGTCTTGAGGACGGGATGGTAACGGCTGCTGGTGAAACGCGAGCTGATGCGGCTGAACTCCACCGGCGTGCGCAGGAACGCCCGGCGCACGCTCGTGCCGTCGGGCGCGTAATAAGAGGTGTAACCGTTGGCGTCGCGGAAGGCGATGGCGCGGAAGGCCCGTCCCTGGTTGACGAACTCGGCGGCCAGGATGTCGCCGTCCATGACTTTTTGTCCGCGCCAGAATTTTTCCTCGTGGATGACAGAAAAGCTGTCGCCACGGCGCAGGTCGAGGGCAAAGTCGATGTCCCAGCCGAAGATTTCCACCAGCTTCATTACCAGGTTGTCCGACAGCCCCGCGTCCTGGCCGTCCTCGAACAGCGACGACTCGATGGTGCCGGCGACGTGGGTCACGCGGGTCTCGAAAGTGCGCAGTTCCTTGGTGAGCTCGAAATGGTCGTCGCGCCGCGCCAGATGGAACGCCTCGCCGGGGCTGGTCTCGTACACCAGCTCCTGCAGCGTGCCTCCGCCGTCCGCACGCAGCCGCAG
>JBFMBB010000009.1:0-2500 GCA_040755435.1 Pseudomonadota bacterium | reverse complement strand
GTGGATGAGCTGTGGATCGGAGTGAAAGGCTAAACAAGGCTGGAGATAGCTGGTTCTCCTCGAAAGCTATTTAGGTAGCGCCTCGTGAACTTCACCCTCGGGGGTAGAGCACTGTTACGGCTAGGGTTCCGTCTAGGGATACCAAACCGTTGCAAACTCCGAATACCGAGGAGTGCGATCACGGGAGACACACGGCGGGCGCTAACGTTCGTCGTGAAGAGGGATACAACCCAGACCGCCAGCTAAGGTCCCAAAATTACAGTTAAGTGGTGAACGATGTGGGAAGGCATAAACAGCCAGGATGTTGGCTTAGAAGCAGCCATCATTTAAAGAAAGCGTAATAGCTCACTGGTCGAGTCGGCCCGCGCGGAAGATTTAACGGGGCTCAAACTGTATACCGAAGCTGCGGATGTGTGAGGTCTTCGGATCTTGCACGTGGTAGAGGAGCGTTCCGTATGCCTGCGAAGGTGACTCGTAAGGGTTGCTGGAGGTATCGGAAGTGCGAATGCTGACATGAGTAGCGTTAATGCGGGTGAAAAACCCGCACGCCGAAAGCCCAAGGTTTCCTGCGCAACGTTAATCGGCGCAGGGTGAGTCGGTCCCTAAGACGAGGTCGAAAGACGTAGCCGATGGGAAGCAGGTTAATATTCCTGCACCGATCATGACTGCTATGGGGAGACGGAGAAGGCTAGGTCAGCCGGGTGTTGGTTGTCCCGGTTTAAGCGTGTAGGAGTGCTGCATAGGCAAATCCGTGCGGCTTATCTGAGACGTGATGACGAGGTTTCTTATGAAACCGAAGTGATTGATGCCCTGCTTCCAAGAAAACCCTCTATGCTTCAGGTCATGACGACCGTACCGTAAACCGACACTGGTGGGCGAGATGAAAATTCTTAGGCGCTTGAGAGAACTCGGGTTAAGGAACTCGGCAAATTGGCACCGTAACTTCGGAAGAAGGTGCGCCTTTGTTAGGTGAAGGACCTCGCGTCTGGAGCCGAGAAAGGTCGCAGAGAATCGGTAGCTGCAACTGTTTATCAAAAACACAGCACTCTGCAAACACGAAAGTGGACGTATAGGGTGTGACGCCTGCCCGGTGCCGGAAGGTTAATTGATGGGGTTAGTCGCAAGACGAAGCCCTTGATCGAAGCCCCGGTGAACGGCGGCCGTAACTATAACGGTCCTAAGGTAGCGAAATTCCTTGTCGGGTAAGTTCCGACCTGCACGAATGGCGTAATGATGGCTACACTGTCTCGACCCGAGACTCAGCGAAGTTGAAATCGCTGTGAAGATGCAGCGTTCCCGCCGCAAGACGGAAAGACCCCGTGAACCTTTACTATACCTTCACACTGAACTTTGAAGCTGTCTGTGTAGGATAGCTGGGAGACTTTGAAGCGGAGGCGCCAGCCTTCGTGGAGTCAACCTTGAAATACCAGCCTGATAGCTTTGAGGTTCTAACCTTGACCCGTGATCCGGGCCGGGGACAGTGTGTGGCGGGTAGTTTGACTGGGGCGGTCTCCTCCCAAAGAGTAACGGAGGAGCGCGAAGGTACCCTCAGCACGGTCGGAAATCGTGCGTCGAGTGTAATGGCAGAAGGGTGCTTGACTGCGAGACAGACAAGTCGAGCAGGGTCGAAAGACGGTCATAGTGATCCGGTGGTTCTGTATGGAAGGGCCATCGCTCAACGGATAAAAGGTACTCCGGGGATAACAGGCTGATACCGCCCAAGAGTTCATATCGACGGCGGTGTTTGGCACCTCGATGTCGGCTCATCACATCCTGGGGCTGTAGCCGGTCCCAAGGGTATGGCTGTTCGCCATTTAAAGTGGTACGCGAGCTGGGTTCAGAACGTCGTGAGACAGTTCGGTCCCTATCTGCGGTGGGCGTTGGAGATTTGAGAGGATCTGTCCTTAGTACGAGAGGACCGGGATGGACGAACCTCTGGTGTTCCGGTTGTCACGCCAGTGGCACTGCCGGGTAGCCAAGTTCGGACGGGATAAACGCTGAAAGCATCTAAGCGTGAAACCCACCTCGAGATGAGATCTCCCCGGGAGTTCGACTCCCCTGAAGGGCCGTGGTAGACCACCACGTTGATAGGCTCCATGTGTAAGCGCCGTAAGGCGTTGAGCTAAGGAGTACTAATTGCCCGTGTGGCTTGACCATATAACACCCAAGACGCCGGGTGTTTGGTCGAAGCCAAGCAACACAACCCGCGCTGTTTACATACTGACACTGCCCGAATATAGGTTGCGCCGTTAACGCGTCGCAACGTAAAAGGTCTGCCTGGCGGCCATAGCGAGCGGGAACCACCCGATCCCTTTCCGAACTCGGAAGTGAAACTGCTCAGCGCCGATGATAGTGTGGGGTCTCCCCACGTGAAAGTAGGACACTGCCAGGCTTTTTATTCCAAGCCCCCGGTTAACAGCCGGGGGCTTTTTATTTTGTGTGGGGAGACCCGCTAACTATTGTGTGGGGCCGCTTCGCTGCGCTCGCGGTCCGGGGTGCG
>JBFMBB010000008.1:0-34316 GCA_040755435.1 Pseudomonadota bacterium | reverse complement strand
CATGTCTTTCTTGAGTTTCTCGTCAGCCATCGGAATATCTCCTGTTACGGTTGATCTGGCGCAATAATTGCGTGCCGGCGGAACTTACGCCCACCGGGAGGGGAGTTTCCAGGAAACTGCTAGAATCCTTTCGGGAGCGGGACCGCCGCGGCGAGGGAAGGCCGGCCAATCTGACCACGAGGGGACATCATGCAGGCCGACATGATCAGGCAGAAAATAAAAAAACTCTTGAGCGAGACCGACAAACCCGCGCCCGCCACCGCGCCGAGATCCCGATGGCGCGAAGCCGCCTTCATCCTCATGGCGCTGGCGCTGATCGTGCAGGCGCTGCTGCTGGCCAGCGTCACCAGCGCGCGCCAGCCGCTCTACCTCGGCATGGACCCCTACGGCAATAAAGTCGTCGCGCCCACCGACCGGCCGTTGACCGGGCGCATCTACGGCTTCATGAGTTATGAGCCGGGAACGCAGGTGATCCCGGCGCAGGAAGAGCTGAAGGAAAGGACCGGGGTGAAGTTTCCGTTCTAGGCCGCGCGGTCGAAGCCGCCGGCCGCCAGATCGCTCTTGGTCTTGTCAAGCGCGATCTCGCGCTCGCTGAAGGCGCGCCGCCCCGGCGTCTGCACATCCCAGGAATCCATGTATGGCAGGCTCTCGCAACCGCAGTTGATGGTCTCCGCCGCCGGCGCCGCCGGATCGCGCGGGTACATTATCTTCACGCCGTTGCCCAGCACAAAAGGCTTGTCCACGTCTTGGATCTGGCCGTCGATCGCATCGTGATGCAGTCGCGAATGGATCTTCCCCGAACGGCGCCACTGCTTTTTCATCCCCGGCAATATCTCGGCCGCGAGGCTCTGGCGCTCGTGCGCCGCGGTCGAGAATGCCCGCCCCAGCTCGGTGCGCACGATGGTCGTGGCCCGGGCCCGCCCGCCGGTCTCGAGCTGCGCCGCAATCTTGGCGATGGCATCGCTCGGCGTCTGCGCGCCGATGATGACCAGGCCAAGCTCCGAGGTGATCTTGCGCGCGGCGGTCTCGGAGATGTCCGCGATGCGCCCAACCATGAAGGTGCGCATGGCCGAGAGCGCGCGGGTATCGATCAGCGGCAGCACGGCCGCGATGTGCGCGCCCCCGGCCGCGAGCGGCGCATCCACCGAGGCAATGCCGGCCTCCCAACTGCGCGAGGCCGCCGAGCCGATGGTCTGCGACGCGCTGGTGCGGAATTCCGCCAGCACCTGGCGGATCTGCTGCTCGAGCTGCGGCAGCGACCAGGCCTGGTAATCGCTCGGCTGGCTCGTAAGCGTGACCTTGATGCGGTCGAGCGCCAATTTGAGGGCGCGCACGATGTCGTCGCGCGTGCCGCGCTGGATGGAGGTGCGCTGTTTCAGGATTTCGTTCAGCGCCTTGCGGAAGGCGGCGGTACGTTTATCCACCAGAATCAACCTCTAACATATGCCTTATTTCTAAATATCGCCGTGCGATATTTATATTGGAATGCTCCCTGATCCCCTCCACCCTCGGCCGAATGTATGGAGCTGCTTTGCATCATATGTCCCAAATCCTTATTCACCGCCGCAACATCCTTGAATTTCACCGGCACACCAACCCTCGTGCTGGCGTCCGGTGTCACGCCGACGGCAGCCACATCGAGATTATCGTGCACCGAACGGCTGCCGGCAGTGGCGTTGATCGAGCCGGTGGGGTTACCGAGGATGATGTTGTTCTCGCTTACGATGTCCACGGCCGAGTCGAGGCCGTAGGCCCCGTTATCCTTGAGGATGCAGTTACGCACCACGATGTCCGTGCCAGCGGCGTTGCCGATGCCATCGCCCGTGTTGTCATGGCTGACGACTCGTTCCAACGTCACATGCGCCGCCGCCGCACCGGGAGCCACACCGTCATCGGCTGAGCCGGTAATTTCCAAACCACGGACATGCAGATCGGCCGCGTTTGGAATCAGCTTGTCCATCTTCGTACTCTGGCCATAAACCGGGTTCAACGTCCCTTCCAGGCGCGTTTGCTTGCCGTTGTAGCCAGCCACGTCGAAGGTGAATGGCGCTTCCACGCTGTAGTCGTACAACCCCAGGCGCAGCACAGCGGCCTTCTTCGCGTCGTCCGTCATCTGCTCCTTGCCACTTGCCAGAGCGGTAGCTCCGGCGTGCGGACCACAGGCAGTTCCGCTGATGAAGGGCACCCCTTTGGTCACGGTGGGGTTTGTCCCAGCCGGGTCGCCTACCGCGATCACGCGCCGGGTGTACGCGCCCTTGGCGATGATCATGGGTGCGATCTCGTTGCCCGCCGATCCCACCTTGACGAAGGTGCCCTCGAACGCCGAAGCCGGGGAATCTGTCTGTATGGCGTCGGCGTCCCAGCGCCAATCGGTTTCAGTCACTTCGCGGATGCCGACCGGCCCGTATGTCAGCACCTTGCAACGGACAGCCCCGTTGACCCGTTTGGCGAGCAGCTCCTGAATGATCGGATGCAGCGCACCGGGATTTTTATGATCGAACGACTCCGCGTGGTACAGCAGAATTCGCCGCAAGTCAGCCAAGCTCGGGAAGTCATCCTTGTGAATCTTGATGATCCGACGGAAAGGACCGGCGCCGACAAAAATGGCGGTGTTAGGACTCGCGGTGCTGTCGTTGTGGCTGCCGAGGTTGAAGTTGCCGGAAGCGAGCGAGTCGGTGCCCTTCGTTCCAACAGTGCCGAGGAAGCCGTGGCAGGCCGCATAGAGGTTGTTCGTCGCTGCTCCCGTATTCACGCCCGCAGCATGAAACCATGCGTCCTGTTGCGGGCGTTTGGTCGTAGGCGATGTCACCGTGGTTCCGCCGGCGTTAAACCGCACCACCAGGCCGGTGCTCTCCGCTAGTTCCAGTCGGTTCGCCGCGTCGCCCATCAGAGATTGAGCCGCCCCGCCGGTGGGTACGGAATCGGGATTGAACCACCCTTCCCAGATGGACCCCCAGGTGCCGTCCACCACATCGAAATGAGGATTCGTCGGGATGCGGACGAAGCCATGCCGCTGCTGATTCACGGCGGCCAGCGCGCTGAACTCATAGCCCTCGCGGTACTCGAAGTAAGCTCCGCCGGATACGTGACCAGACGAGCCACGCACCAGCACTTGCGCGATGTCGGGGTGAATCACCCGGTTACGGCAAGTGCCGGCCGCGAGGTCGGTCTCATCCGGCGCAAACCGCGCCATGTGCCAGTTGCCATCGACATAGGTTAATTGGCGGGGCAACAAATCACTGTATCCCTTGGTGTAGAAATCCCACGCCATTTGCTGAATCTGCGCAAACGAGTGCGTTCCCGCCGGAACGTACCAGAAATCAAACTCCGTCATTACGCTGATGCACGAAGCCCCGCTCTTGTCCGCGCGATTGAGCAGCGCGAAATGTCCGGTCCACGCCCCCAAGCTGGCGACCGGGCCGATGTTGAACGTATTGAAAGACGTATACGGCGTGAAGGCATTGCGACCATCGCGCCCAAAGAAGTTTTGCCCCGTCGTTGGCTTGGCGTAAAGAAAACACTCCAAACGCCGATTGAATGCCGGGACGATTTCCGACGAAACACCGGCGCCGGGGACGGTCGCCTGAATCTCGTTGCTCAGCGCATTCCAGAGCGCGAGCATGTTCGTGCCGCCCAGATCGAACACGTATCCGCCGCCTTGAGCGGGGTCGAAATCAGCGCGGCGCGGGCACTCCAACACGAACCGCACAGCGATGTCGCGGGTGCCGGCCCCGGCTTTCATCGCCGCTGGTGTATTGGCCAGCGTGGAATACCAGCCGGGACGGTCGCCGCCAGTGCCCAGCGCATGCGGGGACCCTATGCCGTAGGCCGTGATCGGTTTGAAATTAACGCCGCGATAAGCCATAGCGATTCCTCAGTTCAATAACGCCGCAGTGCGCATGATGACGCGCAGATGTATATCCTCTGCCGTCTCGCCGCCGAGCGGATTTGGGCTACCGTAAAGTTGATGCTCATTGGGGCCAAGGATGTTGCTGACCTGCATGCCATAATTTTTGTGCCGGACACCGAATCCGGCGGTATCACGGACGAGGCAATCGTGAACGCGGCAGTTCTCCGCGAGATGTCCGGGATCTGCATCGCTGCCAAAATGCAGCGCGCCGGCCGTTCCGGAATTGCTTATGTCGCGCCCGTTCGTCACGTAGAGATGATGCACGTCGATATCTCGCCACTTGCTGCTCTGCTGCTTGTACATCGCCAACGCATTGCGACAGTGATTATTGATCCAGATATCGTGGATGCTGATCGACTCCATGAGGGCGGCGCGGAAGCTGATGGCCTGCAAGTCGCCCGTGGTGTCCAGCGCCTCTGCGCAGTCAATGTAGCCGTTGCACAAGTGCAGCCCCTGAAGATAGAACGCCGGAGCCTGCGCCATCAACGGCATCGCACGCCGGCCTGTGAGGCGAAAGCCGTCTATCTCGATGTCACGGCAGTTGCGTATGAACCGGATTCTATTGGCACGAACATTACGCAAGCGGACTTTTGAAGCATCGATAATGTCGATATCCTCCACGTCAACGCCCTCGAACGAGCGGCCGGAGGTAACGCCGATTTGGAGGAATGTATTGCTCACTTTATTCTGGCATCCACGGGCCAGGCTGTGGATTACCGAATGTGGTCCAATCAATGGCCTGGAGCCAATATCCGGTGACGCCAGGAATCGGGACACTGGCCTTCGGAGTACGGATCTGTGTCGGATTACCGTTGCCGTCTTCCGATACCACGTCATACCCCCACCGGTTCGGATAGATCGTGACGCCATTAATGTCCTGCTCACCACCGCCGACTATGATGACGGGAGCGGCAGTCGCGCGTTCGAGGGCGTGCTCTTGTGGATCAGGCATTGCTATTTCCTCCTGTATTGTCTGGCGATGCGCCAGGTGAATTCGTATCGGGTAATTCAGTGAAGGTGTCTTCCTCCGCGCGTTTCGCCATCTGCGCACGCGCCTTCTTGATTTCTTCCTCGGCGTCGAACTCCACGCCCAGACGGCCGGAAATATTCTCGATGAGGCGGATCGCGGTTTCGTCGGTCATCAGCCCGCGGTCGATGGCCTGCACGCAACCGGTCGTCACCTGCGCCAGCGCCGCGGCGTACTTGGTCATGTCGCTCGGCACCATCTCCGGCCACTGCGCCGTGACCTTATAGATGGGATCGAACAGATCCGGTTCGCGGTGCTTTTCCTTCAGCTCACGCATGCGTACCTGGAAGCGCCCCATCGTTTCGAGCATGTAGCCGAGATAGGTCTGGCGCATGACGAACATCTTGAAGGTCGGATCGCCCATCTCAGCCGCCGCCGCGCGGTTCACGTCACCGCCGCCGCCATACCACACCTCGGGCAGGGTCGCGCCGCCGAGGATATGGTTGCGCAAAAGCCTTGCGCTTTCGCTTGAGTCCCCCGCCTTCAGATCCGGCGCCACGGCATTCCATTTTTCGGAGTCGTTGCGCACGCGCACACTGCCGGACTTGGGCGTAAATATTTTCTTGGCTTTGGCTGCCACTTCTTCCGGTGTCGCGCCGGTTAGCTCAACGTCCCAGATAAAGGCGCGCAGGGCCGCTTGACGTTCAAGCTCGCCGAACAGGAATTGATCGTAGGCATCGAGCCAGTCGATCTGCGCCAACAGGTCGCTGCGCCCGCGCCGGCCGTTGCTGAGGTCGTTGACCGCGAAATAGAAACACTCGCCATCGGCGAAGGTCTCGCGGATGCGGCGCGTGCGGTCGGTGAACAATTCTTCCTCGGGGCCGTTGACGATGATGCGGTAGCGCCGCGCCCGGCCTTTCTGATCCTTGCGCGTGATGAGGCCGATCTTCTGCTCGCCGTTGTCCGGGTCGGTGACGATGGTCTCGATCAGCGCCGGATCGAGATACCCTAAGCGCACGTGGCCGCTAATTTCGTTCACGAAGGCCGGGTAGCACTGCTCGCCGAACAGCGCCAGCTCGCGGCATTTCTTGGGCAGCTTGAGATCCATCTGGTTGATGGGATCAAACCAGAAGCGGTCGATCCACTCCTGCACGATCTCGTCCTCGGCCTGCAGGCGCACGCCTTCGGCCAGCAGATAGCCGAGCGGCAGCTCGATGATGCGGTTCGCCAGCAGGTTCGATTCCCAGGCGTACAGCGCCAGCTCCTGCATCCGGCTCTGGGTGAGCGGGCTGAGGTCGCGGTTGCTGTCGCCCGTCAGCTTGCGCCACTGGTCCTCGTCGTCGTCGATGGTGATCCCGGCCGCCTCGCGCAGGGCCGCCACCCGGGCGTTGTGCCGCTCGGCCGCTTCCTCGATCTCGCGGAAGGTCGCGCCCCCGATCAGGCGGGAGAGCTGGTAGCGCAAGCCTTTTTCAGTAGCTGCCATTAAAAATGTTCCTCGGGTGGACACCCCCTCTCCCCTTGGGGGAGAGGGTCGTGGGAGAGGGGGAGTTTCACCCGGTACACCGGCCGCAACTTGCCGTTGTCCAGCTCGCGCTTGCCGGGCTGAGTCACACGGTCGTCGTTGATCAGGTCGCACACCAGCATCTGCACCCGCTCGAACGGATGCCCCAGCCCTTCGGCGATCTCCTCGGTCGTCTGGTCCGGGTGCTGCGCGATGTACGAAAAGACTTGCTCGATCATTCTGTAAAGTGCCTCTATAAATCTTTATAAATCGGTTTATAGCGATCTTTGCGGGTGCATACGCCCCATGCCCGCACGCCCGAGCATTTCCAGCCGCCTGCGGCCTCTCATGGCCTCGGGCACACAATGGTCCGCCTCCGGCTCCACGGTGCTGCCGGCGGCGGGCTGGATATTGTTCGATTCCAGCCAGTTGAGCGCGCCACTCAGTCCATCTACCTGGTCATCGTGTTTGCCTTTCGGGAAGTTCTCCAGCTCGTCCAAAAAAGCCTTATTCCATTCGCCGCGCACGATCTTGATATTGCACGCCTCCGCCTGGGAGGATGCCGGCCGTGCGCGTGTCTCTTTGTCACCCTGCGGCGGGATCGCATGCACGTCGAACCCGGAAAGGTCTTTGATGTAAATATCGGCCTCGACCTTGCCGGCCTGGCCAGGGTCATGCTCCAGAACCACGGCACAGCCGACACCATCGAGCTGGGTCGTGCCCTTGATCAACGCGCGCACCCCCGCAGGGCGGTGGCGTTTGCGCCGAACGTCCTCGACGTAATAAACGCCTTGAGGGTCTTTGCTGAGTTTGACCCCGACCGTCCAATCGGGATCGGGATTCTCCGGGTTCGGTTCGGTCGCCGCACGATCCCAGTAACGCACGCGCTTCGCTACCTCCGGTGCCCGTTCCACGATTTCGAACCACGTTTCCTGAAAATAATCGCCGGCGGCCGGCTTGATTTTCCAGTTGCCGGACTTCAGCCGTTCGCGCTCGACCTTGGGCAGCGCGTCGAGGTTCGCCATGTAACCGGGGTCTTTCTCGAGGCCGATCTTGTTATCACGATAACTCGCCGCGATGAAGGTAAGACTCTTGGGCTCGCTGCCCGGATAGCGTTCGCGCAGCTCATCGGGATTGTCGGCCCATACAAGTTCGTTGTGGTAGCGGATGAACCAGCGCACGACGCCCGAACGCTCCGGGATGGGCACCCCGGTTGCTGGGTCAATCCACCAAGCGATCAATTCCGCCACGAAACTGTCCGGGTCAGGGTTGCAGGTAGCCCGAATATAGGGGCGCACGCCGCTCATGGAGCGGTTGCGCGAGAGCATGTACCAGAATTGTCCGGCGGTGAAATGCGTCAGCTCGTCGAATCCGATGAAGGCGATCTGCGAACCCTGCCAGTTGAACTTGTCGGACTCATGCTCGAGGTGCGAGAAGGTGATCTTGGCACCGCTCTTAAAGCTCCAGGACAGGCGCGTCATGTTAGGATCGGCGCCGATTAGCGGATAGATTTCTCCCGCCGTATCCCACAGCCCGCCTTCCGCCATGATCTGTTTGGTCGTGCGACGAAAGATGACGCCGCCGAATTGCGCGTTGTCCTGATGGCGCATCGCCTCCAGCAGCAGCGCAAAGGTTTTGCCGCCGAAGGCAGCACCACCGTAAATAGCGATGTCCGCCGGCGTGGCGAGAAATTGCTCCTGTGGACCGGGTTGTGGACGGATCGCTTCGGTCATGTCTGGGCTGCCACCGGCGCCGAACGCTGATTGTCGGGAATATAAATCTTCACCTGCTCGCCGACGCGCGCCGCGCTCTCTTCCGAAAGTCCCTCGGCACGCGCGGCGGCGATCGCTCGCTTGCGCGCCTCCTCGATGCGCTTCTCCAGCTCGCCCTTGATCTTCTCGCGCGCGGCGCTCGACTGCTGCAATTTGCCGAACCCCGTCATCAACCGCGCGAGATCCGCGGGGTCCATTTGCTCGCCCGGGGTCAGCTTCATGATGATCGTCATCAGCTCGCTGAGCAGCATATTCGCCGCCGCCTCGTCGAGTGTCATGCCGTACTCGTCGGTTTTCGCGATCACGGCCTTGGCGTATTCGCGCGTGTGATCCACCTGTTCGAGGCGCGCCAATTCGCTCTTGCCGAAGCGCGCCAGGCCGGCGCGGCTCGGCGCCTGGTCGGGCGTGATCTCGCCGGCGTCCACCCACTGCTCGACCAGCTCGGCGAGCTCGTCGTAGGTCTTGCCGTGCTTCACCAGCGCATCGCGAATCGCGTCGCGGAAGCGCGGCGGGAGCTTCAAGACTTTACTATGGGCGCGGCGGTTGGCCATCGTTTCGCTCAGAGCGGCGGATTCTGAATGCCGGTGTCGGCTTCGATGTTGCCTTCCAGCAGATCGATGCCCTTGGGCGTGATCTTCAGGATGTAATCGGCCGTCGAGAATTCGTATTTCTTGTGGTCGATCTTTTCCATCGTTGCGTAGCCATCCTCGACCAGGTAGGCCACGTGGCCCCGGATCACGCCCGGCGTGATCCAGATGAAGGTGCTGTGCAAGACGTTGTCGCCCACCGCGTCCGGATACATGCGGTACAGCATGCGCAGGATTTCCCCCCGCTGAATCCGATAATCGTGCTTAGCCATCGTTCTTCCTCTTCGGTATTTCTCGTAATAGCAGCTTGACGTCTCCCGCCACCTCGGAAAGGGTGTTCTGCGTCGACCGTTCCAGGTCGTCGATTTTCTTTTCGATCAATGTCATGTGCCGGATGTGATCGTCCTTCAAGGTGTAGATGCGCGGCATCGCCGCCTGAAACTTCAGAAAATCCTTTTCCACCTGGTCAATGCGGTCGCGGGTGTCGGTGAACTGCTTCGTGACCGTGGTCGACAGCTCGCTGAGCTTATCGAGCACGTTCTTCACCATCGTGCGCCCAAACCAGGCGATCAGGCCGAGCAGCGTCGACAGGATCAGCACCACCAGCGGCATGAAGGTGTTCACGGTCCTGATCCAGTCCGGGTTAGTGCTTTCCATTCCTGTCCTTCATGCTCTGGCAATCGACGCACCGCACCGCGTCCGGGTTCGCCTTCAGCCGGCGCTTTGCGATCGGCTCGAAACAATCGGCGCAAACGCGCCGTCCCTGAATCTCGAACGGCGCCTCGTGCTGCCCGGCCTTTTCCGCCCGGCGCGCGAGGGCCTCTTGCCGGTCGATCTCCTCGCGCTCCTGGGCGTAATCGGCCTCATCGGGCATGGTTATCGGCTACTCAGCCCTGAAATTGGCGGGCGCATCCGGGACGTACACCGCCACGGTAAAATTTCCACCGGCCCTCGTGACCGGAACGGTCGGGCTCGAATCGACGGATTCGCCGTTGGCTCCCACGTAACGCGCCACGCAGGTATAGGTTCCGTCGGTTTTGATCACGGATGACAGCAGCACCTCGCCCGGGCTTCCCGATGCCAATTGCGCCGCGTCGCTGAGATTCAGCGATTGCGTTCCACAGGTAATTCGCATCGAGACTACGCCGATATTCCCGGCCGGGTTGTCCCACCGGAGTTTGCTCACGGGCACCTGGATAGTCGCGGAACCGGCGGCAAAAGACAGCAGCAGCCCCACCAGAAAAATAAGCAATTTTTTCATTGAGGTTCTCCTATTTCGTCATCGCTTCGATGTCGGCCTTGGCCTTGGCCGCCGCTTCAACCCGCAGCGCGCGCATGCCATCGAGCACGTCTTCCGGTGTCTTCGCGCTCTGCTGGATTGCCGCGATCTGCTCGCGCACCCAGGCGTCGTCGCGCACCAGTTTGTAGGCGTCGAGGCTGAGATAAATCCCCAGCAACAGTTGATCGGTGGTCATGGTTTGGCTCCTTCTTTGCGCCGCTCTTTCAGATATTTCCCGAGCTGCGCGTGGATGGTGTCGGTCAGCGTGCCGCTCTCGCCGGCCTTGCCGGAGGCGAGATCCCACAGGCCGTTCTTGAGCGCGGCGTGCGCCTCGTCCAGCACCGTGCCGGCCTTGTCGAGCTGTGCCTCGATGGCCTGCACCTCGCTCTTGAACAGCACGCCGTTACGCGCCTGTTCGCCGAGCGCGGCCCAGGCTTGCGTGAGCGCCTTCTCCGACTGCGCCACAGCCTCCATCGCCTGGAGCTTGGCTTTCTCCGCCGGTGTCGTGGCAGTGGTGCTGTCAATGATCGGCGCCGGCGCGGCGCAGCCGCCCAGCGAGAGCATGGCCGCGAGCAGCATCACGACGACCAACGTCGGCGGCGTGCCACCCGGGTTGATCGGTAGCCCGGCCACGGAGCCGATGCGCTTCACGGCCTTGACGCGACCCCACAGGATCAGCAGCCCGCCCACAAGCATCGACAGCCCATCCACCCAGGGCTGCTGCTCGCCGAGATCGAAGCCGAGCTGCTTCCCGATCATCACGATAATCGGCACCAGCACGCCCCAGGTTACTTTCGATGCCAGCAAATCTTTTTCATCATTCATCACTGCCTCCTGTCCCGTTCAAGGGCTCGTTTGACTTTGCCGATGGCGTCGGGCGGCAGCATGAGCTGCTCCCGTGTGCCGTCGTTCCACTGCACCGCGCCGAAATAATCGGCGTTGGTGCGGATGTACTGCGTACTGCAATGCGCCAGTTCCGCGGCCTCCGCGGCCGTGAAGTAATACAGCCGGATCTCGCGGTCATCCGCCACGTTTCCGCCGCGCCGCTCGCCGCGCCGCCACCGCCAGCGCGCGGTAGTGTTCGCTCGCCGCCGCGTGGAACCGCGCGCGTCCGCCGTGGAATTCCGCGCTGCTCTCGTATTCCACCGCGAGCCCAAGCATCTGCCGGTCCTGCTGTTCGCGCCGCCACCAGCTCAAGCGCCAAGCCAGCCCGCGCCACAGGCTCATGCTCGGGCAGCTACCTGCTCGAAAATATGCCCCGCGAGCGGTTCCATCCGGCCCGCGATCCAATCCGCCACCGAGAAGCCGGGGCAGGTCTTGATCCACTCGTGCGGCTCCACGGTGCCGTCGCCGTCGAGATCCGGCGAGGCATCGCGGTGGCCGAGGTGTTTGAGGCCCAGATAACGCCGGTCCATCGCCCAGACGATCGCGCGCAGCATGATCCATTGCGCCCGAGTGAAGCGGTCGGTGCCGATCAGGCAGGTGCCGATGGAGTGGAGATTGCGTCCCCGCACATGCTGGCCCATTTCGTCCAGGTGCCGGCCGGTGGCGCAGGCGCCGCTGGGGTAGACGATATGGTGATAGCCGATGTGGGACAGCTCGGGGTTCTGCTTGCGGCGGTAGTCCATCGCGCGCGGCGAGAAGCCGCGGGCACGGTGCCAGGCGTCGATCTCGGCCACCGACACGGGCTGGCCGTTCGGCGTGCCCGAGCAGTGGATGAAATGCTCCGTCACCCGCCCGGCGCGGGCGCGGTTGTAGGCTTCAGGGGTGCGGCCGGAATTCATCCGGCCTATTCGGCCGGATCAGCGGGGAAGAATCCAGGAAACTGCTAGAATAAAAACAAAGTCAAGGAAATCGCTAGAATGATTTTAGCGAGTGGTACCGACCAGCGCCTTCGTAATGGCCTCCTTGGCTCCATCCAAGGGAAAACCCGTTTCCTTGTAGCCGCCAGTGAACAAGTAATACCGAACCGTGACCTTCTTCCCATTCATGAGATCGAAAATTGGACCGCGATCTGGAAGATCATTGCCGTTGTAAACACTGGCACTAACCCATTTCGGTTCTGGTCGATACGCCACTTTAATCGGGTTTTCTCTGAATGTTTCCCGGTTCATTCGAACCAGGTCTTTAATGAGCTGAAAATCGAATGGCTCCTTTTTATCCACCCGCATCATCGGAGGCTTCTCTCCGAGAACTTCAATGCTTTTCCCATTGAGCCGAAACGTTATCCATGTTGAGCCGTCTCCAAGACGATAAATATGCAAGCTATGGCCGCTGGCATTGACCGTCTGGGCCTCGTGCGTCCGTTCGTCCGTCATTGAATCGACTTCCGTTTTTACGACCCAGCCGGCAGCATAGGATGCTGAAATACTGACGAGGAAAAAGAACGGAATGGCTGCAATTGCTTTTAAATTCATGGTACCCCCCTCTCATCGTCTTTTGTATTTAAACAAGATCACTTTTTCGACTGCCTCACGTACTGCCGACTTATCATGAACGCTCTCAGGGCTCATCAAGTCGAGCAACAGCATGACGAGTTCGGTCTCCTTCGCTGGCGATAACTCCCTACCAGTCTCGTTAAGATACTCCTTCACTCCCATCAGGACACCCAGCAGGACCTCCTGGTCTACCTGCTTCTTGGTTGGCTCCGGCCGGTATTTCGGCGCTTCCTCCGCGACCTGGTAGAGGTTCATGGAATGCACGCCTGTCAGAACATATTGCGTATCCATGCCTAGCCGAGCCAGAGACATAAGGATTTCGCCGCCCGGGACATTCACGTCCCGCTCGTATTTGCCGATGCTCTCGCGCGTGGAATCGCAGGCCTCCGCTAACTCCTGCTGAGATAGGCCCAGCCGCTTCCTTTCCTCCGCCAGGCGCGTGCCTAGAGAATTTTTATTATCATACATCTTGACAAAGAGAACTTATGTTCTCATACTTCCTCCATGCTTACAAATGGCGCTGTTAACAGTAACCGAGTGACCAAACCCCCGCAAACCATCGAGCCAGGCCCCGATCTGCTAAATGCGGTCAAGGCCGGTTTTATCCTGCAAAACACGACATTTGAGGAGTGGTGCCGTGGCAAAGGCATCAATCGCTCGAACGCCAATGTGGCCCTGTTGGGAGGCTGGCGCGGCCCCAAGGCACAAAAGCTCATAGCTCGGATTAAAAAAGCCGCGAGGGTCCAGTGAGCGAATCCCCATCCGGATGGATCAAAAAGTTCGCTTACCTCTCCCGCATGGCCGGCCACGAGATCGAGGGCCTGCGCCCCGGGCAGATCGCCGCCGCCACCGGCTTCGCCCCCGCCACCGTGACGCGCGACCTGCGCGCCATGAGGGAGGCGGGGATCGTGGAGAACATCCCCGGCATGGACGACCGCTGGCGTCTGGGGCCGAAGATCGTCCAGATCGCCCTGGCGCACATGACCGCACTCGACCGCGCCAGCACGAAGCTGGCAGAAGTGACTCAACGTTTTAGCCGGGAGCCGCGATGAAAGAAGAAACGGCATTGGCGATAGCACAAATTAAGTCTCAGAGTCATCAGAGCATTTATTCCGCGCTCATGGGCGCGCGTGAGCTGCGAACAATCAAAAACCGCTGGAAGGATCGCTGGCAAGAAGCCCTCGATAGACTCGGGCTCGATGAAGTTCGTGCGGCTTATTTGATCGCCTTAATCGACGATTACGACCAGAGGGCAAAAAGCCAATCTCATTGGGAAATCATGGATGCCTTCATGCGAGAAGGTATCTGGGAAAAATTAGCCAATTTTCAATTGCTCGATCTACGCAGGAGACAAAAATGAGCCGAGGCCGCAAAAAACTTTCACCCGCTGAAGCGATTGACGTGCCCGTGAATGAAAAGGCCATTGCTCAGGCGACGGCCGATCTCGACAAAGACGCCAAGCGTCTCATGCGGATCGAAGAACTATACGGCGACGGCGATCCCTACAACACCCAGATTTGTATACAAAAAGCTCGTTTTCGCCTGAGCGATGCTGCGGAATCCGTGCTGGAAGCCGGCAAGCAGATCATCCGGATCAAGGAACACGAACCGCATGGCGAATTCCTTGAAGCCTTGAAGCGCATCGGCATCGAGCCACGTCCCGCGCAGAAGATCATGCAGGCCGCCGTGAAGTTTTCTAATCCCCAAATGCGCCGTTTAACGGCGCATTTGAACAAGACCAAACTTCTCGAACTGGTTTCAGAAGAAGATGAAGAACTTCAAGAACTTGCTAATGGTGGCACGCTCTACGGTCTGGAACTCGATGATATCGAGCGCATGTCATCGAGTGAGCTGAGAAAAGCTCTACGCAAGGAAAAACAGCAGCGCAAGGAAGATCAGGAAACCCACGAACGCCTGCTAGTAGATAAAAACAAGAAGATCGACGAATACGCCCGCCGTCAGCAGGGCCTGCCCGCTCAGTTGCAGCAGTTGCAAATCGATTGCGGCGCGGCCAGCGGCCAAGCCATCTCCGCCATCCAGAAATTCACCCAGATTCGCAACGAAGCGCTGCGCATCACCGAAGGCCAGGATCAGGAAGCCGTCCTGGAATCCGTGGGCGTAACGCATCTCACCATGCTGCGCCAGGTGCATGCCTGGCTGGTGGAGGAAATCGGCTGGGCCAGCATGGTTTTCGGCGGCACCAAGGTGGAAATCCGCATGGGCGAACCGCCGGCGGACATGACGGACGAGCAGATTCTGGAAGATAAAAATGCCGGGGCTCGGCTGGCCACGGAGTTGATGTCAGGGACTGAACGTTAAGCGCTCGGAGGCGCGGCGGCAATGGCACGAACCGAAGGGGAGTTCAACGTGACGCAGTACCTGTCTGGACTCGCGCGGCAACTGGACGAGGCCGGACATGGCGGGCGCGGGCAGCTCATCGAGCAGGCCGCGGCATTCCTCGGCTGGTCGCCCCAGCGGCTTTACGCCCAGCTCAAGCGCCGCGTGGGCTGGTCCAGCGGGCGCAAGACCCGCGCCGATAAGGGCACGACCGCTCAGAACCACGAGGCGCTGCTGAAAGTGGCCACCATGCAAAAGAATTCGGTGCGCAAGAACGGCAAAGTGGTATTGCACCTGCCCGTGGCGCTATCAATCGCCGCCACCAACGGCGCGGAAATCCAGGTGAGCCGCGGGCGTTTCGGCAAGCTGCTGCGCGACCGCAAGCTGGATATCGAGCGCCAGAAGCTCGACCGCGCGGTGCAGCCCATGCGCTCGCCGCACCCGAACTACCTGCACCAGGTCGATCCCTCTCTGTGCCTGCTGTACTACCTGCGCGGCGAGCAGCAGATGATCCGCGATGACCAGCTCTACAAAAACAAGCTGCCGGAAACCGCCCGCATCGAGGCCAAGGTGTGGCGCTACGTGCTCTACGACCACGCCTCGGCGGTGATCGTGCCCTGGTACGTCGAGGCGCGTGGCGAATCGGTGGACAGCTTGTTCCAGTTCCTGATGCACGCCTGGAGCCGCCAGTCCGGCCGGCCATTTCATGGCGCGCCGAAATACCTGCTGTGGGACAAGGGCTCGGCCAACATCTCGCACCCGGTCAAAAATCTGCTGGAAGCACTGGAAGTCCAAGACCTCACGCACGCGGCCGGGCGCGCGCGCGTGAAGGGCGGGGTGGAGAACGCCAACAACCTGGTCGAGACGCAGTTCGAATCGCGCCTGCGCTTCGAGCCGGTGTCGAGCGTTGAGGAACTCAACCGCGCCGCCTTCGCCTGGGCCAATGCCTGGAACGCCAACCTGATCCCGCACCAGGACACGCGCCTGCAACGCGATGGCTTGCCGGGGCCCGTCGCGCGTTTCGATCTCTGGTCCACGATCAAATCCGAGGAGCTGCGCATCCTGCCAGACCCCGAGAAATGCAAGATGTTCCTCGAGGGCCGGCGCGTCACGCGCAAGGTCTCGCGCGCGCTGGAAATCGCCTACAAGCATCCGCTGGCCGAGGCCTCGCAGAACTACGACCTCTCCGGGCTCGATGGCGTGTGCGCCGACGACACCGTGGAAGTCAGCCCGCTCATCTACGGCGAGGCCGAGATCATGGTGCGTGTGCCGCGCTACGACGGCGAGACGCTGGAGTATCACGTCAAGCCGATCACCTACGAATCGCGCTTCGGCTTTCGCGCCGATGCGCCGGTATGGGGGCAGGACTACCGCACCCAGCCCGACACCGAAATCGAACGCCAGGGCAAGGCGCTCGACCGCCTGGCCTTCCCCGACAAGACAGCGGAGGAAATCGCCAAGGCCAAGGACAAGAACGCCACGCCGTTCAACGGCGAGATGCGCGCGCATTCGCATTTGCTCGATGTCGCCGTGCCGCCGGCGGTCGCCTCGCGGCGCGGCAGCGAGATCACCATCCCCGATCGCGCGCACCCGGAGCCCGAACGCCTGAATGTCACCGGCGCGCTGGTATGGATTCTGCGCACGCTGAACCGCCAGCCAACGCCGGAGGAAAGCGCCGCGATCGCGCGCGAGTTCGCCGAGGGCGTGACCGAGGAAGCCTTGCGCGCCTGGCTCACCGCGCGTGAACAGCGCCAGGCGGCGGAGGGCTGATGGAACGCATCGACGACAAGGATATTTTGCACGGCGAGGCGCTGATCGCGCGCGTGCAGGAAATCCTCCGGCGCCCGCTCAATCTTGGCGAACGCGAGTGGTTGTTGTGGCGTTCGCCGAAGGGCGCGCATGTGACGAACCTCGAAATCGTCGCCGGCTGGTTCGATCCCATCAGCCTGATTCGCGCGTCGGTGCGCATCGTGGCGATTCTCGGGCGCCCACTCACCGAGCAGGAAATCGAGCGGCTGCGCGCCTGGTATCCGAAGGGCACGGTGCCCACCGGCATGGTGGAAGACATCGCCGAAAAACTTCGCAAGCCACAGCCGCATTTGCGACTCATAAAAACGGAGGACTGAACAATGCTCACCGCCAGGGCAGAAATCGAGAAACCGCGTTATCGGAGCCTGCTGTCAACCGTCGAGCAGTGGTGGGGCGCGGTGCATCGCAACTCGGTGCGTGATGTCGAAATGTCCGCCGCTTATTTGTATGGAGCGGGGATGGCGATCGAACCGCACGATAAGGAATTGAAACTTTTCTACGAGCTGCGCTTTCTGCGACAAATTGCAGAAGATCGCGTGATTGAGCTGCGGACGGAGGAATAAATCATGCTCACCGCCAGGGCAAAAATCGAAACCGCCAGACAGGAGATTCGCTACATGCCGATCAATTTGAAGGGAGTTCTCGCGCGCGTCGGTATCTCGCAGGAGCAGTGGGCCGGGGCCATTACGCAGACCGGAACCTTCGCGCGCGGCAAGCCGCTGTCGCTCGCCGCCGCCGCGCAGATCCTCAACTGGAACCAGTGGCCGAAGCAAACCCCGAAGGAGCACATCAAGCGCCAGACCGAGGACATGCTGCGCGGCATGGGCGTGCCCGACGAGGTGCTCAAGACCATCTGGCGCGAGGACATTTATAACGAATTCCGCCACATGCACCCGGTCGGCGCGCACGCCAGGAAAAAAGCGCCGCTCTATCAATCCGAAGTTCCCGCAATGGAGGTCGAAATGCTATCCGCCGCCGCCAAGAAACATTTTCAGATGTTCAAAGACCCGTTCATCGACGACGTGCAGACCAGCGATGACGTGTTCCTCTCTACCGAGCAGCGCTACATCCGCGAGGCCATGTACACCACCGCCAAGCACGGCGGCTTCCTCGCCATCGTCGGCGAATCCGGCAGTGGCAAGACCACGCTGCGGCGCGATCTGCTCGACCGCATTTCGCGCGAGTCGCTGCAAATCGTTTGCATCCAGCCGCGCACCATCGACAAAGCCAAGCTCAGCTCCGGTGCGATCTGCGAGGCCATCATCCGCGATCTCTCCCAGGAGCGCCCGCGCCAGACGCTCGAAGGCAAGGCGCGCCAGGTGGAAAAAATCCTGGTCGGCTCCTCGCGCGCCGGTAACTCGCATGTGCTGCTCATCGAGGAAGCACACGATCTCTCGATCTCCACCCTGAAATACCTGAAGCGCTTCTGGGAGCTGGAGGACGGCTTCAAGAAGCTGCTCGCCATCATCCTGGTCGGCCAGCCGGAGCTGAAGGGCATGCTCGACGAGCGCATGAACTACGAAGCGCGCGAAGTCATCCGCCGCTGCGAGATCGCCGAGCTGCTGCCGCTCAATGGCAACCTCGAGGAATACCTCGAACTCAAATTCCGGCGCATCGGCAAGAAGCTGTCGGACGTGTTCGACAAAACCGCCTACGACGCCATTCGCACCCGGCTCACGGTGCTGCGCCGCGGCGCGAACAAGGCCGATTCCATGCTGTATCCGCTGGTGGTCAACAACCTGGTCACCAAGGCCATGAACCTCTGCGCCGAGATCCGCGCGGACAAGATCAACGCCGACGTGGTGAAGGAGATCTGATATGCAAACGGCCACCGAAGAGCAGCAGCTCGCCATGCCGGAAATACCGCCGCCGCCGCCGCCTGAGGAGTACCTGCGCGCCCAGGTGCGCGAAGCGCACACCATCCTTTCCCGGCTCAGCACCAGCTTCGGCCACAACCTGCCGAACAACGTGTACATGGCGCTGGCCTACCTGCAGATCGAAATCGTCAACGGAGGGAACCATGCGCCAGCCAAATAATGCCGTACTCACCGACGAGCACTTGAATTTCTGGGGCAACTTCTTCGTCGAGAACCGCCTGCACGAACGCGGCGTGCGCTTCGAGACCTTCCTGCAGGAGCCGCGCGAGATCGCGCTGGCCATGATTTTCCGCCCGCGCGTGCCGGCGCTGGAGGAATTCCGCCCCTTGCTCGCGGCGCAGCGCCGCGCCATCGCCAAGCCGGGCTCGCGCTTCCGCGCCATCTCGCGCGAGCTGCACGAGAACATGTGCATCGGCTGCGGCTGCACCGACAGCCACGGCTGCCTCACCACCGGTGGCGTGTGCCACTGGCTGCGCGTGGACAGCGTGCGCAAGATCGGCGTGTGCAGCGAGTGCCCCGAGCTGGTGGAAGCCTACGACCAGGCCCGCGCCGGCGGAGAGCTGCCGGACAAGACGGCGGGGCAAATCATGGCCGCCGCGCGGGCGCAGATGCCATGAGCGCGACGCGCCCCGCCTGGTGCCCGGAGCGCAAGTGCCGACCGCTCGGCCAGGCGCACGGCAAGGTCTGTGCCGGCGCGCCGGGCAATCTCGGCCGGTTGTGCTGCCGGTTCGATCATGAGCTGTTCGCCTACGACCGGCTGACGCCAGCCGACATCAGCGGCCTGCGCGATCTCCTCGATCTGCTCGACGACGCGCACATCGCGCGCGAAGAAGGCGCGGCAAGCGAGAACTGAACAATGGTCATTTATCTTCCAAACGAATTCATCGACCCGCTGGAAAACTATCTGCGCCGCGGCATGCAAACTGACGTGCTGGTGCCGAGCGAGAGCGAAGCGCAAGCCATCGCGCGCCTGGTCGCGGCGATCCAGCACGAGAGACGGGAAATACCCTACCAGATGTACCTGAGCAACAAGGAGGAACGTCATGTGGAAGACAGTGTTGCTGGTGCTGGCCGTGTGGACGCTCGTCGCGCTGCTCGTCGGGATGGCGCTCGGAAAAATCATCAAAAAAAATCAGGGCGGGCAGTGACCGCGGATCAAAATAAAAATCCCCTCTCCCCTCGCGGGAGAGGGTTAGTGAGAGGGGGAAAATGAAAACTTCTTGCCCCGGCTGCGGTTGCGTGTTCGATCTCGACGCCGGCGTCTCGGACGCCGACGCGCGCCGCTTCGCCGAGCTGGTGGCGGGGCTGGACCCGCGCGTGGCCAAGCCGCTGATCCAGTACCTCGCGCTGTTCCGCCCGGCCAAGACCGGCATGCGCTGGTCGCGCATGCTCTCGCTCGCCCAGGAGCTGGAGCCGATGATCCGCGAGGCGCGCGTAACGCGCAAAGGCACCACCTACGCCGTGCCGCTCGAGCTGTGGTCCGGCGCGCTCGCGATGCTCGCCGACCGCCCGAAGAACCTCACACTGCCGCTGAAATCGCACGGCTACCTGCTGGAGATCCTCGCCAACCAGGCGGAGAAGATCTCGGCCAAACACGAGACGCAGACCGAGCAGCAGAAGCGCCGCCCGGCACACGACTTCATCAAGCAAGGCGATGCCACGATCAAAAACATCGAGCACCATCTCGGTGAATTAAAAATCGCAGCGGGGAAGAAGCCATGACGCAAAAACCGAACTGCCCCAAGTGCGACACCGGCGCCGGTCCCTGTTACCACGGCCTGTCGGACGAACAGCGCATGTCGGCCGAACATTTCCGGCTGCACTCTCTGCTGCAGGGGCACGTGGGAAAGGAAACCGCCATCAGCATGGCCGATCTGTACGAGCGATTCAGCGGCGAGAAGCTCCCGCGCGACGCCAAGGGCAAGCCGGATGCCGACGTGCCGGCGCTGTCGCGCCACATGCGCAAGCTCATCGATGACCTGCGCGATATTTGGGGCATCGCCGTGATGAGCAGTTCGCACGCCGGCTACTGGATTTGCGCGGATGAAAAAGAAGTCGCCGACGTCTGCGCCGAATTCCGCGCGCGCGGGCTGAAGAGCCTGGCCACCGCCGCGCGCCTGAAGAAGATCACCCTGGCCGACGAAGTGCGCCAGATTGAAATTGATTTGCAAAACCAACAAGGAGACACACCGTGCTGATTCTGACGCGCCGTCCCGGAGAGGTCATCAAGATCGGTGACGACATCGAGGTCATGGTGATGAGCACCAAGGGCAACCAGGTGCGTATCGGCATCAAGGCGCCGAACAGCATCGAGGTGCACCGGCAGGAAATCTGGCAGCGCATCCAGGAAGAAAAGGCCAAGGGGAAGCAACGTGCCGCAGGCTAAATGCACGAACTGCGAGGTTCGGTATTTCTGGCGCAATAAGCGTCACCTGGTGCGCCAGGCGCATTGCCCGAAGTGCGGGCAGAAGCTCGAACCCACGAGCCAGAACGTGAATCTGCGCACCGTCGAAATCGACATGCCGGCGGATCATCCCTTTACGCTGGCGAAGAAAAAGCGGAGGCGCGCCCGTGGCTAGGATCACGCTCACCATCACCGACATCCAGGGCGGCGTGCAGATCCGCTGGAAGGGCCTGCCGTGCCCGGTGCACGACAAGCCGCTGGAGCTGTTCACGGCCGCGGAACGGTTCGCCTTCGAGCAGTACCGCAAGCAGAACGCCGCGCACATGACGCTCGGCGAATTCCTGCAGCACGCTAAAACCAATTGCCCAGAGCACGGCTGACATGACTGAGGATTTTTTAAAAGGTAATCAGTCGATCAAGGATTTCTTGATGCGCGCGATAGAACTGATGCAGAAAGAGGACACCGACTTGGTCGAAATGAAAATGACGCTGCCTGATGGGACCGTGGTTGAGTTCGAGCTAGTTGTAACGAATGTGATTCGGCCAAAAACAGACCCCTTATAGAAACTAAAGGAGACAATATGCAATCTGCAATCCATACCGAAACCGCCATTCGCCTTTCGCGACGCGAAAAGAAATCACTCGTGTCGTTCGGCCAGATCGCGAATAGCTTCTTCATGGAAGCCAAGGGAGACCGCGATAAGGCGGCAAAGAAACTCGAACTCGCGGTCGTGTACAACACCCAGCTCACGGAACTGGCGCGCGAGGCAATTCGCTATGCCTGTTACTGGATCATGGTGGAGCAGGGCCGCAACAATAATTCAAAGATTCGCCGCTCGAAGAATCCCAGCATGACGAAATTCCCACTGGCCAAAACCAGGCGCGGCCAGCAAATCGACCGGCTGTACGAAATGCAGCTCTACGCCGCCGGGACTTCGCTCGGAGACGCCAAGCGCGAACATCTGCTGCGTCAGGCGCAAGCGCACGAGAAGCTTTCGGCATCTAATCTCGGTGCTGCGCGCGGGCTTCGCCTGCTGACCGAGCGCCTGACCAGCTCGCGCGCCCGGGTGCGCGATGTATGGACCGTGGAAGAAATCCGCGCCGCTGCCGGCAAGGTCGGCTGGAAGCTGGATTAATGAACCGGCGGCGACGCTTTGATCTTCGTGTCACCCATATCGCAATTGCCGAGCCGCCACTTTTATGCCGCGATGGATCATTATGAAAATGTCACCCTTGCAAAAGGTCATCCATCGCGGCCCCTATTTAACGACTGTGTGCCGGGGCGACATAAGTGATGTGTCACCCAAAGTCCATTTATCGCTCCGGCGCCTTTAATTCGGAGTTTTTATGATCGATAGAAATCTTATCAGCCTCATCACTGAAACCGCGCGCAATCGAAATCTCTACATGCGCTGCGCGAACAGCATGAACAACCGCATGAAGGCGGAATGCCGGCATGCCGTGGCCGACTCTGACATGTCCTATGCGCAGGTTGTCGCCGCCTCTAAAACCTTGATCGAGGCCCTTCCCGATGGCGAACATCCGAAGCTCACGCCAAGGTTGATCATGGTGCTCAAACCGCTGCTGGATACGCGGAAGCAATACCATGACTTGCGCGCCGATCATGAAAAACAGTTGCGTAAATTGGCGCGGCAACTGCCGGTATGGCCGTGGGTTGAAACCGTGAATGGTTTCGCAGAGCTCGGCTTGGCGCTGATCGTGGCTGAGGCGGGCGATCTCAACAATTACCCGAACCCGGCCAAACTCTGGAAGCGATTCGGATATGCGCCCATCAAAGGCAAGGCTTGTTCAACGTGGCGCCGCACGGGCGGGTTGAGTGCGGAAGATTGGGTTTCAGCAGGATATAGCCCGCGCCGACGCAGCCTGATGTTCACCATCGGCGATTCCTTGATCAAAAAACAAAACGAATACCGCGAGATTTATCTCGCGCGCAAGGCTGTGGAACAACTCAAGGCCCCAGAGGCGAGCAAGATGCTCTGGCATCGGCGCGCACAGCGATACATGGAAAAGCGCCTGCTGCGCGATCTCTGGCGCGCGTGGCGTGGGCTGTTAGCGGCCATAAAGAAAGCTGCATGAACTGGCAACTCATCGCCATCGTGTTCGGCGTCATCCTCGGCCTGGCCGGGATCGCGCTGATGGCCCTGGCCTGGTGGCTGGGATGGCTTCTGAAAGATTTTGAAGACGATCCGAACTGGTGACATGAAACTGCGCGAATTCTTCACCGGCATTTTGATGTTCATCGTGCTCACGTCACCGCTATGGATTTACAAATCTTTTCACTGCGAATCAGAGGAACCGAGTCATGAGCAAAAGCAAAAAGCGGATCAAGGCTAACGCCTTTCCCATCGTCCCCGCCACCCGCCAGCAGGCGGAAGAAGCCCTGCAGAACATCGGCACGCTGCAGCGCGAGATCATCACGCTCGAAGCCGCGATGAACGACGAGCTGGCCGCCATCAAGGCCAAGTACGAGAAACAGGCGCAGCCGCTGAACGCGGACATCGAAACTTATTTTCAGGGGCTGCACATCTGGGCCGAGGCCAACCGCGCCGTGCTGCTCAAGGGGCATTCCAAGACCGCGAAGCTCGCCACCGGCGAGCTGCTCTGGCGCACCACGCCGCCCTCCGTGAGTCTGCCCAAGAATCAGGAAGCCGTGATCCAGGCGCTCGTCAAGGCCGACCTCGGCCACTTGATCCGCACCAGGCAGGAAGTGGACAAGCAGGCCGTGCTCGACGATCCCGAGGCCGTCAAGGGCATTGCCGGCATCAAGATCAGGCAGCGCGAAGAGTTCGTCGCCAAGCCCTTCGAGAGCCAGATCGAGCGCGCCGAACCGGTGAAGAAAGAGGTGAAGGCGGCCTGATGCCCTGTCATTTCTACAACATCAAAGGCATCGGGCGCGTGCACATCCGCGCCGGCAAGCGCAGCAAATTGCCGCCACCGTGCGTGACGTGCCGCGACATGAGCGAGTACCTGTGCGATTTCGAGGTCACCAAGGGCGTGACCTGCGACGTGCCGCTCTGCAAAGACCACGCGCACCAGGTCGGCCCGGACCGGCACTACTGCCCGACGCACCTCGCCGCGATGAACGCTGTTCCGATCAAGGGGTGAACATGGCTGGATATTCAAATCCTTTCCTGCGTCCGAATCTCGGCCCCGGTGTGCAGTCGATGGCCGCGGCCGATCGCTTGCTCGACGTGAAGAGCTTCGACGCCAAGCAATGCCGCGCCGCGCTCAAGCTGCCCGGCCTGCAGTCGACCGTGCGCCAGGCCATCGAGCGACGGATGAAGCAGCTCCGCAAAGGTGAAGCCGTATGATCCGCGTCACCATCGAAATGCTGCCACTCGGCAACGAATCGAGAAAGCGCCATCTCGGAACGGTCACCATCGCCAACGATGGCACCGGCACGCGCGGACTCGGCAACTATAAAGTGCGCCTCTCCCGCCGCGGCAAGCCCGACTCGACCTGGAGGACCGCGTGCCTGACTGGTTTTCGCCGGCTATCTCGCGGACCGTATGAGCTGCTCTTACTGGCACTAGTGGCGGCGCTGGGAGATCGAATCTTTATCAACAATCGGAAATGAACCGCGATCGCGAACAGGCACTGATTCAAGCACTCGGCCTCGAAGCCGAGGCACCGAACCGCTGTGCGGCGGGATGGATCGGCTTTGTGATCGGAATGATCGTGATGTTTTTCGTCATGGGCGTGGTGCCGCACTGGACGTTGATCAAGCAGATCTGGCAGGGGTGCGTGCAATGAATTCAAGGCTACCCCAGCGGGCGGTGGGGCCAATAACACCCGCAGCGCGGGCCGGAATACCTCAGCATCGTAACTCCGCCGGTGACCGCGCCGCCTGGCCCACGAGACGGGCTGAGTTTAATCAATGAACGGTAACCCTTGGACTGAACCAGAATTGCGCCGGCTGCAGCGCCTCTATCCGCGGACCCGGACGGCGGAGATCGCGCGTCGGCTCGGCCGGCCGTTGTCCGGCGTGGCGTCAAAGGCGAACGACCTCGGCCTGCGCAAGCCCGATCCGTGCCGGAAATGGACGGCGCGCGAGATCCGGCTGCTGCGCCAGCGCTACGCCGAAACGCCGGCGCTCGAGATCGCCGTGGCGCTGAATCGCAAACGGCATGAGATCTACTACCAAGCCGGGTTATTAAAACTGCGAAAGAGCCGGTCATTTAAATCGCGCTTCATGAAGCAGCAGATCGCCAAGAACGGCCCGTTGTGGGGCCGTCGCTGGACGCGAGAGCAGATACAACAATTGCGGGCACTTTATCCAGACCACCCCACGAAAGACATCGCCAAAATAATCGGGCATGGTGTTTCATCCTGTTACCGCATGGCGAAATTGTGTGGCCTGAAAAAAACGCCGGCATACACCGAGACAATGCTGCGCCGGGTGTCCGGCAAGCTGAAAGAGTCTGGCAAATCGCACCGATTCACGAAGGGCCACGTGCCGGCGAACAAAGGCCAGCGCCGCCCGGGTTACGCGCCCGGGCGCATGCGTGAAACGCAATTCAAGAAAGGCCAGATGGCGGGCGGGGCACAAAAGAAATGGGTGCCGATCGGCACGGAGGTCCGCGACGACGCTGGATACCTGAAGCGGAAGGTGAGCGACGACCGCTCGAAGGCCTCGCGCTTCAACTGGCGGTTCGTGCACGTGCTGCTGTGGGAAGAAGCCTACGGCCCGGTGCCACCCGGCTACGCCGTCAAGTTCATCGACGACAACCGCGGCAACGTCATCCTCGGCAACCTGTGCCTCGTGAGCCGCGGCGATCTCGCGCGGCTCAATGTCATGTGGAACCGATACCCTCGGGAACTGTGCGAGGTAATCCACATGCGCGGGATATTAAATCGTAGAATTAAACGGAGACTGAAAGATGAAGAACAGCATCGAAGATCTGCGTAATCACCTTTTCGAGACGATCGAGAGGCTGAAGGACGACGAGAAGCCGATGGACATCGAGCGCGCCCAGGCGGTGGCCAACGTCGCCGGCAAGATCATTGATAGCGCGCGCGTCGAGGTCGAGCATCTAAAGGTCATGGAGCAGCTCGGCGTGCGTGTCGTGCCGGACAAGGACGGCAAGATCGGCACCGGCTTCGTCAGCAACACGCGGCGGCTGACGGTGGCTAAATGAACACCGCCGAAGACACCCGCCGCAAGGAACTGGCGAAGATCCACATCGCCAAGAAGGACCTGGTGCTCGATGACGAGACCTACCGAACGATCGTTCGGACCATCGGCAAGGCCGAATCCGGAAGCGCCGCAGACCTCTCGCCGCTCGGCCGCGCGCGCGTCCTGCAGCATTTCCGCACCAAAGGCTGGCAGAGCCGCAAGCGCGACCGCCAGCCGAAGCGCGCCACACCCGCCGGCGATGTCCTGGCCAGCGAAGGGCAGGTCGGCAAGATCCGCTCGTTCTGGATTCAGATGGCCGAGGCCGGCGCCGTCAAGGAACGCAGCGAACAGGCCCTGCGCGCCTGGGTCAAATCAGCCAGCCGGCGGCATCATGAACAGCATGCAGGCTGGAGCGCGCCAGAATTTTTACCGGACTGGGTAGCACAAAAGTTGATTGAAAATCTCAAGGCATGGGCCAGAAGGTGCAACATCAAACTGAATGAATGATGGCCTGAAGCTAAATTCCAAAGGACCGGAATTCCTTCTCGACCTGGTGTACCACTCTGCGGATGTCATGCGGAATGCCGGCCTGCCCCCCGAGTCGGCCAAGGACATCGCCATCGCCATCGCCACGCGGATCGCCGAGCAGTTCGGAGGGCAGGATATCTACTGCCCGAAAGGCACTTGGAACGGCCGCGCGCCCCTGTGCCTCAAGCTCGAAGAACGCGACTGGAAAATCTACCATGAGTACAACGGCACCAACCGCCACGAGGTCTGCGCCAGGCACGGCATTTCTGTCTCGCGCCTCTACCAGGTCCTATCCGCCTGCCGACATAAAATCATCGAGCGCCGCAACCTGACCCCCCTCCCAAAACCGGCCGGTTCCGGCCGCTGAATTTTCTGCAACTCTTTTTCATTTTCCGTTAAAATTCCATCCCACGTTATGTCGTCGAATCCCGGTTTATCTCAGCAATGCGCCCTCATTTATCTCAGCTCCTCTCAGGGGCGTGCTTTCTTTGGTTACTTTCTTTGCACGAGCAAAGAAAGTAACCTGCCGTGGGTCAGCCACCCACAAGTATGCGTCGCCGCAGGCGACACAAAAAAATTACCCCGAATGAGCCTTGGTATCCACTGCCAAGGCTTCCATCAATTTACTCATGTCCTCCGGCACTGACGTCGCCCACTGCACGCGCTTCCCCGTTTTCGGATGCGTCAGTGAAAGTTTCAGCGCATGCAGCGCCTGGCGTTTGAATCCGCGCAGCGCGTTTTTCAGCTTGTCACCCGCGCCGGCGGGAAGCTTCAGCCGTCCACCGTACACCGGGTCGCCCAGCACCGGGTAATGCAGGTGCGCCATGTGCACGCGGATCTGGTGGGTGCGGCCGGATTCGAGTTTGACCTGCACCAGCGTGTGGGCGCGGTATTTCTTCATCACGCGATAATGGCTCACCGCCGGCTTGCCCTGGCTGCTCACCGCCATGCGCGTGCGCTGGGTGCGGTGGCGCCCGATCGGGGCCTCGATGGTGCCGCCCGCGACCATGACGCCGTTGACGATGGCGACATACTCGCGCTCGACGTCGTGCTCCTGCAATTGCGCGATCAGGTGCTGGCGCGCGTGCTCGGTCTTCGCCACCACCATCAGTCCGGAGGTGTCCTTGTCGAGCCGGTGCACGATGCCGGCGCGCGGCAGCTGCGCGAGCTTCGGGGCGTGCGCGATGAGAGCGTTCAGCAGCGTCCCTTCGGGATTTCCCGCCCCCGGGTGCACTACGAGGCCGGGCGGTTTGTTGATGACGAGCAGTTCGTTGTCTTCGTGCACGATCTCCAGCGGCAATGCCTGGGCCTTCCAGCCGGAGTCCACCGGCGGCGGCACCCGGATCTCCACCGCGTCACCCTGCTTCACCTTGTCGCGTTTGCGCGGAATCCCGCCGTTGAGAGTGACGCGCCCGTCCCCGATCCATTGCTGCAGCTGTGAGCGCGTGACATCGGCGAACAGCGTCGCCAGTGCCTGATCGAGCCGCTGGCCGGCCAGTTCGGGCGGGATGCTTGCCGACAGCGTGGATTCCTGGTTCATGCCTGCGGCCGGTCTTTCCGGCGAAGTGAAATCGGGTTAAGCTGGCGCGACTTTATACGTTGTACCGGGGCAAATCGAATGCATCGTTTCACCGGGCCGCTGGCCGGCCTTTTCCTGCTGCTGATCGCCGGCTGCGCCGGCATTACCGAGGACCCGACCAAGGACTGGTCGCCGGAGAAATTCTACACCGAGGCCAAGGAAAAAGTGGCCGAGGGCGACTACGAAACCGGCATCAAGTATTTCGAAACCCTCGAGGCGCGCTACCCCTACGGGCGTTACGCCGAACAGGCGCAGCTGGAAATCGCCTACGCCAACTACAAGTACGAGGAACCGGCGCTCGCCATCGCCGCCGCCGACCGCTTCATCCGCCTGCACCCGACGCATCCGAACGTGGACTACGCCTATTACCTCAAGGGCCTGGTGAACTTTCAGGGGGAGAAGGGATTCATCAACTGGCTGTTCGGCGCCAAGGACGATCTCTCCGACCGCGATCCCAAGGGCGCGCTCGAGGCCTACAACGCCTTCAATGAAGTGGTGCGGCGCTTCCCCAACAGCCGCTATGCCGAGGACTCGCGCCAGCGGATGGCCTATCTGTTCGAGTCGCAGGCGAAGTACGAAACCATGGTGGCGCGCTTCTATTACGAACGTTCTGCCTATGTCGCGGCCGTCAACCGCGCCAAATATGCGCTGGAGAATTACCCGCGCACGCCGTCGACGGAAGACGCCCTCGGCATCATGGCCTTGTCTTACAAGGCCATGGGCGTGGACGATCTGCTGAAGGACACCCTGCGGATACTGCGCCGGAACTTTCCGCAGAGCCGTTATATCGCCGAGGCCGGCGCCTGAACGCGGACTAGATCGCCTCCGGCCCCTGCTCGCCGGTGCGGATGCGGATCACCTGCTCGACGGTCGTGACGAAAATCTTGCCGTCGCCGATCTTCCCGGTGCGCGCGGCGCCTGTGATGGCCTCGATGCAGCGATCCAGCATCTTGTCGTCCACCACCAGCTCGATCTTCACCTTGGGCAGGAAATCCACCACGTACTCCGCGCCGCGGTAAAGCTCCGTGTGCCCCTTCTGGCGGCCGAATCCCTTCACCTCGGTCACGGTCAGACCGCTCGCGCCGACTTCGGACAGGGCCTCGCGCACGTCGTCGAGCTTGAAGGGTTTGATGATGGCTTCGATTTTTTTCATTGTCGTAAACCTCGAATCAGGTTGCGTTTCCGTTCATCTATTAAATACCACCCGCCGTTCCGTTGCCACCGGGCTTGTCCGGCCCGCGGCCATAGCCGGAAGTAACGGGATAGCGCCGGTCGCGCCCGAAGGCGCGCGGGGTGATGCGCACCCCGGGGGCGGCCTGGCGGCGCTTGTATTCGTTGCGGTCCACCAGGCGCAGCACCTTTTTGACCGTAGCCTCGTCGAAACCGGCGGCCACGATGTCCGCCGCCGACTGGTCCAGCTCGACATAGCGCTCGAGAATGGGGTCGAGCAGCTCGTACGGCGGCAGCGAATCGGTGTCCTTCTGGTCCGGCGCCAGCTCGGCCGAGGGCGGGCGCTCGAACACGCGCCGCGGGATCACGGGCTTGATCCGGTTGCGGTATTCGGCGAGGCGGTACACCAGGGTCTTGGGCACGTCCTTGATGGCGGCAAAGCCGCCGGCCATGTCGCCGTAGAGCGTGGCGTAGCCGACCGACATCTCGCTCTTGTTGCCGGTGGTCAGCACCATGCGGCCGGTCTTGTTCGAAATCGCCATGAGCAACGTGCCGCGGATGCGCGCCTGGATGTTTTCCTCGGTGCTGTCCGGCTTGCGCCCCCGGAATTCCTCCTCGAGCGCGTCGAGAAAGGCCTCGAACATGGGCTCGATCGGAATGGTGGCGTGCTTCACGCCCATGGCCTCGGCCTGGGCGCGCGCGTCCTCGAGGCTCATGGACGCGGTGTAGCGCGACGGCATCAGCACCGCCTCCACGCGCGACGCGCCGATGGCGTCCACCGCGATGCACAGGGTAAGCGCCGAATCCACGCCTCCGGAAAGCCCGATGACGATGCCGGGGAAACCGTTCTTCCCGATGTAATCGCGCACACCCAGCACCAGCGCCGCATACACGCTCTGCTCTTCGGGAAGATCCGGTGAAATCGCCGCCGGCACCGGCGCCGGGCGCGCGCCGGTTTTGAGCTCCACCAGGTGCAAACCTTCCTCGAAGGCCGGGGCGCGCTGGGTCATCGCGCCGCGCGCGTCCACCACGAAGGAATCGCCGTCGAACACCAGCTCGTCCTGTCCGCCGACCAGGTTCAGATAGACAATGGGCACGCGGTTGTCGCGTGCGCGCCGGGCGACGATCCCGAACCGCTCTTTACCCTTGTTGCGGTGAAACGGCGAGGCGTTGAGATTGAGCATGAGTTTCGCGCCCGCCTTCACCGCCTGTTCCACCGGCCCGCGCTCCCACACGTCCTCGCAAATGGTGAGACCGACCGGCTGGCCCTTGATGTCGAATACACAGGGATCAGCGCCCTCGGCGAAATAACGCTTCTCGTCGAACACCCCATAGTTGGGAAGAATGTGCTTGAAATAGGTCGCGGCCACCTTGCCGCCGCGCAACAGAGAGGCGGCGTTGTACAGCTTGCCGTACTGGCGCTTGGGATAGCCGACGATCACGTCGATGCCGGAGATGCCGCGCAGCATCTCGCCCAACGCCAGCTCCACGCGCACGCTGAGATCGGGGCGCAGCAGCAGGTCCTCGGGGGGGTATCCGGTGAGTGCCAGCTCGGGGAAGAGAATCACGTCGGCCTTGAGCTCGTCGCGCGCGCGTTGAGCGGTGGCAATCATTTTGGCGGCGTTGCCGGCGACATCGCCCACCAGCAGGTTGAGCTGGCCGAGGGCGATGCGCAGCCGCGCCGCCATGTCAGGCCAGCACTTCGCGCATGCGCGCGCCGATGTCCGCGGGCGAGCGTACCGTGTGCACGCCGGCAGCCTCGAGCGCGCGGTATTTTTCTTCGGCGGTACCCTTGCCGCCGGCAATCACGGCGCCGGCATGGCCCATGCGCTTGCCCTTGGGCGCGGTCACGCCGGCGATGTAGGCCACCACCGGCTTGGTCACGTGATTCTTTATATAAGCGGCGGCGTCCTCCTCCGCCTGCCCGCCGATCTCGCCCACCATGACGATGCCGCGCGTCGCCGGATCGGCCTCGAACAGGCGCAGGCAGTCGACGAAATTCAGCCCCTGGATCGGATCGCCGCCGATGCCGACGCAGGTACTCTGGCCCAGTTCCTCCAGCGTGGTCTGGTACACGGCTTCATACGTCAGCGTGCCGGAACGCGAAATGATGCCGATGCTCCCGGGCTGGTGGATGAAACCCGGCATGATGCCGATTTTGCACTCGCCCGGCGTGATGATGCCGGGGCAGTTCGGCCCGATGAGTGAAACGCCGGGATACTGGTGCAGCGCGACCTTGACCTTGCGCATGTCGCGCACCGGGATGCCCTCGGTGATGCAGGCGATCACCTGGATGCCGGCCGCGGCCGCTTCCAGGATGGAATCGGCGGCGAACGGCGCCGGCACGTAGATCATGGTCGCGCTCGCGCCGGTTTCGTGCACGGCTTCCTTTACCGTGTTGAATACGGGCAAGCCGAGATGCTTCTGCCCGCCCTTGCCCGGCGTCACGCCGCCGACCATTTTGGTGCCGTAAGCGATCGCCTGCTCGGAATGGAACGTGCCCTGCTTGCCGGTGAAGCCCTGGCAGATCACTTTGGTGTTTTTGTTGACGAGGATGCTCATATGTTCAGTGAGTACAAAGTTCAGAGTTTAGAGTACAAAGTTAAAAACTCGCACTTATAACCTTGTACTTTGAACTCTAAACCCTAAACTTTTTTCATTTCGCCGCCACCACCGCCTGCTTCGCGGCATTGGTCAGGCTGTCCGCCGAAATGATCTTGAGGCCGCTGTGTTTCAACAGCTCACGGCCTTTCTCCACGTTGGTGCCTTCCAGGCGCACCACCACCGGAATCTTGATCCCGACCTCCTGCACCGCCTTGATGATGCCCTCCGCGATCAGGTCGCAGCGCACGATGCCGCCAAATATATTGACAAGGATCGCCTTCACGTTCGGGTCCGAAAGAATCAGCTTGAAGGCCTCGGCCACCTTGTCGGCGGTGGTGCCGCCGCCGACGTCGAGGAAGTTCGCCGGCATGCCGCCATGCAACTTGATCAGGTCCATGGTCGCCATCGCCAGTCCGGCGCCGTTGACCATGCAGCCGATGTTGCCCTCGAGCGCGATGTAATTGAGTCCGAACTCGTGCGCCTTGTGTTCCTTGGGGTCGTCCTGCAAGGGATCGCGCATTTCCTCCAGCGCCTTCTGGCGGTAGAGCGCGTTGTCGTCCACCTGGATCTTGGCGTCGAGCGCGACCAGGTTGCCGTCGGTGCCGACGGCGAGCGGATTGATCTCCAGCAGGCTCAGGTCGCGCGCGCAGTAGAGGTGATACAGGCTCAGCATCAGGCGCGACAGCGCGGCGATCTGCTTGTCGTTCAGGCCCAGCGCGAAGCCGATCTCGCGGCATTGATAGCCTTGCAGGCCGGCCACCGGATCGACGACTGCCTTCAGGATTTTGTCGGGGTGCTTTGCCGCGATCTCCTCGATGTCCATGCCGCCGGCGCCGGAGGCGATGAAAACGATGCGCTCCAGCGCACGGTCCAGCAGGCAGGCCAGGTACAGCTCGCGGCTCACCGCGCTCGGTTGCTCGATCAGCAGGCGCTGCACCGGCTGGCCGGCGGGGCCGGTCTGGTGCGTCACCAGCTTCGTGCCGAGCAGGCTGCCCGCCGCCTTTTCCAGTTCCGCGCGGCTGGCAACCTTCCTGATTCCGCCGGCCTTGCCGCGGCCGCCGCCGTGGATCTGCGCCTTCACTACCCAGCCGTCGCCACCCAGCTCATCGGCCGCTTTCAGCGCCTCGCCCACGGAAAACGCGGGCCGGCCCGGCGGGATTGGCACGCCGTACTCGGCGAGCAGGGCCTTGGCCTGGTATTCGTGCAGGTTCATGAATTACGCCTGTTCGTTATGATTATTAATACGTCGCGCAATTTAGCACATCACACACAAACTGGCCTATTCGTAGCGCAGCGCCTCGATGGGATTGAGGCGCGCGGCCTTGCGCGCCGGGTAGATACCGAACACCAGCCCGATGCCGGCCGAAAACGCCACCGCCAGCCCGATCGCGTCCGAGGACACCGACACGGTCCAGCCGGCGAAGGTGGACATGGCCACGGTCGCCAGCACGCCGAGCAGAATTCCCATGACCCCGCCGGTCACGCTCACCACCACGGTCTCGGTCAGGAATTGCGCCAGGATGTCGCGCGGCGTGGCGCCGACCGCCTTGCGCAGGCCGATCTCGCGCGTGCGCTCGGTCACCGACACCAGCATGATGTTCATGATGCCGACCCCGCCGACCACCAGCGAGATGGCGGCGATGGTCGCCAGCAGGTAGGACATGGTGCGGCTGGTCTCGGCCAGCGCCGACTGGATCTCGGCCATGTTGCGGATCTGGTAGGCGTCGCGCTGCTGCGACGGCGGCACGCGCTTGCGCGCCAGCAGCAGCTGCTCGATCTCGCGCTGGGTGGTTTCCATCAGCGCCGCGTCCTGCACCTCGAGGTCCACGTAATCCACGTAGTCCTTGCCCAGCACCCGGTGCATCGCCGTGAGCAGCGGCATCACGATGTAGTCGTCCTGGTCGCGCCACGCGGTCGTGCCCTTCTCCGGCAGCAGCCCGATCACCTCGAACGGGATGCGGTTGACCTTGATGGTCTCGCCGATCGGGTTCTGCCCGGCGAACAGCTCGCGCGCCACGGTGCGCCCGAGCAGCACCACGCGCGCGCGGCTGCGGTTCTCGTCGGCGGTGAAGAAACGCCCGAAGTCCGGCTCGGCCGCGCGCATGCGCGCGTACGCCGGCACCGTGCCCATCACCGAGGTGTTCCAGTTGCGGTTGAGGTAGCTTACCTGTGCGCGCCCGCTGACGTTGGGCGCGGTGTCGCGGATCGCCGGGAGGCGCTCGGTGAGCACGGCCACGTCGTCCACCGTGATGCGCGTGGCGCCGGTCTCGAGCGTGACGCCACCCACGCGCGCCGGCCCCTGACGCAGCACCAGCAGGTTCGATCCGAGCCCGGCCAGGCGCGCCTCGATGTCGCGTTTGGCGCCCTCGCCCAGCGCCAGCATCGACACCACGGCGGCGACGCCGATGAGGATGCCG
>JBFMBB010000007.1:0-36029 GCA_040755435.1 Pseudomonadota bacterium | reverse complement strand
GGGGCCGCGGCAGCGCCGGATCCGGAAGCGGGAAACTGACATGCCGTATGCCGATGTTTCCGATCTGCCGGCGGCGGTGCGCAACCATCTGCAGCACCATGCGCAGGAGATCTATCTCGCCGCCTTCAACAATGCCTGGGAGGAATACGCCCACCGCGAGGACCGTGAGGTCGTGGCACACAAGGTCGCCTGGGCCGCGGTGAAGAAGCAGTATGTGAAAGCGGGAAAGGACTGGATAAGAAAATAGAATCCGGAGAAGACAAGTCCCCCACAGCTCACGGGTGAAAAAAACGTACGGAAATTATTTTATATTCCCACCACAACAGCGCGCACGAATCCGGATTCGTGTCCGCCGGTCACCGGCGCTGTGACGCCCGTCGGTTGCAAATCTCCGGCATCGTAACGTCCTTCATTCGCCATATTCCGCCTCCAGTGTTGTGAATCGCGTCTGCTTCGGGACCGGGTTGCCGGACGATGGCACAGGAACTTCCCGTGAATACCGGAACCGCTTTGCGGTTGACGCATCAAATCCGACATCGATGTCTTTCGAACAACGAACCGGATTTTTTTGATGCTGCATCTCTCCGAAGGAGACCGGTTTCCGGGAAATTTTCAGGCGCGATGTTTCTCGAGTCCCGCGAAGGAATGCCGAAGCTGGAACATTGCTTTTACGGAAAAGGAGGCCGCCATGCGTTATACACGTCATACCCTGTTCCCCGTCATGATTCTTCTTATGGCGAATCTGTTGCTCGGTTGTGCCGGTTCCGGCACGCAGGAAAGCACCGGTGAATATGTGGACGACAGCGTTATCACCGCGAAGGTGAAATCCGCGTTCGCCGCCGACCAACAGGTCAGCGCACTCAACATCAAGGTGAGCACTTTCAAGGGCACGGTGCAGCTGAGCGGGTTCGCCGGCAGCCAGCAGGAGATCGACCGGGCCGTCGAAGTGGCGCGCGGGATTCCGGGCGTGAAATCGGTCAAGAACGATATCCGGCGCACGCCGCAGAGCACCGGCGCCTTTGTGGACGACAGTGTCATCACGGCGAGGGTGAAATCCGCATTCGTCGCCGACCGGGAAGTGAGCGCGCTCGGCATCAAGGTGGAAACGGTCAACGGCATTGTGCAGCTGAGCGGGTTCGCCGACAGCCGGCGCGAGATCGACCGGGCCACGGAAGTGGCGCGCAACGTCCCGGGCGTCAAAGCGGTCGAAAACAACCTCCGGCTCAAAACGTCGACGGGATAAACCGGGCGGCAGGCGGCCGGACACGGCGCGTCGCGCTCCCGTCCGGAAAGCTTGTCCAACCAATGGAGGCCTTGATCATGTCAACCTACCTTTCCGAACGTCGAACACTGCTGCGCGGAGCAGCCTTGCTGGCGCTGTTCGTGGCCGGCTGCCAGAAAAAAGAGGAAGCGGCTTCCCCGACGCAGTCCCCGGATGCGGCCGCCCCGGCCCCGGGCCAGACCGGAGGTCCCGTCTCCGGGGCGGGTAGCACGCCCCAGGGCAATTCGGCCGATGGCGCACCCTCCGGCGGCGGTCCCGCGAGTGAGGCCACGGCTCCAGGCGGCAAGCTGAGTCAGGCGCAGGCCAAGTACCAGAACCAGCCCAAGGGCGACCAGAAATGCGCCAACTGCATGCACTTCATCGCCGAGTCCAATACCTGCAAAGTGGTCGAGGGCAAGGTCAGCCCCGACGCCTGGTGCATGCTCTGGGCCAGGAAGGCCTGAGCGCCGGCGGCCTGAAACGGCCATGGCCGGATCGGGTTTTCCGTTGTGGGGGTGCATGGAGCGCCGAGCCCCGTCCCGGCACTCCCGGCACACGCGGTCGTTGCCGTGATCGATCCGGACAAGTCGTGACGTCGCGTGTTTTCAAATGGATGTCGTTCTGCAAATGGAGGCTATCAACATGCGAATCGGCAAACTTGCTTTTCTCATCGGCCTGCCGGCCCTGCTCTGGCTCGTTCCCTTCACCGCGACCTACGCGCAACGCCCGGGGGTTTATCTGGGCGGCGCATGGGGCGGCTACAGCATCAACGAAAGCGCGCTCGACGACAACGATGACCTGGTGAAGGCATACGTTGGCGGTCAATTCACCAACTGGTTTGGCGTTGAGGGCTCATGGGTCGATTTCGACCGCCTGGACAGGGCCGGCGACAGGTTCGAAGCGGACGGCAAGGGATTGGCAGCAGTGTTCTCGCTCCCCTTCTCGGACAAATCGGCCGTCTATGCCAAGGCCGGGGAATTCTGGTGGGAATCGGACTCGGTCCTGGGCGGCGTGGCGGGCGACAGGGACGGCAACGATGCGTTCTACGGCGCCGGACTCAAGCTCGGTTTCACGCCAAACCTGGCCATGCGCGTGGAATGGGAACGCTACGACGTTTCACACACCGATCTCGATACCGGTTCGATCGGTCTTCAAGTTCTTTTTTAACGGCAGCGCTTGACGGCGCTCACGCAGCACTTCCGCGTGGCGCGTTGTCGCTGCCTGCGTCGACTGCCGGCACAGCAGCCCCGCCGCGCGTGAGTGTCCGACCGGCCTGATTCGGCGCAGCGGCGAAAAATAATATGTTAAAGTGGGAAAAAAACCGGACATGAAATCAGCACCGTGGACACCCGCAACCAGATTCCGGCGCGCGACATCGAGCGGTTTCACGCGAAAGCGCTGGAATTCTCCGGGACGGCGCGGGCGCTGATCCTGTCGCAGGTGGCGGCCGGTTTCGAGGTCAAACGCAAGCCGGACCGCAGCTTCGTCACCAGCGTCGATCTCGGCGTGGAGGAGCGCCTGCGCGAACTCATCGGAAAAAATTTTCCCGACCACGGCATCATCGGCGAGGAGTATCCCGCGACCCGGCCGGAAGCCCCGTTCCAGTGGATCATGGACCCGATCGACGGCACCGAGGATTTCGTGCAGCGCATGCCGGCCTTCGGCAGCATCCTGGCGCTGCACTACCGCGGCGAACCGCTGGTGGGCGTCATCGACCATCCGGTGCTGGACCTCCGCGTGAGCGCGGGGTTCGGTCTCGGCACCCGCCGCAACGGCGCGCGCGTGCGCCTCGCCGACCTCGATCCCGCCGCCATCGACGGCAGCGAGCGCGTCATGCTGCCGGCGCGGGCCAATTTCACCAAGCACCGCGACGACGGCGCGCTGTTCGATGCCGTGGCCCGCGCGCACCCGAACCACCGTATTTACCGCACCTGTTTCAGCCACACCTGCGCCGTCCTCGGCATGGCGGACGCCGCCATCGATTACGGCAACCCCGTCTGGGACGTGGCCGCCAGCCGCATCCTTATAGAAGAGGCGGGCGGGAAGTTTCTGGGCGTGCGCGCCTGGGACGTGCCCGCGGTCGGCCGCGTGTACGGCTCCATCATGGGCAAGCCGGCGCTGGTGGATCGGCTGGCGACCCATTTCAACCGGTAGTGCTGTCTGAATTTTTTCATCACAACATATTGTTATTTTTCTCTTCTGCGGTTACATTTACGCGCGACAAAAAACGCAATTAATAACGGTCCCCGAACCCCCTAGGAGCACACAGGTTGGCAGTCGGCGAAAACCTCTCCGTCGACCCCGGGCTGATGAATGCGCTGGTGCGGCACCTCGAGCACCTCCAGCGCCATCCGGACGGCGGCGAACTGTTGCAGTTGATCAAGGATGCCCTGCATCACTGCCGCGAGCGCGGTCTCGTGAACGGTTCCTGTCTCTCCCATTTGCACCAGCAGTTACTCACCTATACCCAGAATAACGCCGCGCCCGCCGCCATCCGCCTGCGGGCGCGCCTGATCCAGCAGCATCTGGCGCTCTACCTGCTGCATCCGGATCACGTCATCCCGATGCGTGAAACCGCCCCGGCGCCGAAGGCGGCCGCCCCCGCCATGACTGCGCCAAAACCGCGCGCGCTCAAGACACCCGATTCCCAGCTCACGGAGACCACCCCTGCCATGGAAAGTCCAGGAACGCCCGAACAACAAACGGCGCCGGCTGCCACGACACCGGAGGCGCCGCGCGCCGCTGAAACCGGCATTCCGCCGCAACTCGATGAACTGCGCCAGATGCTGTCGAAAGGCATGGACGACATGGTACGCGAGCGCGAGACGCTGTCGCGCCAGCTGTCCGACGCCACCACCTACCTCAAGATGATCGAGGCCGAGCGCGAGCAGCTGCGCGAGGAGCTCAACAAGGCGCGCCGGCGCATCCGCACCGGCGATAAATCGACGAAGCGCGCGCTCGGCCTGCCCAAGCGCGACGTACTGGTACGGCAGATCGAATCCGAGGTCGAGCGCGTCAAGCGCCACGGCGAGCCGCTGGCGCTGGCGCTGATCGACATCGACAACATCGACGACATCCAGAAGAAGCACGGCACGGAAGTCGCCGAGACGGTGCTGAACCGTTACACCAGCGAGGTGCTCGGCCGCTTCCGCAGCTACGACATGGTGGCGCGCTACAACAAGAACGAGTTCGCCGTGCTGCTGCCCAACACCGGCAAGGACAACGCCCTGCGCGCGCTGGAAAAAGTGCACAAGCGCGCCAAGGAATCGCATTTCAGCCATAAGGGCCGCAGCTACCCGCTGCCCGGTTTCGGCGGCGTGCTGACCTTCTATTCCCCCGGCGAAGAGCCGCAGCAGATGCTGCGCCGCGCCGACGAGGCGCTGGTGAACATGAAGCTGCGCGGCCAGCGCCAGCTCATGGTCGTTTAAACGACGTCCTGAAAAACAAACCCCGCGGGCGCGGGGTTTGAAATCTGATACAACAATAATGTCTCAGGCGGCTTCGGGTTCCGTCTCGCGCCGGGTTTCCTTCTCCGGCTCGGGACGCGGGGCGGTCTTGGCCTTCTCGATCATCTTGTCCGCCTCCTTCTTGGCCTGTTCCAGGGCCTTGTTCACCTGTTCGCCCTCGTTCCATTTTTCGTAGCACACGGGAATATCCTCCTGCCCTGCCTCGGGCGTGCCGTGCATGAACAACCATGCGCGGATCAAGCTACTCCGCGAGGCGCGAATTTCAATTAAAAATTTTTTATGTTTTGGCGTGCGTCTTTTCCCTGGATCTTCCGCCAAAAAAATGCCCAGGAAAAATATGACAATGCCGACCGGACGACCGTAGCGAGAAAAATATTCAGCCGCCCCATGCCGGTTTCGTTTCCGGTTACTCAAGAGACAATCCATACGGGACAGACATGCAATGCTCCGTCGCGGGGTTCCGGCGGGTTTTGACTCATTCCAGGCGCCGGGACTGCCCGCTCCAGCGTGCTTTTTGCCGGCGGACGCAGGCCGCGGCGTGATTATCGCGCCACCGTTGACCGGCACACCCGAAAACCCAGAAGATAGCGGCATCCATCACCGGCGCCCGGGGCCAGACCATGTCCAGCAAGTATCCCATCGTCGCGGTCACCGGCTCCTCGGGCGCCGGCACCACCACCGTGCAGCAGGCGTTCAAGGATCTGTTCCGCCGCGAGGGCATCTCCGCGGCGTTCGTCGAGGGCGACGCCTTCCTGCTGCACGAACGGGAGGAAAGCAATCGTCTCATCCGCCAGGCGCAGGCCGAGGGGAAAACGCTGAGCCTGTTCGGTCCGGAACTGCACCAGCTGGAGCGGCTCGAGGCCCTGTTCCGGGAATACGCCGAGCGCGGCACCGGCCAGGTGCGGCATTACGTGACCGAGGACAACAGCCATGAATTCGGCGGCCTGCCGCCGGGAACCTTCACCCCTTGGCGGCCGGTGCCGGCGGAAACCGACCTGCTGTTCTACGAAGGACTGCACGGCGGCATGGTGGCGCGCAACTGGACGCGGCGCAAACTGAGCCCGTCGCACAACCCCGCGGTCATCGAGCGCCGCAACGCCGGCGACGGCAACAACGGCGTGGACGTGGCCCAGTACGTGGACCTGCTGATCGGGGTGGTGCCGGTGGTGAACCTCGAATGGATCCAGGCCATCCACCGCGACACCCGCGTCAAGGGGCATACGCCGGAAGCCGTCATCGATTCGATCCTGCGGCGCCTGCGCGACTACACCCATTACATCACGCCGCAGTTCTCCATCACCGACATCAATTTCCAGCGCGTGCCGGTGGTGGATACCTCCAATCCCTTCATCGCGCGCGACGTGCCGACCGCGGAGGAAAGCGTCGTGGTGATCCGGTTCCGCGATCCGGGGAAATACTATTTCCCCAATATCCTGAAGCGCGTCGACGGTTCCTACATGTCGCGCCCCAACACCATGGTCATCCCGGGCGGCAAGATGCGCATGGCGCTGGAGATCGTGTGCACGCCGCTGGTGCACGAGATGCTGGAAAAGCGGAATAAGAAAAACACCTGAACACAGATTAACGCAGATATTTATGAAGATGAACGCGGATGGATCGGGTAAATTCCCGTTTTATCTGCGTTCATCCTAATAGGAATCCGCGTTGATCTGCGGATAAAAATATTAATCAATGCCGTGATGGCTCGATGGTGGCGTCCAGGTTGAGGTTGTCGCAGAAGCCGGTGAACTCGTCGCGCAGGCGGCCGATGTGCACGTCGGCCGGGATGCTCACGGTCATGTTGAGCGAGAACATGGGCGTGCCGGTGTGCGCCGCGGGATAGGTCCAGGTGCCCAGCTCCTCGATGTTGATGCCGCGGCTGGCGAAAAAGTCCGCGACCTCGTGCACGATGCCGGGATGGTCCATGGCCACCACGTCCACCGTGTAGGGCACCCGGTCCTGCGCGTTCACGCGCGGCTCGGTGTGTTTCGACAGGATGGTCAGTTCGAGCTTCTGCTCCAGCGGCGGCAGCTGCCGCTCCAGGCGCGTGATCGCGCCCCAGTGGCCGGACACCATCAGGATCAGCGCGAACTCGCCGCCGAGCACGGTCATGCGGCTGTCCTCGATGTTGCAGCCGCTGTCGAGGATGGCCTTGGACAACTCGTGCACGATGCCGGGACGGTCCTTGCCGAGCGCGGAAATGACGAAATATTTCTTCATAGCGGGAATGGAAGCCGGGCGCGATCGCCCGCAGGGCGCGCATTTTAGCCCCAACCGGGCGCTTCCGGCCAGCGCCACGCCTTCAGCGCGTCTTGCGCCGCCCCAGGCTCTCGAGCCACATGTCCACCCGGCCCCACCAGCGCTCGCGCCAGCGCGCGTACCAGGGACGGCGCCGCCAGTCCTCGTAACGGCATTCGGCGCTGTGGCGGAAATCCTCCTCGAACATGGACTGCACCGCCCGCGCGAAGCCGGCGTCCTCCACCTCCTGGTTGGCTTCGAGGTTCCAGCGCAGGTTCCAGCGGTCGAGGTTGCTCGACCCGATCGACACCCAGTCGTCGCACAGCACGGTCTTGGCGTGCAGGAAGCGCGGCTGGTACTCGAAGATGCGCACGCCCGCCTGCAACAGGTCGTCGTAAAAACGCCGCCCGGCGTGGCGCACGCCCGGATGGTCGGTGTGCGCGCCCGGCAGCAGCAGGCGCACGTCCACGCCGCGCCGGTCGGCCTGCTCGAGCACGCGCCGCAACTTGCGCGACGGCACGAAATAGGCGGTGGCGATCCACAGGCGCTGCTGCGCGCGGCGCGCGCGGCCGTACAGCGAGCGCTTGATCTCCTGGCGCGCCAGCGCGCTGGAGATCGTGACGCGTCCGCGCACGCCTTCCAGCCTTGGCGGCGCGACCCTGGGCAGGACCAGCGGCTGCGCGGCGCAGCGGTTCCAGGCGCGCAGAAACAGCGCCTGCCAGTCCGCCACCACCGGGCCCTGCACGCGCACCGCGGTCTCGCGCCAGCTTTTTCCGGGATGACCCGGCACGTCGAACTCGTCGGTGATGCCGGTGCCGCCGACGAAGGCCAGTTCGCCGTCCACGACCATCAATTTGCGGTGATCGCGGAACATGTTGCGCAGGTGTTTGTGAAAACGCAGCGGGTTGTAGAACGCCAGCTCGACGCCGCCCCGGACCAGCCGCTCCCGGTCCGCCCGCGACAGACCGCGCGCGCCGAAGTCATCGAGCAGGAGCCGCACGGCCGCGCCGCGCGCGGCGGCGCGCGTGAGCGCATCGATGAAGCGCGTGGCCACCGCGCCCGATTCGACCAGATAGATTTCCAGCAGCACGTGCCGGCGCGCCCCGTCGATGGCCTCCAGCATGCGCGGAAAAAACCGCCGGCCGTCCACCAGCAACTCCAGGCGGTTGCCGTGACGCCAGGGAAACAGGTATTTGCGCAGCGGTTTGGCTTTCATGGAGAATCCGGCGACGCCGGTCCGGCGCGGCGGCGACCGGCTCAGGGGAGATCCTTCCACTCCCTGACGACCAGCCGGCGGCTGTTTCCCTTCCACAGCGACAGGCCCAGCAGCCTGCCGGTGTCGTCCACGTCGAGGTCGTAGACCGGCGCGCTTTCCCTGATCCGCCGCAGTCCCGCGCGATCGTAAACGAACAGGAAGCTCTCCCTTTTTTCGTAGTCCGCCCCGGTGCTGACCTGGAACAGCACGCGTTCCCCGCGCGTGTGTTCCACGCGCAGGGCGGTCTGCTGGTAGTTCTTAACCGGGAAACGGTAAAGCAGCTCCAGCCGGCCGCCGGCATGCCGCGCCAGCCAGGCGTCCTGGCCCCAGGCCACGAGCATGATGATGGCGTTGCCGGAAGCGAAGCCGCCGCGCAGGCTGTAGATCCACGCCTCGGGGATGTTCACGAGCCGGGTCAGCTGCCGGCTGCCGGCGTCGAGCAGCCATACGTGATTGTCCTGCTTCCAGTAATTCTTCTGCACCACGTATTTCTTTTCGCCGGCCCGGAACCCGTTGGCCAGCGCGTTCGCCAGCACCGGCGGCGGCAGGGTGGGAAACGCGGCGGTCAGGTCCGGGGGCGGCTCCTGCTCCGCCTCGGACGCGTCGTCGGCGAGCGAGAACGGCTTTTTGGAAGCCAGCTTGCCGGCGGCGACGTCGAAAACCAGGTCGACGCCGTTCACGTCGCCGTCCGAGATCCCGGCCTTGAGCGTGGTGGCATCGGTCCAGGAGAAACCGGCGACGTAGCTCTTGTACACCGCGAATTCGCGCGAGCCTTTGGCGTCGAGCAGGGTGGTAAGCCGGAGGGTTTTGAGGTCGAGCGCCTGGATTTCCGTCAGCTCGGTGTTGTCCTGCATGACGACATGCGCGAACGCGAGGTAGCGCGCATCGGGGGAGAAACGCGGCAGCACGTAGTCGCCGTTTTCCAGGGTCGCGAGGATTTTTCCGGAGGCGGGGATGTCGGCGGCAGGCTGCAGCGGCAGCGCGGAAAACGGATTCGCCGGCGCCGCCATCGGCCACAGGCTCGCCGCCATGAACACCGAACGCGCCCAACGTCGCATGTTCTTTAGATCCCCCGTGCCCGATCAACCCCGCACAAAGAATATACCGCCCGCTCCCGCAAGGGGAGGGTTCGGCGCGAAACCGCGGTCAGTGCTGGGTTTCGCCGGCGGCCAGCCGCCGGATCAGGTCCTGCACCGTCTCGGGCTCCATGTCGAAGCCGACCTCGGAGTCGGGATTGAGCATGATGCCGTAGCCGCTGCCCATGTTCTCGAGCACCCACTGGAAGGATTCGAGAATGCCGCCGGTGAAACCGGGATAGTCCTTGAGGAAGGGCTTGGCGCGCTCGGGGCTGGAGAACAGCACCAGGATGGGCGTGCCCTCCTCGGCCGTCAGCACCAGCGGCTGCGCGCGGGTGGAGCGTTGCACGTTCAGCACCGGCGCCTTTTCGTCCTGCACCGGCATGAACACCTGCGAGCCCATGAGCGTCCTGAGCAGGTCGTCGCTGTCGATGCGGCCTTCCTGCGCTTCGAGGATTTTTGCTTCCAGTTCGTTGCGGGCTTCGGTTGCGGTCATGGCTGGTCCTGAAAAAATGAGCCGTCATGCTCGGGTATCCCGGCGCCGAATGCAACCCCGTGAATGTTGCGGAATTGCGCCGGGTTTCCGGCCGGGGCTCAGCCGACCCTGGGCAGTTTTTGCATCGAGGCCGCCACCGCGGCCGCCGGGTATTCGTAATCCTCCAGCTGGCCGCTGAAGTACTTGTCGTAGGAGGCCATGTCGAAATGACCGTGGCCGGAGAGATTGAAAAGAATCGTCTTCGGCTCGCCGGTCTTTTTGCACTGCATGGCCTCGTCGATGGCGGCGCGCACCGGGTGACAGGACTCCGGCGCCGGGATGATGCCCTCGGCGCGCGCGAACATGACGCCGGCCTCGAAGGTGGCGAGTTGCGGCACCGCCACGGCCTCGATGAGTTTCTCGTGGCACAGCTGTGATACCAGCGGCGAGTCGCCGTGATAGCGCAGGCCGCCGGCGTGGATGCCGGGCGGCATGAAGTCGTGGCCGAGAGTGTACATTTTCATCAGCGGCGTGAGGCCGACGGCGTCGCCGAAGTCATAGGCGTACTGGCCCTTGGTCAGCGTCGGGCAGGACGTCGGCTCGACCGCCACCAGGCGCACTTTTTTGCCGGCGGCCTTGTCGGCGAAGAACGGAAACGCGATGCCGCCGAAATTGGAACCGCCGCCGCAGGCGGCCAGCACCACGTCCGGGTACTCGCCGATTTTCTCCAGTTGCTTCTTCGCCTCCAGGCCGATCACGGTCTGGTGCAGCAGCACGTGATTGAGCACGGAGCCGAGGCTGTAGTTCGTATCCTTGCGCGAGGCCGCCTCCTCCACCGCCTCGGAGATGGCGATGCCGAGCGAGCCCTGGCTTTTCGGATCGGCCGCGAGAATCTTGCGCCCGGCCTCGGTCATGTCGGTGGGGCTGGCGTACACCTCCGCGCCCCAGGTCTGCATCATCGAGCGCCGGAACGGCTTCTGCTCGTAGCTGACCTTCACCATGTACACGCGTATCTTCATGCCGAACATCTGCCCGGCCAGGGCCAGCGCCGAGCCCCACTGGCCGGCGCCGGTCTCGGTGGTGAGGCGCTTGATGCCGGCCTGCTGGTTGTACCAGGCCTGCGGCACGGCGGTGTTGGGCTTGTGCGAGCCGGCCGGGCTCACGCCTTCGTATTTGTAAAAAATCTTCGCGGGAGTGCCCAGCACCTGCTCCAATCGGTAGGCGCGGAACAGCGGGCTCGGGCGCCACAGGCGGTAGATCTCGCGCACCGGCTCCGGGATCGGGATCCAGCGCTCGCCGGACATCTCCTGCATGATGAGCGCCTCGGGAAAGATCGCGCCCAGCGCCTGCGGCGGCACCGGTTTTCCGTCCGGGCCGAGCGGCGGCGCCGGCGGATTCGGCATGTCGGCGATGACGTTGTACCAGTGGGTCGGAATCTCGGATTCGTCGAGCAGGATTTTTGTCTGAGGCATGGCGTTCTCCCCAACATGACTGCACAGGAAAATTCCGGCGCCGCAAAATCGCCGGAACGGCCGGTCAACCCCCCGTCATGGACATGAAACGGATCACCTGCCGGGGGTTTTCACGAAATTCATGGCGCTCGGGCTTGAGCGCGAGCGCCTCGACGATTGCCGCCTCGAGTCGCGCGTCGTCCGCGCCGGAGCGCAGCAACGGCCGAAGATCGTACCGATACTCCTGCCCCAGGCACAAGTACAGGGCGCCGTCGGCCGACAGGCGCACGCGATTGCAGGTGGCGCAGAAGTGCTGCGAAATGGGCGTGATGAAACCGATGCGCAGGCGCGTGCCCGCGACCTGCATGTAACGCGCGGGCCCGCCGCCCGGCATCACGCCCGGGATCAGATCGAAACGGCGCGCCAGCCGCTGTTTCACCTCCTGCAAATCCAGGTAATGCCGCGCCGCCGCGCGCCCGCTGGCGCCCACCGGCATGGTCTCGATGAAGCGCAGCGTGAAATCGTGCGCGAGGCAGAATTCCACCATGTCCTCGAACTCGTCGTCATTGATCCCCTTGAGCGCCAGCATGTTGATCTTGATCGGCGCAAAGCCGGCGCGCCCGGCGGCCAGGATGCCAGTGAGCACCTTGTCCAGGCGACCGCCGCGGGTGATGGCGGCGAAACGGTCGGGCCGCAGCGTATCGAGGCTGACGTTGAGACGGCGCACGCCGGCGGCGCGCAGCGCCGCCGCCTGGTGCGCGAGCAGAACGGCGTTGGTGCTGAGCGACAGGTCCGCGATCCCCGGCAGGCGCGCCACGCGCGCCGCCAGATCGGGCAGGCCGCGGCGGGTCAGCGGCTCGCCGCCGGTGAGCCGGATCTTGCTCACGCCGAGGCGCGCGAAGGCCGCGACCACGCGTTCGATCTCGTCGAAGCCGAGCCATTGCTGCGGTTCCGTGAAATCCCGGAAATCTTCCGGGAGGCAATAGAAACAGCGCAGGTTGCAGCGGTCCGTGACCGACACCCGCAGGTATTCAATACGGCGGCCGAAGGAGTCGATGAGCCGTGGCGGCATGGAGCCCCGTTGCCGTTCGCCGGAAATCGCCATCGTTTCCGGCCGCGCCTATTTCGCGTTCGCCGCCCCGGAAGCCGAGGCGGAAATCCCGAACGCGTCCGTTTCCATCGGCGGCAGGGTGTGGGCGATGCCCTTGTGGCAGTCGATGCAGGTCTTGCCTTCCTCGTGGCCCTGCTGGTGCAGCCGCTGGGCGCGGCTGCCCTGCACGCTGTAATCCATGAACTTGAAGTTGTGGCAATTGCGGCACTCGCGCGAGTCGGTCTCCTTCATGGTTTTCCACACGCTTTCGGCCAGCTGCAGGCGCTTGGCCTTGAACTTTTCCGGCGTGCCGATGCTCCCGAGGGCCTTGTGCAGCAGTTCGTTGCTGGCCCGGACCTTGCGCACGATCTTGTGGGTCCATTCCTTCGGCACGTGACAATCCGGGCAGGTGGCGCGTACGCCGGTGCGATTGGTGTAGTGAATGGTGCCGCGGTACTCGCGGTAGACGTTTTGCTCCATCTCGTGGCAGGAAATGCAGAAGGTCTCGGTGTTGGTCGCCTCCAGAACGGTATTGAAGCCGCCCCAGAAAATGATGCCGGCGACGAACCCCCCCACCAGCAGAGTGCCGAGCGTGTAAGTCGTGCTGGGACGTCGCAGCACCGCCCACAGGCGCGTCATGAATTTTGCGAATTTGCCGTCTTTGAGCATGGTTGACCCCGGTGTCGTATTGCGGTTGCCGTTGTTCGGGCCTTACTTCGCCGGCTGAATCGACCGGATCGGCTTGAACGTGTTCTCCACCAGCGGCGGGGCGTTGGTCTGCGGCGCGTGACACTGGGTGCAGAAATAGCGCAACGGCGAGACGGTGGCGGTGTCGGTGCCGGTGCGATCCTTGAAGTGCGTCATGCTGATCTTGGTGGCGCCGAACTCGCGGTAGCGCGCCCAGCTGTGGCACTCCATGCACTTGTTGTGCTCCGCGGTGATGCGGTAATCGCGGATGGTGTGCGGGATCAGCGGCGGCTGCTGCACGTAGCTGCGCGCCTCCACCGGGTGATCCTTCTGGTCGTTCTGCATTTCCGGGGGCTTGGGTTCCTCCGTCAGCGGCACGTCTCCGCGCAGGGACTTCAGCGGCACGCTTTCGACGGCGGAAACCGTCGTGAGCAGGCCGCCCATGGCCGCGAGCAACAGCAGGGTGACGAGTTTTTTCATGTTGCAGCCTCCAGTTTGTTACTGAAATATCGGGTGCCGAATTCGAACACGTCCTTGGAGCAGACGTCGATGCAGCGACCGCAATTGGTGCACGCGCCCGAGGTGATGACGGGCCCGAGGCTCCGGCGCTCGCCCTTGAGCGCCGGCGGAATCACCTGCGGCTCGGGACAGACGGCGATGCAGTCCATGCAGTCGTTGCACTGATTCCGCCGCGCCGCCGACACGCGCAGCGGACTCACCTGCCCGGGCAGCGAATAGAACGCGCCCACCGGGCACAGGTGTCCGCACCAGCCGTGGTTCGCCACCAGCAGGTCGAACAGGAAAATCGCGGCGATCACGGTCCAGCCGAGGCCGATGCCGAAGACGATTCCGCGGTGCAGCAGCGTGACCGGATTGACCAGCTCCCACGCCACCACGCCGGTGACCAGCGACGCCAGCAGGCTGGCGCCGAGAATCAGGTAGCGCGTGTCGCGCCGCAGGCGCGCGCCCAGCCCCAGACCGAGCCGGCGCCGCAACCACTGCGCGGCGTCGGTGACCATGTTCAGCGGGCACACCCAGGAGCAGTACGTGCGACCGCCGAGCAGGAGGTAGGCGCCCAGCACCAGCAGCGCCCCGATCAGGGCGGTGGCTTCGGGGATATGCCCGGCCAGCAGCGACTGCAGCAGCACGTAGGGATCGGTCAGCGGCAGCACGTCGAGCGTCAGGCTCGAGGACAGGCTGCCCTTGACGATCCACCAGCCGAACCACGGACCGGCGACGAACAGCGCCAGGAAAAACACCTGCGACACGCGCCGCCACGCCAGCCATTTCGAGGCCTGCCAGCGGCCCTTGGCGGCGACGGCCTCGGCGCCGATGCGTTTGATCGCGGCACTCATGGCGACTTCTTCTCCGGCGGCGTAACCAGCCCGCGCCCGCCGTATTCATAGCGGTAACCCTCCGGCAGGTTGTAGCGGTGCTCGGCGTCCGGTTCGACCAGGCTGCCCCCGCTCTTGCGTTTTTCCTCCCATCCGAGGCGGTAGTGATGGCCGAGCTCACCGCGCGCCAGCCGGACCGGCAGCACCTTGATGGCGGCCTCCTCCAGCACGCAGGACTTCTCGCATTTGCCGCAGCCGGTGCAGGCCTCGGAGTGCACCACCGGGATGAACAGCGTGTGCTTGCCGGTGCGCGCATTCTCGTGCAGCTCGAGGGTGATGGCCTTGTCGATCAGCGGGCAGGCGCGGTAGCACACGTCGCAGCGCAGGCCCTGGTAGTTGAGGCAGTTCTCGTGATCGATGAGCGTGGCCAGGCCCATGCGCGCGTCGTTGATGTCGGTCAGCTGCTTGTCGAGCGCCCCGGTGGGGCAGGCCTTGACGCAGGGAATGTCCTCGCACATCTCGCACGGAACCCGGCGCGCGCTGAAGTACGGCGTGCCGAGTGCCGCGCCGTCGCCCAGCCGCGCCAGACCGAGCGTGCCATAGGGACAGCCGCGCACGCACAGCCCGCAACGCACGCAGGCGCCGAGGAACTCGTTCTCGCCGAGCGCGCCCGGCGGGCGCAGCGCCGTGGGCGGCAACGATTTCGCCTGGCGCGCGTAAAGCCCGAGCCCGAGCGCGACCAGCAGCGCGCCGCCCGCAAAGCGCGCGCTTTCGGTGACGAAGCGGCGCCGTGCGAAACTGCGCGGCGCCTCGCGCCCGGACTGTGTATCTTTATCCGCCATGCTATCGCCCCGATCGCCTACGCCTTGACCACCTTGACCGCGCATTTCTTGTAGTCGGTTTCCTTCGATATCGGGCAGGTGGCGTCGAGCGTGAGCTTGTTCACCAGCCGGCTTTCATCGAACCACGGGATGAACACCACCCCCCGCGGCGGCTTGTTGCGCCCGCGGGTCTCGACGCGCAGCTCGATCTCGCCGCGCCGGCTCACGATCTTCGCCGCCATGCCACGGCGCAGCCCGCGCGCCTCGGCATCCTCCGGGTTCATGAACAGCACGGCGTCGGGGAACGAGCGGTGCAACTCCGGCACGCGCCGCGTCATCGAGCCCGAGTGCCAGTGCTCCAGCACGCGCCCGGTGGTGAGCCACAGGTCGTACTCCTTGTCCGGCGATTCCGCCGGCGCCTCGTACGGCAGGGCGAAAATCCAGGCCTTGCCGTCCGGCTTGCCGTAGAACTTCACGCCTTCGCCTTTTTTCACGTACGGGTCGTAGCCCTCGCGGAAGCGCCACAGCGTCTCCTTGCCGTCCACCACCGGCCAGCGCAGCCCGCGCGCCTTGTGATAGGTCTCGAACGGCGCCAGGTCGTGCTTGTGGCCGCGGCCGAAGCCGGCGTACTCCTCGAACAGGCCCTTTTGCAGGTAAAAACCGAAATGTTTCGACTCGTCGTTGTCGAAGCCCTTCTGCAGTTCGCTCAGCGGATACTTGTTCACCTGGCCGTTGGCGTACAGGATGTCGAACAGGGTCTTGCCGCGGTACTCCGGTTTCTTCGCCAGCAGCTCCGCCGGCCACACGTCCTCCACCTTGATCCGGCGCGACAGCTCCACGACCTGCCACACGTCGGACCTGGCCTGGCCCGGGGCCTTGACCTGCTGGCGCCAGAACTGGGTGCGGCGCTCGGCGTTGCCGTAGGCGCCCTCCTTCTCCACCCACATGGCGGTCGGCAGGATCAGGTCGGCGGCCAGCGCCGTGACCGTCGGATAGGGATCGGAGACGATGATGAAATTGGCCGGGTTGCGGTAACCCGGGTAGGTCTCCTCGTTCATGTTGGCCGCGGCCTGCATGTTGTTGGTGCACTGCACCCAGTAGACGTTGAGCTTGCCGTCCTTGAGCATGCGGTTCTGCAACACCGCGTGATAGCCGGGCTTGTCGGGGATGGTGCCCTTGGGCAGCTTCCAGATCTTCTCGGCGATGTCACGGTGCTCCTCCTTCATCACCACCATGTCCGCCGGCAGGCGATGCGAGAAGGTGCCGACCTCGCGCGCCGTGCCGCAGGCCGACGGCTGGCCGGTGAGCGAGAACGGCCCGTTGCCCGGCTCCGAGATCTTGCCGGTGAGCAGGTGCACGTTGTAGATCAGGTTGTTGGCCCAGGTGCCGCGGGTGTGCTGGTTGAAGCCCATGGTCCAGTACGACACCACCTTGGTCTTCGGGTCGGCGTAGAGTTTCGCCAGCGCCTCGAGTTGCTCGCGTGGCACGCCGGAAAGTTTGGCCACTTTGTCGGCGGTGTACTCGGACACGAATTTTTTGTACTCCTCGAAGCTCATCGGCTCGGAGTCGTCGGCCTTGGCGGCGTTCTTGGCTTCCTTCTCGCGCGGGTGCGTCGGGCGCAGGCCGTAGCCGATGTCGGTCATGCCGCGGCGGAAGTTCACGTGTTTGGCGACGAAATCCTGGTTCACCCTGCCGTTCTGGATGATGTAATGGGCGATGTAATTCAGGATCGCCAGATCGGTCTGGGGCCTGAACGTCATCGGGATGTCGGCCAGGTCGTAGTTGCGGTTCTCGAACGTGGACAGCACCGCCACCTTCACGTGCGGGGCGCTGAGCTTGCGGCTGGTCAGGCGCGACCACAGGATCGGGTGCATCTCGGACATGTTCGCGCCCCACAGCACGAAGGCGTCGGCGTGCTCGAGGTCGTCGTAGCAGCCCATGGGCTCGTCGATGCCGAAGGTGCGCATGAACCCGGCGACGGCCGAGGCCATGCAGTGGCGCGCGTTCGGGTCGATGTTGTTGGAGCGCAGGCCGGCCTTCATGAACTTGGCCGCGGCGTAGCCCTCCCACACGGTCCACTGGCCGGAGCCGAACATGCCGACCGACGTCGGACCGTTGGCCTTGATGGCGCCGGTGAACTTCTGCGCCATCAGGTCGAGCGCCTCGTCCCACGACACCGGCGTGAATTCGCCGTTCTTGTCGTATTTGCCGTTTTTCTTGCGCAGCAGCGGCGTGGTCAGCCGGTCCTTGCCGTACATGATCTTGGACAGGAAATACCCCTTGATGCAGTTCAGGCCGCGATTGACCGGCGCGTCCGGGTCGCCCTGGGTCGCGACCACGCGCCCGTCGCGGGTGCCGACCAGCACGCTGCAACCGGTGCCGCAGAAACGGCACGGCGCCTTGTCCCAGCGGATGCCGGTATCCTCCGTTTGCGCCAGTGCGCTCCGAATGCCGGGAAGCTGAATTCCGGCCGCCACCGCCGTGGCCGCCACCGCATTGGCCTTGATGAACTCACGTCTGGTCAGTTTCATTGCGACGCCTCCGCCTGGGTAAATTCGGACTCTTCGTACACCACGAACGCCGACAACACGCCCTCGAGCGCGTTCAGCTGGTACATCCTGTCTGCCACGGCATGGCGGTGATCGTCCTCGATGGTGACGACGAAGCGTCCATCGGGATTCACCGCATGCACCTCGACGCCCGCGACCTGCTGCAGCCGCCGTTGCACGGCGGCGAGGTTTTCGGGACGGGATTGCACGACCACTCCGGCTATGTGCATACGACCTCCTCAAAGGGATAGGCATGGCCCGCGGCCTGGTCGCGGGCGTGATAAATCGAGATGGCCCGTGCCGGGCAGGGCGCCACGCAGGCGCCGCAGCCGTTGCAGCGGGCGGAATCCACTCGCGGTTGCGCGACTCCATCCCGGGTGAAATGAAAACGGATGGCGCCGCGCTCGCACTGCTCGCCACAGACGCGGCACTCCACGCCCCGATGCGCAAGGCATTGCGCCGTCACGCTGGCCCGGATGTCCCACGGCGGCCGCGACGGTGCATAGGCCAGCGCGCCCTCGGGGCAGTGGCTGACGCAAGCACCGCAGAAGGTGCACGCGCCGTGTTCAAAACGAATTTCGGGATAGCGGCCGCCGCCGCGGACGATCAGACCCGGTGCGCAGGCGGCGATGCATTCGCCGCAGCCGTTGCACAGTTCGAGGAAGTCGGGTTCGGGACGCGACCAGGGAGGACGCACGACTGTTTGCCGGCCGCGAAAGTCGCCGCGCAGAAATTGACGTCGGCTCGTATTCACCATCGTCTTTGCCATGCACCGGGCGTGAACAACTGATGGGCGGCCATTGTCCACCTGCTGGTCGCGGGGGCATTGACTCAAGTCAAGATAAAAAATGTGGTTAATAAAACGGCGAGGGAATTCGCGCTCGTGCGCGTACTTGCCGCGCCAGGCAGCATCGCGCGCGACTCGATTACCAGAGGAATTTACTCAGTCATCCGGGAAACCGCCGCGCGGCTTGCGCGACGGCAGGATGCGCGACGTTGGCGGCGCGTAAACTACATCATATAGGCCTTCGCTTCTTCGCCCGGATTCGGCAGGCCCGCGACGCGCCAGGCGCCGAGACAACTGTGAAACAGATTGTGGATCCAGTGCCGGTCCTTGCCGTGGCGGCGGCAGATGTGGCTCATGGCCGGCGCCACACCGAACTTCGCGTAATGTTGCCGCAGCGTGCGGATGACCTCCCAGTGATCGTCCGTGAGCTGGCCGATGCCGTCGTGCCACGCGATCTGTTGCGCCACGGTTTCATTCCACTGCGCGGGGTTCAGCAACAATCCGTACTCGTCGAATTCGACTTCCAGCCGTTCCTGTACCTGGGGCATATGCGCCTCCTTTCCGGTTTCCCGGAAGATGAGAATGCAATCGAAATCATTATGCGCCCGATCGCGCCAGGGGGCGCGAATACTGATACGGCCGGTGCGGGATTCAGTGGCTGGTGCCCGCGGAACGGGTGATTTTGTTGTAAACGTTGTACTTTCCGGAGGGCTTTTTCATCGGCAGGCGTTTCACTTCCTTGAAAGTCGAGGCATCGTACACCACCAGCGCGCCGTCCATCTCCCACACGCTCACCAGCGCGTATTTGCCGTCGCGCGTGAACTCGGTGTGCGCCGCGGTCTTGCCGGGCGCGGGCCGCAGCGTCTTCACGACTTCGAGCCGGTTCTTGTCGATGATCTCGAGCGTCTCCTTGGCCGGGCTGAACATGGAATCGGTCCAGGCATAGGGCGTGTTCTCGTGCGAGCGCATGAAGAATCCCGGACCGAGGGTTTTGATGTTTTTGATCGTCTTCCAGGTTTTCATATCGATGACGGTGATGGTGCCCTCCTTCAGATTGGGCGTGGCCAGTACCGGGGTTCCTTTGTAATCCCAGGTGATGCCCGAACCCAGGTGCGGCAGGCCGGGCAGCTCGACGTCGGCGATCTTGCGGCCCACGATCAGGTTCACCACCTGGCCGTTCTTGCCGTTGCGCGCGGCGCCGATCAGGTGCTGGTACGGCTGGTCGAAGAAAAAGTCGTCGAGATAATCATCGAGCCGGATGCGGCGCACCGGGAACGGTCCCTTCTCGGCGAGCGCCTCGCCCATGCGGTAGTCGTGCACCAGCCCCGGATAGACCGGTTCGGCCTTGTCGTCGTAGGGAATCTCCCAGACCTCGGGGATGTCCTTGAGCGCGGCGATAAAACTCTTGCGCGGCGCGGCATCGTAAACCGCGCTCACGCGCGAGCTTTTGCCGGCGTCGTCGCGCACCGGGATGATCTTGAGCGGAGTGAGGTCGTTCGCATCCAGCACCACCAGCGTGTGCGGCAGGTAGTTGCCCGCGATCACGTAGCGGCCGTCGCCGGAGACGGCGATGTTGCGCATGTTGATGCCGGCGCGGATCTCGGCAACGTATTTCAGGTTGTAAATGTCGAACTTGCTGACCCAGCCGTCGCGCGAACCGAAATAGACGTAGCGCCCGTCGGGCGAGAACTTCGGGCCGCCGTGCAGCGCGAAGCGCGTCGGGAATCTGAGTATCGGCTCGAATTTGTCGCCGTCGAGCAGCGTCGCGTGGTGATCGCCGAGCTCGACCACGATGAAAAGATTTAAAGGATCGGCCTGAAACACCGGCTTGCCCGGCAGGCTGTCGGGCTTGTGGTGGATGATCTGCGAGGCGCGCATGTCCGCCAGTTCCCAGCGCGGCGCCTGCGCCGGCGGTGTGTAGATGAACTCCGCGAGCGCCTTGATCTGTGCTTCCGTGAGCTTGTCGCGGAACGGTGGCATTTGCGTCAACGCGCGCCCGTCGCGAATGACGGCCTGCGCCTCGTCGCGCTTCAGCCGGCCCAGGTTCTCCGGCAGCAAGGCCGGGCCCATTTTGCCGAAACGGTCGGCGCCGTGACAGGACGCGCAGTGTTCGCCATATACCGCAGCAGTATCATTGGCCGAAGAAGCAATCGCCACAGAGCACACAGAGAACACAGAGAAAAACAAAAATATCTGGCTGGAAATCCTGTTCACGACGATCTCTCTGTGCTCTCTGTGTGCTCTGTGGCTGATTATTATTTGCCCGCGGCGATGGGAATGCGAGTGTACGGCCGGTTCTGCAAACGTTTGCCAAGACCCTCGACGCCGATCTCCTCGTCGGTGAGATAGCAGGCCGGGTCCTCGGCCCAGGGATCGTTGGTCAGCTGGTGCGCGCGCACGCGCGTGTTGCCGCCGCAGATATCAAAATAGTTGCAGGCGCCGCAGCGGCCCTTGATGGCACGCGGGCTGGCCTTGAGCCCGGCCATGAGCGGATCGGAGGTGTCCTGCCAGATCTGCGAGAACGGCCGTTCTTTGACGTTGCCCAGGCTGTAATGCCACCAGAAGGTGTCGGGATGAACATTTCCCAGATTATCTATGTTCGCGATGTTCACGCCCGAGGAGTTGCCGCCCCATTGCGTCAGCTTGGCGCGCATGTGGTCTTCCAGGTGCGGGAAGTGCTTGCGCACCCAGAACAATAAATAGACCCCGTCGGCGTCGTTGTTGCCGGTGACGAATTCCTTGTGCAGCCCGCGCTGCGTGTAATCCCGGCAGCGGTCGAACAGCAGGTCCATGGCCCAGCGCGTCGTCTTCAGGATCACGTCGTCCTTGCGGTTGATGTTGCCGCGGCCGGCGTAATTGAGGTGCGAGAGATAGAACTTGTCGATGCCCTCGGCCTCCATGAGGTCGAGCAAGGCGGGCAGCTCGCGCGCGTTGTCCTGGGTCATGGTGAAGCGCATGCCGACCTTGATGCCTTTTTGATGGCACAGCCGGATCGCCTTCATCGAGGCGTCGTACGCGCCCTCGAGACGGCGAAAGCGGTCGTGGGTTTCGCGCAAGCCGTCGATGCTGATGCCGACGTAGTCGTAACCGATCTCGGCGATGCGATCGATGTTGGACTCGTCGATCAGCGTGCCGTTGGTGGACAGGCCGACGTAGAAGCCCATCGCCTTGGCGCGGCGCGAGATGTCGAAGATGTCCGGGCGCATCAGCGGCTCGCCGCCGGAGAGGATCAGCACCGGCACGCGGAAGCCCTTGAGATCGTCCATGACCTTGAACACTTCGGCGGTGGACAGCTCGCCGGGGAAATCGGTATCGGCCGAGATCGAGTAGCAATGCTTGCAGGTGAGGTTGCAGCGCCGGATCAGGTTCCAGATCACCACCGGCCCGGGCGGATTGCGCTTCGGCCCGAGCGGCGTCGGGTGGTGGATTTCCTGCATGTATTGCGAGATGCGGAACATGTCAGCCCCCGAGGCGCAGACCGGTTTTCTTGAGAATGCGCGTGCTGTACAGCACCGTGTGCCCGCGATCCGCCGCGCCCAGGAGCCGCGCGATTTCGGCCACCTTGGCTTCCACTTCCGCGCGGTCGCGCCCGTGCACCATGGCAAAAAGATTATACGGCCAGCCCGGCAGGTGCCGCGGGCGGTGATAACAATGGCTGACGAAATCGAGCGCGCCGATTTTTTCGCCCAACTCGCGGATGCGCTCATCCGGCACGTCCCACACCGACATGCCGTTGGCCTTGTAACCCAGCGCGTAGTGGTTCGGCACCGCGCCGATGCGGCGGATCACGCCGCTGTCCAGCATGCGCTGCATCCGCGCCATCACTTCCGCGGCGCTGACGCCCAGTTGCTGCGCGATGGCGTGATACGGCCGGCTCACGCGCGGCAAACCCTCCTGCGTGGCCACGATGATGCGACGGTCCAGTGCATCAAGAGGATGAGCGGCGAAAAATTCAGCCCCCTCTCCCTGGCTATTCCCGCCGGGGTGCAGATGATTCATCTGCACCCGTTCGGCGGGGAAAAGGTCCACTGGACCTTTTCCTGTTTCCGCCTCACCTCCCCCGATACGGGGGAGAGGGGATTTTCTTTTAAGCGCCTTGCCCACACTCATGCCTCGAACCTCAGGCCGACGAAGAATTCCTGCAGCTTGGGCATGTTGTACACGGCATGACCGGTGGCCTTCTCGATCTCGCCGATGACTTCGCCAATGCGCGCCGGCGTCTCGGTCGCCAGCACGAACCACATGTTGAATTCGTGCTCGCGCGCGTAGTTGTGCGCCACCTCGGGAAAACCGTTCACGATCCCGGCCACGCGTTCGAAATCCTGCGCCGGGATTTTCATGGCTGCGAGCGTGAGCGCGCCGCCCAGGCGCTCGGCATGGTACATGGGCGCGAAGCGGGTGAGCGCGCCCTTTTCCAGCAGGCCGTCGAGACGCCGCATCAGCTCGTCCTCGGTGAGGCCGAGCCGGGCCGCGGCTTCGGCATAGGGACGCTCGCTCAGCGGGAAACCGCCCTGCAGGTTGTTGATGATGTCACGATCAATGGAGTCCATCAGCGCTTCTCCGTCATGGCAGACATCGCGTACACCGCGCCGCGCTGCTTGAAGCGGCGGCGGCTGAACAACACTTCGTGCGGCAGGTTCTGCAGGCCGCAATGGTTGACCATCCACTCGAGATGCGTCAGCACCTCCTCGCGGCTCTTGCCGTGGATCATGCAGTAGAGGTTGTAGCGCCACTGCGGCAGGCGCCGCGGGCGGCGGTAACACAGGGTGATGAAATCGAAACCGGCGAGGCAATGCCCGAGCTCGCGCACCTGCGCATCCGGCACATCCCACACCACCATGGCATTGGCGCCGTAGCCGAGCTCGTGATGGCGCACCACCACGCCGAAGCGGCGGATCACCCCGGCCTCCTTGAGCCACGCCAGGCGCGCCACCACCTCCGCCTCGGAGACGCCCAGCTTCCCGGCGATTTCGGCATAGGGGCGAGGAGTCAGCGGCAGTCCGTGCTGGATCGCCGCCAGCAGCCGGCGGTCGGCTTCGTCCACCTGCGGACACGGCATGGTCACGGCCGAATGCTTGATGACGTTCATTCCTGGCCGGGCGGTCTGACTCGCTGCGCTGGTTCGTTTCGTCATAATCTCATCTCGAAACCCAGGTCGATGTGATAATCCTCCACCAGCGGGAACGACAAGACCTCGTAACCGCAGCGGCCGGCGATCTCATCCAGCACCGCGGTGAGGTGTGCGACATCCGGCGCGGTGGCCACGAACCACAGGTTGAGCCGGTGCTCGCGCTCGTAATTGTGGTTCACCTCGGCATAGCCGTTCACGATCGCCGCGACCGCCTCCAGTTCCTCCGGCGGCACCGCCATGGCCGCGAGCGTACTGACGCCGATGGTGTTCGGCCGCACCACCGCGCCCACGCGGCTGATGGCGCCGGCCTGTTTCAGCTCGCGCAACCGCGCCAGCACTTCTTCCTCGGTCTCGCCAAGAGCGCGTGCCATGTCCGCGTACGGCGTGGCCGACAGCGGGAAATCCTGCTGGAAATCGTTCAGCAGGCGCCGGTCGAGTTCGGTCAGTTCCGGTTTCATTGGGCGATCCGGTGTGCGCGTGACGTGAAGAAAATCCCGCTCGGCTTGTCGGCGGGCAGGGAAGCCACGCGTTCGAACGTGGCGGTGTCGTACACGTCCACGCGGTTCTCGTCACGCACCGACATCCATACCTGTTCCCCGCGCGGGGTGAATTCCATGTGCAGCACGGCCTTGCCGGGCTTCAGCGTCCTGATGACCGCGAGCGTGAGCGTATCGATCACCTGCACCGTGTCGTTGTGCGGCGGCGCGAAATTCACCCACACATGGCGCCCGTCGGGGCGCGCCACCACGAACACCGGCTGCCCGGCCACCGCGACGCGGCCGGACTCTTTCCAGTCTTTCTGGTCGATCACCAGCACCTCGGACCTTCCCACCGCCGGCACATAGGCCTGACCGCCGGCCTGCGCCCAGTAGTCCATGTGCGGCATCTTGAACACCGGCAGCGGCTCCTGTCCGCGCCCGTAACCCTCCAGCACGCGGCGCACGCCTTTCTCGGGCTGCCACAGATCGAGCAGCGCCAGGCCGTCCTCGCCGAACAACCCGGCGATGTAAAAACGCCCGTCGGGCGTGACCGTGCCGTCATAGGGCAGCTTGCCGGCATCGGGGAATTTGCGCAGCTGCGGCTGGCGCGCGTCGTGCATGTCCGCGATCCAGATTTCGCCGGCATCGTAAAGGGAAAACACGAAACGGTCGCCCGGCGCATCCACCAGCCCCACCACCTTGGAGCGACGCTTGCTGTCGCCCGAACCCGCCGGGATGTCGGCCAGCTGCTCGAGCGTGCCGGCATCGAACACCTTGACTCCGCCCGGCTCGTAATTGGAAACCGCGATCAGGCGCCCGTCCTGCGAGATGGCGCCGCCGATGGCGTTGCCGCCCTGCACGATGCGCTTGTCGATGCGCCCGCGCAGCAGATCGATCTTGGTCAGGCCGCCGTCGCGCCCGAAGACATAAGCGTGGCGCGCGTCGCGCGAGTACACCAGCGAGGCGTGCGACAGGTCGCCCAGCCCCGTTATCCGCGCCAGAGACGTGCGCGTCGTGGTTTCCACCACCTGCACGCTGCCGGCGGCGCGTTCGACGATGACGCCGAGGTCGCCGGTGCCGCGCGTGCTGGCGCAGGCCGAAACCAGTAAAACGAGGAATGAAACGAGAAGAACCTTAGCGCGCATCGGCCCTGCCCTCGAGCAAAACCTGCACCAGCCACTCTGCTTCCTGCGCGTTCATGAAACTTTTCCATGGCGGCATCGGTGTTCCCGGCCGGCCATGCAGAATGACTTCGCGCAACATGACGGGGGCTTTTCCGTCCAGCGCTTCCCGGGTCAGGGCCGGACCGAGCCCGCCCTTGAGCGTCAGTCCGTGGCACGAACCGCAATCCTGCACCAGCAGATGCCTCAGCTCGGCCTGGCGTGCCGCGGGGATTTCGGCGCAAGCCGCGCCGGACCACAGCGCACTCAGCGCCGCGAGAATGATGCCGGTCATATGCCTGGGCCTGCGCATGCGAACCTGCTCTCCCGGTAAAAGGGGCGGGATGGCTCCCGCCCCCTGTTGCCACGGATACTAGTAGACGTCGTGCTGCGTGTTATACACGTTGAACTTGCCCGTCGGCGTGACCAGGCGCTTGTCCTTGATCACGGTCTTGAGCTTGCGCGTCTTGTCGTCGATCACGACGATGGCCGATTCCTGGGTCTTGCCATTCCACACCGAGAACCAGACCTCGTCGCCGGCCTTGTTGTACTCCGGCTGCACCACGCGCTTCGCACCCTCGCCCAGATTGGCCATCTCGGCGATCTTCAGGACCTCGTACGGCTTGTCGAGGTTCTTGATGTCGAACACCGCCACCGACTGGCTGACCTCGGCGCCGGGGTTGAGCGGCGAGTCCACCCACAGGTTGCCGGACTTCGGATGGGTCTTGATGAACAGCGAACCGCCGCCCTGCGCTTTCAGCGTGCGCACCACCTTCCAGGCGTTCTTCGGATACTTCGCCGGGTCGGTGCCGATCAGCACCACGGTGTCGTCGCCCAGGTGGCTGGTGGCCCAGACCGGGCCGTTTTTCGGGTCGACGAAGTTGGCGCCGCGTCCCGGGTGCGGGATCTTGCCGACGCCGTCCTTGACCAGCTTCACCAGCTTGTTGTCCTTCGCGTCCACCACCGCGATGGTGTTGCGCTGGTTGGCCGCGACCATGAAGTAGCGCTTGCTCGCGTCCCAGCCGCCGTCATGCAGGAAGCGCTCGGTGCCGATGGTGGTCACCTTGAGGTTGTTGATGTCGGCGTAGTTGACCATCAGCGTCTGGCCGGTCTCCTTCACGTTCACCACGAACTCCGGATGGAAGTGCGAGGCCACGATCGAGGCCACGCGCGGCTCGGGGTGATACTCCTGCGTGTCCACGGTGTAGCCGCGGGTGGCGACGATCTTGAGCGGCTCCAGCGTGTCGCCCTTCATGATGGTGTACTGCGGCGGCCAGTAGGAGCCGGCGATCGCGTACTTGTCCTCGTAACCCTTGTACTTGGAGGTATCGACCGAGCGTGCCTCGAGTCCGACCTTGATCACCGCGACGTTGTCGGGCTTGGTCATCCACAGGTCGATCAGGTTGATCTGGGCATCGCGACCGATGACGTACAGGTAGCGGCCGGAGGCCGAGGTGCGCGAGATGTGCACCGCGTAGCCGGTCTTGACGATGTTCACGATCTGCTTGGTGTCGCCGTCGATCAGCGCCACTTCGCCGCTGTCGCGCAGCGTGACCGAGAACAGGTTGTCGAGATTGACCTTGTTCTCTTTTTTCTTCGGGCGTTTGTCCGGCGCCACCAGCAGCTTCCACGAGGCCTTCATCTCCTTCATGCCCCACTCGGGCGGCTGCGGCGGTTCATGCTGCAGGAACTTGGCCATCAGATCGACGTCGGCCGCCGACAGCTCGCCGCCGGTGCCGAAGTTGGGCATGCCCGCGGGTGAGCCGTAGTTGACGAATACCTTCAGGTAGTCCGTGCCCTTGGCCAGGGTGATGTCCGGAGTCAGCGGCTTGCCGGTGGCGCCCTTGCGCAGCACGCCATGGCAGCCGGCGCAGCGCTCGAAGAAGATCTGCTTGGCGCGGTCGAATTCCGCGGCCGTCAGCGGCGGCGCCTTGGGCGTGATCACGGTCTGCACCTCGCCCGGCTTGATCGGCACCGGCGCGCCCTTGTAGCGCATTTCCGTTTCCGGCGTGCCCGGATGGCCGGAAGGTTTCTCTTCCGCCATGACGCCGGTGATGGACAGCGCGGTCGCTGTGATCAGGCCGGCGGCAAGTGCTGCGTTTTTGAACTTCATTTTGCGTTCCTCCGCGTCAAAGTGATGAAAACAGAAAGATGAAAAAAATATCCAGAATCGTTGCAGTGAACGCACTGTATGTTCGGGGCCATGGTCGCTCCTTGACATAAATCAAGAATAACCCCACTTGATATGAGTCAAATCATAAACTGAAAACCGGCGCGGGTCTGCGCCGGAAAACGGCGTCAGCGCTCGGGCCGGCGCGAACAGCCGTCGCAACCAGGGCCGATGTCGTCGAGGCCAGAGGGGCCCATGTGCGATTCCATCGCCCGCACCAGCTCGATCGCCCGCGGCGCCCGTTCCCGGCGTTTGCGCCGCTCGACTTCCGGCGGGCACTTGCGGTCGTTCCAGTAGGTCACCTGGCAGTCGAGGCAGTAGTGGCACTCGTTGGCGTTGATCTCGCCGTTCTTGCGGATCGCCTGCACCTCGCACTCGACCGCGCACACCTGGCACGGGCGGCCGCATTCGCGGTGCCGGCGCAGCCAGTCGAAAATGCGGAACTTGCCCGGGATGGTCAGCGCCGCGCCGAGCGGACAGAGGTACTTGCAGTAGAACTTGCGGTTGATGGCGGACACCAGGATCATGCCGGCGGCGAACACGACGTAGCCCCACTCGCGCTGGAAGCGCATGGTGATGGCGGTCTTGAACGGCTCGACCTCGGCCAGGCGCTCGGCCTGCGTCAGCGACTGCAGCGACACGCCGAACAGCACCAGCAGGATGATGTACTTCAGCGCCCACAGGCGTTCGTGCACCATCTGCGAGAACTCGAACTGGCGCACGTTGAACTTGCGCGCGATCTGCTGCGTCAGCTCCTGCAGCGCGCCGAACGGGCACAGCCAGCCGCAATAGACGCCGCGCCCCCACAGCAGCAGCGTCACCGCCACGAACGACCACAGGATGAACATCATCGGATCGATGAGGAAACCCTCCCACTGGAAACCGCGCATGATGGAATGCGTGAAGGTGAGCACGTTGACGACCGAGAGCTGCGCCAGCGAATACCAGCCGATGAAAAAAATCGTGTACAGCAGGAAACCGTCGCGCACGTAAACCAGCAGGCGCGGGCGCTTCGCGAGCCAGTCCTGGAATATCAGCACCAGCGTCAGGAACGTCAGGCCGGCGATCATGACCGCGATCTGGAACGTGCGCTTGCGCCACACGCTCACCCAGATCGGCTCCTCGGCGGGCGGGATGGCGGAAACGGAACCGGATTTCGCCGCCGTGGACGCGCGTGGCACCGTCGCGACGGGGGCGGGCGGCCGCGAAACCGGTGCCTCCGAGGCGACTGGAGCGGCGCTCGACGGCGACGCAGCCGGCGCCACCACTTCGGCCGGCGCTTGCGTGGCAACGGGCGAGGCCGGAGGGGTCAGGCCGCGCGAACGGGCCACGTGCCGGGCCGAGCGCGTGACGCTGGCGTTCTCGACCATCACCGTGATGGTGGCGCCGGAGATGGCGTCCACCACCACCTGCCCCGCGCCGCCGCTGCCGATGACGATGTCATCGAACACGGATTTGCCCTGGTACTGGCGCGCGAACTGCTGCAGGCGTTCCTCGGTGATGCCCACCACCAGGATCGGCTCCTGGTGCTCGACGATGCGGATGCCGACGATTTTCCCCGTGAGGTCGAAACCGACCAGGGTGTTGATGGGATGCCCGGAATAGGCCGGGATGCGGAGGATGTCGCTGGTCAGGTAGGCGTAGCCGAGCAGCCGGTCGCCCTGGTAAACCGCGGCGGCCGGCGGATCGCCTTCGATCGCGCCGAAGCGGTCCGCCTGCGGGAAAAACTCCTTCACCGCCGGATAGCGCTCATCAATGGGCTCGGCGCGCGCTGCCAGCGCCATGCCCGCAAGCAGGCACAGTAACAGCAGGCGAAGCAACAGGACCGGGAATCTCACGAAATACTCATGCGAATCGGCGGATATTCTGGAATGGGCCGGAATCAGCCTGATACACGCAGAGTATAGGAGCCTTGATTTCTGTCAAATGCCAGTTGGCGCAACACGTTAGAATCCGGCGACAATCGATCAACAGGCGCAAACACGGTGGAAATAATCTACTTCACGCTGGTCGCCATCGGGCTCTATTTCGCGTCCGACTGGATCCTGGACCGCATCGAATCCGCGCGCGGGCGCCCGTTCGAGAACCGCTCGGTCATCTTCTTCGTCATCATCCTGGTGCTGGCGCTGGTCTCGTTCGAGATTCTCGGCCGCCTCATGCGTTCGTAATCCGCGCGCCAACACAAAGGGCGGGGTCTCCCCCGCCCTTCGGCTGCCTCCGGCGGAAACCGCCGTCAGAACCGGATATGCACCGAGGAGTTCAGGCTGGCACGCGCGCCACGCCAGTTGTCCAGGTGATATTTGGTAAATGGCAACTCGGTCAACTCGAAGAAGCGCGGCCAGCCGATGCGCTCGACCCATTCGCCCATGCGCTCCCAATCATGCGCGTCTTCCTTGTACACGCGCAGGATCTTCTTCACGATCGCGGCGACCTCGGGCCAGCGCGGCGGGTTGTTCGGCACGCCCGCGGCCACCAGCTTGTGGAACATCGGCTTGCTGCGCGCGTTCGAATTCTTGCCGCCGACCCAGATGGCGAACTTGGAATGCTCCGGATCGTTGATCTGCATCGGCGGGCAGGGCGGGAAGCAGGCGCCGCAGCAGATGCACTTCTTCTCGTCGACCTCCAGCGACGGCCTGCCGTTTACCATGGCCGGACGGATCGCCGCCACCGGGCAGCGCGCCACCACCGAGGGGCGCTCGCAGATGTTGGCCACGAGGTCGTGATTGATCTTGGGCGGCTTGGTGTGCTGGATATTGATCGCGATGTCGCCCTGGCCGCCGCAGTTGATCTGGCAGCAGGAGGTGGTGATGCGGACGCGATTCGGCATTTCCTCGTGGATGAACTCCTGGTGCAGCTCATCCATCAGCGACTTGACCGCCCCCGAGGCGTCGGAGGCCGGGATGTCGCAGTGCAGCCAGCCCTGGGTGTGCGAGATCATGGACACGGAATTGCCGGTGCCGCCGACGGGGAAGCCTTCCTGCTCGAGCTTTTCCACCAGCGGTTTCACTTTCTTTTCATCCGCCACCATGAACTCGATGTTGGAGCGGATGGTGAAGCGCACGTGGCCGTCGGCATACTTGTCTCCGATATCGCACAGTTTGCGAATGGTATGCACATCCATCTGCCGCTGGGTGCCGGCGCGCACGGTCCAGACTTCTTCGCCGCTCTGCGCAACGTGATGCAGCACGCCGGGCCGCGGGCGGTCGTGCCAGGCCCATTGGCCATAGTTGCGCCGCAGGGTCGGGTGCATGTACTGGAAATGGTCCGGCACGCCGGACTCGATGGCTACACGCTGTTCAGTCGTCATGGTTACCTCCGGGGAAATTCGTTTCGTTTCTGGCAATCGGCTTATTCAAGCCCTGGATCAGCCGCCGGATGCCTTCTTCAGGCTTTGCAGACGCGCCACTTCCTCGTCCCAGCCGTCCAGGCGGATGAAGGGATTGGAACGTGGATGGTTGATCATGTTCGGATCAACTTCCCTGCCGATGCCTTCCAGGAAGTTGTTGAGACCAATGCGTTCGATCATCTCGCCGCAGCGCTCGTGCTCCAGGCCGTTCTCGGCCCAGAATTCGATGGTGTTGCGGGCGAGGTCGACGAGCTGCTCGTGATCCTCCTCGGTTTCAAGCTTCATGAACGGCACGATCACCGTGCCCATGAGATCGCCGATCTTGAGCGTGCGCTTGCCACCCATGAGGATGGTCACGCCGCGATCCTTGCCCGGCGACAGCGCCCTGGTCATGACGTTGATGCAGTGCATGCACTTGACGCAGTTGCGGTTGTCGATTTCGAGGCTGTCGTCGTCCTTGAGCCTGAGTGCATGGGTCGGGCAGCGCGTGATGACGTTGTCGATCACGTACCCGCGGCCCCTGGCCTTGACGAAATTCTTCACCTCCGCCTGGTTCACCTGGATATCGTCGCGCCAGGTGCCGATGACGGCCATGTCGGAACGCTGGATCGAGTTCATGCAGTCGTTGCCGCAGCCGGAGAACTTGAACTTGAACTTGTAGGGCAGCGCCGGGCGGTGCAGGTCGTCGGTGAAGGTGTTCATCACGGTGCGGTGCGCGCGCCCCTCGTCGAAGCAGGAGTGCTCGCAGCGCGCATGGCCGACGCAGGACATGGAGGTGCGCACCGACGGACCGGCGCCGCCCATGTCGAAGCCGAGTTCGTTGATCTCGTCGAAGGCGTGCTGGATGCTTTCGGTGGTGCAACCCTGGAACATGATGTCGCCGCTCTGGCCGTGCAGCGCGATGAGGCCCGAGCCGTGCTTCTCCCACACGTCGCAGAATTTGCGCAGGATATCGGTGTCGTAGTGCATGCCGGGCGGCGGCATGATGCGCAGGGTATGGAACTCGGCGGCATCGGGAAACATCGGCTTGCCGTCCTTGTCCATGAGTTCGGTAAAGCGCGGGATCACGCCGCCGCCGTAGCCTTTCACACTCGCGGTGCCGCCCTTCCAGTAGCCCTTTTTGGTCTGGTAGGAGTGCTCCAGCTGGCCGAGCAGGTCTGCCGCCATGTCCTTGTCCTTCGCCAGGCGTTTCAGGCCGCTGACGAAGCTCGGCCAGGGGCCGCTTTCGAGCTGGTCCAGCATCGGGGTGGGGTGCGTCTTTTTACTCATGTGCTTTCTCCTCGGGTCGGGAATGGTTTCACGCCGCCGGTTCGTTGCTTGAGAAGACGTGGCTTTCGATCGCCGCCGCCGGCTCAAGTCGATACCGTTTTTCCACGCGGCCATGATTGGTAATGCAGGCGCCGGCATGCTTGACCTAGGTCAAGTGAACCCAACGGAGCCAGGCATTTCGCCAACGTGGATAAACGGCCTATCCCGGAATAGACTCGCGATCAATGCGGGAAGCGGAAAAAAATACCGCCACGAAGCGCTTCAGGATTTTCCGCCGGACGTTTGCCCAGGCAAGACGGCGCGGTCACAGGCGTTCGTAAGCCGCGCATCAACGCAAAGGGCGGGGTTTCCCCCGCCCTTGCTTGCCTCCCCTCCCCTGGAAACTGCCGTCAGAAGCGCACGTGCGCCGAGGTGTTGAGGCTGGCGCGCGCGCCGCGCCAGTTGTCGACATGGAACTTGGTGAACGGCAGCCCGGTCAGCTCGAAGAAGCGCGGCCAGCCGATGCGCTCGACCCATTCGCCCATGCGCTCCCAGGCATGCGCGTCCTGCTTGTACACGGCGAGGATCTTTTTCACGACCGCGGCCGCTTCCGGCCAGCGCGGCGGGTTGTTCGGGATGCCGGCGGCCACCAGCTTGTGCAGCGAGGGCTTGGAGCGGGCGTTGGAGTTCTTGCCGCCGACCCAGATGGCGATCTTGGAATGTTCCGGGTCGTTGATCTGCATCGGCGGGCAAGGCGGATAACAGGCGCCGCAGCAGATGCATTTCCTTTCGTCCACCTCCAGCGACGGTTTGCCGTTGACCAAGGCGGGCCGGATCGCCGCCACCGGGCAGCGCGCCACCACGCTCGGCCGTTCGCACAGGTTCGCCACCAGGTCGTGATTGATCTTGGGCGGCTTGGTGTGCTGCACGTTGATGGCGATGTCGCCCTGGCCGCCGCAGTTGATCTGGCAGCAGGAGGTGGTGATCTTGACCCGGTTCGGCATTTCCTCCCGGATGTATTCGTCATGCAGCACATCCATCAACGATTTGACCACGCCCGAGGCGTCGGTGCCGGGGATGTCGCAGTGCAGCCAGCCCTGGGTGTGCGAGATCATGGACACGGAGTTGCCGGTGCCGCCGATCGGGAAACCTTCCTTCGTGAGCGCCTCGATCAGCGGTTTGACCCTGTTTTCATCCGTCACCATGAACTCGATGTTGGAACGGATGGTGAAGCGCATGTAGCCGTCGGCGTATTTGTCGGCGATGTCGCACAGCTTGCGGATGGTGTACACGTCCATCTGCCGCTGGGTGCCGGCGCGCACGGTCCAGACCTGGTCGCCGGTCTTCGAGACATGATGCAGCACGCCGGGGCGCGGGCGTTCGTGCCAGGCCCACTGGCCGTAGTTGCGCTTCAATACCGGGTGCAGGTACTGGAAATGATCCGGGGTGCCGGACTCGGTGGGCATGCGGGGTTGTGCGGACATGGATAGCCTCCGTTGAATTCGTGATTGGTGTTGCTCAGCCGGCCTTGACCTGCTTCAGGCGCTCGATCTCGTCGTCCCAGCCGTCCAGGCGGACATAGGGATTGGTGCGGGGGTGACGCACCATGTTCGGGTCCACCTCCATGCCGAGGCCCTCGATCAGGTTGTTGAGGCCGATGCGCTCGATCATCTCGCCGCAGCGCTCGTGCTCCAGGCCGTTTTCCACCCAGAACTCCATGAGGTTCCTGCTCAGCGTCACCAGCTTCTCGAAATCCTCGTCGGTTTCCAGTTTCATGAACGGCACGATCATGGTTCCCAGGAGGTCGCCTATCTTGAGCGTGCGCTTGCCGCCCGCGAGGATGGTGACGCCGCGGTCCTTGCCCGGCGACAGCGCCCTGGTCATGACGTTGATGCAGTGCATGCAGCGGACGCAATTGCGGTTGTCGATTTCGAGCGTGTCGTCGGCCTTGAGCTTCAGGCACTGCGTCGGGCAGCGCGTGACGACGTTGTCGATCACGTACTCGCGGCCCTTGGCCTTCACGAAATTTTTGACTTCCGCCTGGTCCACCTGGATGTCGTCGCGCCAGGTGCCGATCACGGCCATGTCGGAACGCTGCACCGCGTTCATGCAGTCGTTGCCGCAGCCCGAGAACTTGAACTTGAACTTGTACGGCAGCGCCGGCCGGTGGATGTCGTCGATGAAAGTGTTCAGCACCTCGCGGTGGGCGCGCCCCTCGTCATAGCAGGAGTGTTCGCAGCGCGCGTGCCCCACGCAGGACATGCCGGTGCGCACCGACGGTCCGGCCCCGCCCATGTCGAATCCGAGCTCGTTGAACTCGTCGAAGCAGGGTTGGATTTTTTCCGTGGTGCAGCCCTGCAGCATGATGTCGCCGGTTTGGCCGTGGAGCGCGATCAGGCCGGAGCCGTGCTTCTCCCAGATGTCGCAGAACTTGCGCAGGATGTCGGAAGAGTAATGCATGCCGGGCGCCGGCATGATGCGGATAGTGTGGAACTCCTTCGACTCGGGAAATTTTTCCGCGACCTCGGAGAAGCGCGGGATCACGCCGCCGCCGTAGCCGATCACGCTCGCGGTGCCGCCCTTCCAGTAGCCCTTGCGGGTTGCGTAGGAATGCTCCAGCTGGCCGAGCAGGTCGACCGCCATGTCGTTGTCCTTCGCCAGGCGCTTGATGCCGGTGATGAAACTGGGCCAGGGACCGCTCTCGAGCTGATCCAGCATGGGGGTAGCGTGCATTTTTTTGCTCATATGTGCCTCCGGCGAAACAGGGATGACTCTGGTGTGAGCCGGCTAGCGGCTCCGAGGCGGACATGATCGTAAAATGCGCGGCGTCTGTGATTGATTTGGATCAACCAGGGACGGCAATCCGGCGGCCTGGCTGCCGGAGACAATGAAATCAATCTCTTTCGAGACGTGAAACGCGGCTTGAAGCAGCAGGCGCGCCGGCCCGCGTCAGTAAAAAGGATTACTCCATCGGCTCAGGACGCGCGCTGTCCCCGCCCATGCCGTATGGACCGGTAACATATATAGATGAACAGGAACCCGCCGATGATCGAAATCAGCCCGCCCAGCCCCATCAGCCCCATGCCGGCGACGCGCTCCGCGGTGTCGAGCTCCTGCGCCGCGCCCGCGACCTTGCGCTGCACGCCGTAACCGCCCGAGATCACCAGCCCGAGCACGTGCAGCAACTGGCCGCCGCCGTAAAAGTACGGCTGCAACCGGCCCAGTTTCACGTCGGGCTGGCGGTAGCCGAAACGCGGCAGCAGATGATAGGTCAGCCCCATGAACGCCAGGGTCACGCCGACGATGCTGCCGTGATAATGCGCCGGGATGGTGACGTTGGTGCCGGTGATGAGGAATCCTATGATGCCGCCGGCGCCGAACAGCACCATCGAGGCGATCAGCGCGGCGCGCAGCGGCTGCGCCTCGCCCTGCGCGCGCTCCGCGCGCCACAGCCCGTGCAGCAGCGCCAGGCTCAGCGGCAGCGCCGCCAGGCTGCCGCCGTACTGCATGAGCCAGGTGAACAGCTTGATGTGCTCCACCGAGGTCACCGGATAGGAGTAGTAGATGATCGGCGTGAAGAACACCGCGACCAGGCCGAATCCGAAAAAGATCAGCGCCACGCGCGGGCTCAGGGCGAGACGCACGTGGCTCTCCGCGGCCAGCCACAGCCAGGACACCAGCATCAGCAGCGTGTAGGTGAATTGCAGCACGTGCCCGCCGCCCCAGAACAGCAGTTCGTAATACGGCTTGCCGGCGAGCGTCGCCGGCACCGCGACATACGACCAGGCGAAGGCGATCAGCGCCAGCGCCGCCGACACCGCCGCGGTGTTGAGTCCGAAGCGCAGCGCCGCCGCGCCCTGCATCCACTGGCCCACCGGCGGGATCGCGCCCATGGCGCGCAGCGTGAGCAGGGCCGTGCCGGCGGCGAACAGCAGCAGGCCGCCCAGGAACAGCGGGTGCTGCAGCACCGGGATGTAGTTGCTCATCAGCGCCTCGCCCGCGCC
>JBFMBB010000006.1:0-38286 GCA_040755435.1 Pseudomonadota bacterium | reverse complement strand
TGGAGTATTGCGAAAGGTCCGGTGGACCTTTCGCCCGCCGAACGGGTGCACGTGATTTTCGTGCACCCCGGGCGGGAACACAGGTTAGGGGGGAGGGGGCGGGAGTGGAGAATTTTTCTGATAGGCTCCCAGACTCATGAATACCAAACCAGCGCTTTCTGCCGGCGTTGTCATCGTCCGCCGCTTCGACGATCAATACCATTACCTGCTGCTGCGCGCCGGACACTACTGGGATTTCTCCAAGGGCATGGTCGAGCCCGGCGAGGACCCGCTCGCCGCCGCCATCCGCGAAGTCGAGGAGGAAACCACGCTGACCGGCCTCGATTTCCGCTGGGGCCACGCGTTCGCCGAAACCGAGCCCTATGGCAAGAACAAGATCGCGCGTTATTACCTCGCCGAATCGGCCGAGGGCGAGGTTTATCTGCCCGTTACCGAGGAACTCGGCAAGCCGGAACACGATGAATTCCGCTGGCTGGAATACGACGCCGCGCGCGGACTGCTGGTGCCACGGGTGCAGGCGGTGCTGGATTGGGCCGGGAGAATAATCCGGTAATTATTTTGCCGGTTCGCCCGAGTCGTACAGGATCCTGCCCCAATGATGCAACTGCGCCGGAGTGACCGGACGCGGAATGCGTTCATCTTCGGGTATGTAGGATTTATACACGGCCACGGCGAGTTCCGAACAATAGTAACGGTCCGGCACGTTCACTCCAGCGAGTCCCATGAAATCATAGCCTTTCCCGACCAGCGACCGCGCTTCGCCAAGTGCCTGGAAGGACGACTTCTCCGTCGACCAATTCGGCCGAATGAGCAACAAACGGTGCGACTTGGCGACGAAGCCGGATAAGGGGCTGACGTGCACCCCCTGACTCTCCGCCTCGATAACCTGGCGATTGTCCATATCCAAAACCGCGGCATGACTCCAGGGAGTATTGGTCAGAACCGAGACCGCGTTGTCGCTGGCATGATAGCCGCGGATCACCAGCCAATCCCCGTTTCTGCCCAAGCTAGTGAGTGCTTCGAGGATTTCCACTCGCCGGGCCTCTCTAACTTCCGCCGGGGGCGGCGCGACGACCGCCGGCGTCGCGCAGCCCGAGAGAAACAGCGCTGTGGCAAGTCTAGCTGCGATGCGGAACATGTATGGCATATGCATTCAACGGAGTAATCTACCTCCATCTAGATGACGCGTTCGTTCCCCCCATCCACCGGCACCTGCGCGGCGGTGGTTTTGGCGAACAACGGGCCGCACATCTCGGCCGCGAGTTCGGCCACATCGCGGCTGGTGACTTCGGTTTTCAGCACGTTGTTCTTCTTGTACTGCTCGACCGTGAGCCCGTAGTGCTTGGCGCGCGCCTGTAACACTTCCTCGGTCCAGATGCCGGTGTCGAACACGGCGTTCGGGTGCAGCGAGTTGATGCGGATGTTGTCCGCGCCCCATTCGAGCGCGGCTACGCGCGCCAGCTGGTTCAGTGCCGCCTTGGAGGCCGAGTAGGCCGCGGCACCCGGACCGGGCGCGGGCACGTTCTTCGAGCCGATCACCACCACGCGCCCGCCGTGGGGCGCCAGCTTGAGCAAGGGATGCGCCTCGCGCATGAGCATCAGGTTGGCATCGAGATTGAGCCGCATGACCTTGTCCCATTCCATGGTGCTCAGGGCGTCGATGTGGCGGCCGGGCGGAAACATGCCGGCGTTCAGGATCAGCATGTCGAGGCCGCCGAAGGTGCGCGCGGTTTTTTCCAGGGCCTCGGCGAGCCGGGTTTCATCCGTCACGTCGCACACCAGGCCGAGGTAATCCACGCGTTTGTAAATACCGGTGATGGCCGGTTTGATGTCGAGCCCCACGACCGCGGCGCCGCGCGCCAGCAGCGAATCCACGCAGGCCTTGCCGATGCCGGAGGCAGCGCCGGTGACCAGCGCGACTTCTCCGGCGAACACCGGTGGCTTGCCGCCGGCCTTGAGCTTGGTCTGCTCCAGGTCCCAGTACTCCACGTCGAAAATGTCCTTTGGCGACAAGGCCTTATAGCCTCCCAGGAGCGTCGCGCGCTGCACGATCTCCATGGTATGGGCATAGATGTCATACGCGATCGCAGCGTCGCGGGCGGAGCGCCCGACGGTGGCCACGCCGAATTCGGCATCGAGAACCACGCGCGGAACGGGATCGAGCATGGTCTTGGGTTCCTTAGCCTTCGGCGCATGCTCGCTGAAATATTTTTTGTACGCCTCGGCATAAACATTCACATCGCGTCCGATCATCGGAACGCGCTTGGTACGGATCACGTGGTCCGGCGTTGCCGGGCCCTGCTGCGAGATTGTGCTTACGTCATCGCGGCGCGCGAAGGCGAGGCTGGCGGCGTCTTCGTGCGCGGCGAGGATCACGGGAAAACCGGCGGTGGCGGAAAGCTGTTGCCTGAGCGCGGTCAGCTCCCGGCGCAACGGTTTCGTCCCCGGCTTCTCGCTCGATTCCGGCAGCACCCAGGCCTTGTGCTTGGCCAGGTAATTTTCCGCCCACGTGACCAGGTCGATCATGCGCTCGTAGGATTCCTGCGCCGTCTTGCCGAAGGAAAAGATGCCGTGATTCATCAGCACCATGCCGATGGTGTTCTTGCGCGCGTCGGCGGCGAACTGCTCGGCGCAGCGGCGCGCCAGGTCGAAGCCGGGCATCACGTAAGGCACGACGACGACGTTGTCGCCGTAGATCTCGCGGATGCGTTCGAGGCCGTTTGCCGTATTGGTGATGGTGATCACGGCGTCGGCGTGGGTGTGATCCACGTATTTGTGCGGCAGGATCGCGTGCAGGATGGCCTCGACCGAGGGCGTCGGCGCCGAGGCTTTGGTCATGTGCGTGCGCAATTCGTTGACCATCTGCGGGTCGGACAACTGCCTGAGCTTGGCGAGCTTGAGCAGATGGTCGATGCGCACCGGCGAGAATCCGGCGGCCTCGATGAATTCGAGATCCCAGCCGCTGCCCTTCACGTACAGCAGGGTGTCGTCCTCGCCGAGGAGATTCTTCTCCGTGATCTTGACCGAGGTGTTGCCGCCGCTGTGCAGCACCAGCGACTTGTCGCGCCCGAGCAGGCGCGAGCTGTACACCCGCTGCCCCAGCTCACCCGGGAATTGTGCGGCTTCCGTGTCGTTCCAGAGGCTGTTCACGCTGACCGGGACGGAGAAGCGCGGGCGCTAAAAGGTGATTTTCACTCCCGCGTGAAACCCGGAATCAACGGTGACTTCGCGACCGCTGTCGAGGTCGGCGCGCATCTTGCGGTAACCGACGTAGAGGCTGGCACTGTTCCTGACCATCTCGAACTCGGCGCGCGCGCCGGCCTCCCAGAAGCGTTCGCCGTCCATGGCCGTGACCACGTTCGGGGCGTAATACAGGTAGCCGCCGAAGCCGAACGGGCCATTGCCGGGAAAGACCCGGAACTCGCCGCCGAGACCGAGCGCCAGCACGTCTTCGTTGCGGACGTCGGCGAGGTAGAGTTTGCCGCCGAGGCCGCCTTCGGTCCGGTTTGAACCGGTCTGCCCCTGGCCCAGGGCCAACAGGCCCAGGCTGGCGGCCCAGTCGTCCGTGTCGGTGTTGGTCAGCAGTCCAAAGTTCATTTCGGCGGTGCGCCAGTTGCTGGCATAGATCGCCTGGATGCTGTCGTCGTTGAGATTGATGTCGATGGAATCGGCCGCCACCGCGCCGCTGAAAGCCGCCGTCAACGCAGCCAGAATGATCCGAAGACGCATGGACTGTTCTCCTCCATTTGATCGTGGCGGCAATACTAACTGATCGAATGGAGACCGGCCAGAAGCGGCGGCCGGGCGGCGCGCACGGTCAGGCGGTCGGCAGCGCCACGACCATGCGGTTGTAACCGGCCAGCCGCGCCTGGCTCAGCGTCTGGTCGGCGCGTTCCAGCAGGGTGGATGCCGGCTCTCCCGGCGAGTACTGCGTGAGCACGCTGGAGAAACTTGGCAGCGGGATGCTCTTCCCCTCCTGCTGGATGAAGGTGCTGGCGGCGGTCTTGCGCGCCTTCTCCAGCGCGTGCATGGCCCCGTCCTTCTGCGTGTTGGGGAACAGCACGGCGAATTCGTCGCCGCCGTAACGCGCCACCAGGTCGTAGGTGCGGAACTTGGCGAGGATCTGTCCGGCGTAACAGCGCAATACCGCGTCGCCCGCGGCCCGGCCGTAACGCTGGTTGACCGACTCAAGATTGTCCACGTCGATCACCGCCACCGCGAGCGCGAAACCGTAACGCTTCACGCGGCCGATCTCGGCCTCGAGCTGCTTGACGAACACCTCGCGTTTCGGCAGGCCGGTCAGCTCGTCCGCCATGCTGTGCTTGCGCGCATGGCTCAGCTCCTGGCGCAGGCGCTCGCGGTCCGTCTCCACTGCCTTGAGATAATCGCCGGCGCTGGAAAGCTTCTCGATCAGCGCCTGGCGTTCCTCGATCAGTTCATTCAGGCCCTTGACCAGGATCTGCTTGAGGTCGTTGAACTCGCCCAGCGGGCCGTCGAGATTCTTCAGGGCCTCGCGTTCGGTCTCCAGCAGCTCGCCGAATTTTTGATCCACCGCGATGGTCTCCGTCACCTTTTCCGCCAGCGTGTCCCCGAGCGCCTCGATCTGTTCCGTTTGCGACGGCGGGGCGGGTTCCACGGGCGCTGCGGTCTCGATCACCGGCGCCGGCGTGTCCACGACCGGCGGCGTCACCGCCTGCGCCACCGGCTCGGGTTTGATCTCGACGACCGGGACCGGTTTGGTTTCGGCCGGCGGCGGCGTGACCGGCACTGGCCTGGGTTCAGGCCTGGCTTCGGCCACGGGCGCCGGGGGGACCGGCGCCACGGATGCGCGCGGTGGCGCAGGCGGTGCAATGGCCGCCGTCTTTGGCTCAACCGGCGCCGGGCGCACTGGCGTGGCAACGGGCTTCGGCGTCGCCGGGGCGGGAGCGGTCTTGGGCAGGTACAGCGTCAGGCGCTGCTGGATCAGGCGCGCCTTCACGCGCGTGGCCGGATCGCAGGCCGGGCTGGTGGCGTACTTGCCGAGCAGCGCGTGCAGGAAGCTGACGAAAACCAGCTCGATGCGCCCGTCCTCGTGCCCGTATTTCTGAAGACCGCGCTGGATCTGGTTGTAGAGCACCTGGCCGTGCTGGGTGCGCTTGAGGCCATCGAGGTGGAGCTTGAGGCTTTGCAGCAGCGACGGATCCGCCGATGTCGAGGTGTTGGAATCCGCCAAGACCGTCTCCTTTGCCGCAGGCGTGATTGCCTGCCTCTAGGGAGATTAGTCGCCCGCCGCCCGGTTCACAACCCGTCGCCGCGGCCGGGTTCAGCCGCTGCCGCTGTTCTTGCCCCGGGGCGGGGTCGCCGCCGGCAGCCCCTGCTCCAGTTCGATGCGGTTACGGCCCAGGCGCTTGGCGCGATACAGGGCGCGGTCGGCGCGGTCGATCAGGTCGGTGTGCGACTCGCCGATCGCGTACAGGGCAACGCCGGTGGAAAACGTGGGAAGCTTGAAGTCCCGGCCCTGGAATTCGCATATCACCTGCAGCGCGCGGCCGCGCACCTTCTCGATGGCCGCCACCGCCCCCTCGCGCGTGGTGTTGGGCATGAGGATGGCGAATTCCTCGCCGCCATAGCGCGCGACCAGGTCGTGATGGCGCAACACCGTCAGCACGTCGGTGGCGTAACAGCGCAGGATGGCGTCGCCGGCGGCGTGGCCGTGGATGTCGTTGATGGCCTTGAACTCGTCGAGGTCGATGATGGCGAGCGCCAGCGACGCGCCGTAACGTTGCGAGCGGCTGATCTCGTCCTTGAGCCGGCGCATGAACGCGCGGCGGTTGGGCAGGCCGGTGAATTCGTCGGTCAGCGACAGCAGCCGCACCTTGTTCAGTTCCTCGTGCAACCGCTCGCTGTCGGCCTTGATGAGCCGGAGATAACCGCCGGTCTTGTGCAGCTTGGCCTCGAGCGAATTCTGTCCCTGGATCAGCTCCTCCAGCCCGCCGACCAGGATCTGCTTCAGCTGTTCGACCTCCTTGTCGCCGTTGGCCTGCTGCAGCGCGCGCAATTCGATCTGCAACAGCGCGCCGAACTCGCGATTCTGGGTGATGGCGTCGGACACGGTTCTGGCCAGCGTCGACTGCAGCTTTTCGATCTCGCTGCGCTGTTGCTCGAGATGCTGGCGGTACGCGGCGTCGACGCGGCGCTCGGTCTCGGTCGCGCCGGGGCCCGCGGCCGGGCCCGGTTCCGGCGAAGGCGCCGGCCTGGCGCGCGCGGCCGGCTCCGGCGACGGCGGAGGCGGCGGTGTCACCGGGCGCCCCGGAACCTGGGATTCGGCCGCCTGCTTGAGTTTCTCTTCGATGGCGGCATCCGGAATCTTGCCGGCGCGGGGCAGGATCGGGCCGCGGCGCAACTGGATCAGGCGCGCGTTGATGCGGGTGATGTGATCGGCGCTCGGGTCGCGCGCGTAGGCGTTCAGCAGCAGGTGCAGCAGCGAGGCGTAGACGTGATCGACCTTGGCCTGCACGCCTTCCTGTTCCTCGACGATGCGCGCCACCTGGTCGTAGATGACGGCACCGACCGGTGTGCGCTTCAGTCCTTCCAGCAGTCCAAGCAGCTTTTTCGAGGACGACGCTCCGCTCGCCTCGGACTCATCCTGCACCAAGTTGACCCCACCTCCTGCCTGGACGGCGGTAGTCCGCGAGCCGCCGGCTTACGCGACACGGGCACCCCTGTCCCTGTGGAGCTGTCGCAGAACGTTTTGTTTTTCTTGTTCTTCTTACCTGAAACAAGACATCCGTTTATTTTTTGCGCGGATTAAACGCCAATTTACTCGCGCCCACCCCAAATAACAATGTTTCGTCAGGCGAAACATGCGCCTGCAACGCGCATCAAGGACTTACCGCCGATACTGGAGAAGCCGGCTTAAGCCCGGCATCAGGACCTGGGCGGCACATGGCCGCGGCGCCGGGCCTGGTACGCGTTAATGGATTTGACGATCTCCTGGTACGGCAGTGCCTGCAGCGCGCCGAATTGTTCCTGGGCCTGTCGCACCAGCGCGTGAATGTTGCCCACCCCCGCGGCATCCGCCTCCGGCGCCAGCAGGCCCTGCAATCCCAACAGGCCGCCGATCATGACCTTCATTTCCTTGCCGAACGGAAGGCTCTCGGAGGTGTCGGTAACCCTGAGCGCGAAGCGCGCGCGCTCGCGCATCAGGGCCAGCAGCGTGGTGCAATTGTTGCGCGCGATGCCGGAGCGACAATTCACACCCATCTGCTCGGCCACGGAAAAACGGGTGGCCAGCTCACAGGCGCACTGCGCGCTCAGGATGGCCTTCTCGAACGGGCAGCGGCCGTGGTCCATCGGCGCTACGCCTGGTGATAGGGCCGGCTCAGTTCGTGCACGGTATCCACCACCGCCGCGACTTTTTCCGGATCGGCATGCTGGTGAATGCCGTGTCCGAGGTTGAAAACATGCCCGCTGCCCTTTCCGAAGCTGGCAAGAACCGCGGCGACCTCATGGCGAATGCGCTCGGCGGAGGCATACAGGATGGACGGGTCCATGTTGCCCTGCAGGGCGACATGCTGGCCGACGCGGGCGCGGGCATCGTTCAGGTCCGTGGTCCAGTCGATGCCGAGCGCGTCGCAACCGCTGGCCGCCATCGCCTCCAGCCACTGGCCGCCGTTCTTGGTGAACAGGATCACCGGCACGCGCCGGCCTTCGTGCTCGCGTGTCAATCCCTGCACGATGCGCTGCATGTAGGCGAGCGAGAACTCCCGGTAGTCGCGCGGGCTGAGCACGCCACCCCAGGTGTCGAACAGCATCAGCGCCTGCGCGCCGGCGGCCACCTGCGCGTTGAGATAGGCCGTCACGGACCGCGCCAGCACGTCGAGCAGGCGGTGCATGATTTCCGGCTGGTCGAACAGCATGCGTTTGACCAGGGCGAACTCCTTGCTGCCGCCGCCCTCGACCATGTAGGTGGCGAGCGTCCACGGGCTGCCGGCGAAGCCGATCAGCGGAACCTTGCCGTCCAGTTCGCGCCGGATCAGGCGCACCGCGTCCATCACGTAACGCAGTTCGACTTCGGGGTCCGGCACCGGCAACGCCTCCACGTCGGCGGCGCTGCGCACCGGCTTGCGGAACTGCGGGCCCTCGCCTTCGGTGAAGAAAAGCCCGAGCCCCATGGCGTCGGGGATGGTGAGAATGTCGGAGAACAGGATCGCGGCGTCCAGCGGAAAGCGCCGCAGCGGTTGCAGCGTCACCTCGCAGGCCAGCTCCGGCGTGGTGCACAGCGTCTTGAAGTCGCCGGCCTGCTCGCGCACCGCGCGGTACTCGGGCAGGTAGCGTCCGGCCTGGCGCATGATCCATACCGGCGTCACGTCCACCGGCTGCCGCAGCAGCGCACGCAATAATCTGTCGTTTTTCAGCTGAGCCATGAATTTATTATCGCTCAGCCACAGAGATCACAGAGAGCACAGAGCTGAAATATCGTGATGCCGGTCTCTGTGTTCTCTGTGATCTCTGTGGCTCCAGTAGTTTCAGAGCGGCGCGGGGAGGTCGGAAGCGCCCGTGAGATGTCTGTCGATGCCGCGTGCCGCCGAGCGCCCCTCGGCGATGGCCCACACGATCAGCGATTGGCCGTGCTGCATGTCGCCGGCGGCAAACACGCCGGGCACGCTGGTCATCCAGTTGGCGTCGCGCCAGACGTTGCCGCGGTCGGTGAACTTCACGCCGAGTTGCTCCAGCATGCCCGGCTTCTCGGGCCCGGTGAAGCCCATCGCCAGCAGCACCAGCCCGGCCGGCAGGGTGAACGTGCTCCCCGGGATTTCATTGATGACGACGCGGCCGTGCTCGCGCACCACCTCGACCTTGACCAGCTCCAGCGCCTTGACGCGTCCCTGCCCGTCGTCGAGGAAGCGCTTGGTCGAGACCGAATACACCCGCTCCACGCCCTCTTCGTGCGCCGAGGCCACGCGGTAGACATGCGGATATTCCGGCCAGGGATTGTCGGAGGCGCGCGTCTCGGGCGGGCGCGGCATGATCTCCAGCTGGTGCACGCTCTTGGCGCCCTGGCGGTTGGCGGTGCCGAGACAGTCGGCGCCGGTATCGCCGCCGCCGATGATCACCACCGGCTTGCCCTTGGCGGATATCTCCCGCTCCGCGGCGATTTTGTCGCCTTCGCAGCGGCGGTTGGACTGCGTCAGATAATCCATGGCGAAGTGCACGCCCTGGAGCTCGCGCCCCGGGACCGGCAGGTCGCGCGGCGCGCAGGCGCCGCCCGCGAGCAGGATGGCATCGAAATTTTTCTTCAGCTCATCGACCGGGACGTTCACCCCGATGTGGGCGTTGGCCTTGAACACCACGCCCTCGGCCTTCATCTGGTCGAGGCGGCGGTCGAGCACCCTCTTTTCCATCTTGAACTCGGGAATGCCGTAGCGCAGCAGGCCGCCGATGCGGTCATCGCGCTCGAACACCGTGACCTCGTGACCGGCGCGGCGCAGTTGCTGCGCGGCGGCCAGGCCGGCGGGGCCGGAACCGACGACGGCGACCTTCTTGCCGGTGAGCACCTTGGGCGGCTCGGGCTTGATCCAGCCTTCCCGGAAGGCGCGCTCGATGATGGCGAGCTCGATGGCCTTGATGGTCACCGGATCGTCGTTGATGCCGAGCACGCACGCCCCCTCGCAGGGCGCGGGACAGAGCGTGCCGGTGAAATCCGGGAAGTTGTTGGTCGCGTGCAGGCGCTCGATGGCCTCCTGCCACTGGCCGCGATACACCAGGTCGTTCCAGTCGGGGATGAGGTTGCCCAGCGGGCAGCCCTGGTGGCAGAACGGGATGCCGCAGTCCATGCAGCGCGCGCCCTGCTGCCTGAGTTCGCCCTCGGCGAACGGCGCCATCACCTGCTTCCAGTCCTTCAGCCGTTCGGCGACGGGACGGTAGGGCTGCTTGGCGCGGTGAAACTCGATGAAGCCGGTGATCTTACCCATGCGCCGCTTCCATCACCGCCTTGTCCTCCGGGATTCCGCTCTGGCGCGCCTTGGAAATGGCCTCGAGCACGCGCTTGTAATCCTTCGGCGTGACCTTGACGAATTTCGCCTGCATGGCCTTCCAGTTGCCGAGGATAGTTTCCGCCACCGTGCTGCCGGTGTGATGGACATGGCGCTTGAGCAGGTCTTTCACCAGCTCGATGTCCTCGGCGGCGCTGAGCGCGTCGATGTCCACCATGGCCAGGTTGCAGCGGCGCCGGAAGTCGCCGGCTGCGTCCAGCACGTAGGCGATGCCGCCGGACATGCCGGCCGCGAAGTTGCGCCCGGTGCGGCCGATCACCACCACGCGCCCGCCGGTCATGTATTCGCAGCCGTGGTCGCCCACGCCCTCGACCACGGCGTGCACGCCGGAGTTGCGCACGCAGAAGCGCTCGCCGGCCATGCCGCGGAAATAGGCCTCGCCAGAGGTCCCGCCGTACAGCGCGACGTTGCCGATGAGGATGTTCTCCTCCGGCACGAAGCTCGCCTGGCGCGGCGGATACACGATGAGCTTGCCGCCGGACAGCCCCTTGCCGATGTAGTCGTTGGCGTCACCCTCGAGCGTGAAGGTCAGCCCCTTGGGGATGAAGGCGCCGAAGCTCTGGCCGGCGGAGCCGTTGAAATGGATGCGGATGGTGTCCTCCGGCAGGCCGTCGGCGCCGTAGCGCTTGCTGACCTCGGAGCCCAGAATCGTGCCCACCGTGCGGTTGACGTTGCGGATCGGCAGGATGATGTCCACCGGCTTCTTCGATTCCAGCGCTTCGCGGCACAGCGGCAGGATGGTGGTGAGGTCCAGCGACTTGTCGAGACCGTGATCCTGCGCGCGCACGCAGCGCGTCGCCACCCCGGCACCGGCCTCGGGCTGGTGCAGGATCTGAGAGAAATCCAGGCCGCGCGCCTTCCAGTGGTCCACGGCCTTTCTCACATTGATGCGGTCCACGCGCCCGATCATCTCGTCCATGGAGCGGAAGCCGAGCCGCGCCATCCACTCGCGCGTCTCCTGCGCCACGAAGCGGAAGAAGTTCACCACGTGCTCCGGGTTGCCGGCGAATTTCTTGCGCAGTTCCGGGTCCTGGGTGGCGATGCCGACCGGGCAGGTGTTGAGGTGGCACACGCGCATCATGATGCAGCCGAGCACGATCAGCGGCGCGATCGAGAAGCCGTATTCTTCCGCGCCCAGCAGCGCGGCGATCACGACGTCGCGGCCGGTCTTCATCTGGCCGTCGGTCTGCACCACGATGCGGTCGCGCAGCTTGTTCATCACCAGCACCTGCTGGGTCTCGGCCACGCCCAGCTCCCACGGCAACCCCGCGTGCTTGAGCGAGGACAGCGGGCTGGCCCCGGTGCCGCCGTCATGGCCGGAGATCAGCACCACGTCGGCGTGCGCCTTGGCCACGCCGGCGGCGATGGTGCCGACGCCGACCTCGGACACGAGCTTGACGTGCACGCGCGCCTCGCGGTTGGCGTTCTTGAGGTCGTGGATCAGCTGCGCCAGGTCCTCGATCGAGTAGATGTCGTGATGCGGCGGCGGCGAGATCAGGCCGACGCCGGGCGTGGACATGCGCACCTTGGCGATCGGCGGATAGACCTTGTGCCCGGGCAGCTGGCCGCCCTCGCCCGGCTTGGCGCCCTGCGCCATCTTGATCTGCAGGTCGGTGGCGTTGACGAGATAATGGCTGGTGACGCCGAAACGGCCCGAGGCCACCTGCTTGATGCGCGAGTTGCGGTGGGTGCCGTAGCGATCCGGGTCCTCGCCGCCCTCGCCGCAGTTGGAGCGCGCGCCGATGCGGTTCATGGCGACCGCCAGCGCCTCGTGCGCCTCGATGCTGATCGAGCCGTAGGACATGGCGCCGGTGGCGAAGCGCTGCATGATGGATTCCACCGGCTCGACCTCGTCGATCGGGATCGGCCGGTCGGCCAGCTTCAATTCCATCAAGCCGCGCAGGGTCGCGAGGTGCTGCGCGCCGTCGTCGCAGGCGCGCGAGAATTCCCTGAACTTCTCGTACGAATTGGCGCGCGTGGCGTGCTGCAGCTTCGCCACGGTGTCGGGATTGAGCATGTGATACTCGCCGTCGCGGCGCCACTGGTAGTGCCCGCCCCAGTCGAGCTCGGGCGGACCCACCGGCCGCTCGGGATAGGCGCGGTGATGCCGCAGTCCCGTCTCCTGCGCCACGACGTTGATGCCGATGCCGCCGACGCGCGAGGCGGTCCAGGTGAAATACCTGTCCACGAACGCCTTGTCCAGGCCGATGGCCTCGAAGATCTGCGCGCCGCGGTAGGACTGGATGGTGGAGATGCCCATCTTGGAGATGACCTTCACCACGCCCTTGTTGCAGGCCTTGATGTAGTTCTTGACCGCGGCGGCGTGGTCCATGCCCTTCAGCAGATCCTGGCGGATCATGTCGTCGAGCGTCTCGAACGCGAGGTAGGGATTGATCGCGCCGGCGCCGTAGCCCAGCAGCAGCGCCATGTGGTGCGTCTCGCGCGGCTCGCCGGACTCGACGATGAGCCCGACCTTGACGCGCGCGCCCGCGCGCACCAGGTGATGGTGCACGCCGGCCGTGGCCAGCAGCGCCGGCATCGGCATGTGCTGCGCGTCCACGCCGCGGTCCGAGAGGATGATGAAAGTCGCGCCGCGGGCGATGGCGTCATCGGCCTGGCGGCACAGCTGGTCCAGCGCGCGCGCCAGCCCCTGCCCGTCGGAACCGGCCGGGAACAGCATCGGCAGCGTCACGGTCTTGAAGCCGGGGCGGTCGAGATGACGGATCTTCGCCAGTTCCTCGTTGCTCAGGATCGGCGTCTTGAGCTTGAGCAGGCGACAGGATTCCGGGCCGGGTTGGAGCGGGTTGCTCTCCGGGCCGAGCGGGGTTTCGATCTGCGTCACCAGCTCCTCGCGGATGGCGTCCAGCGGCGGGTTGGTCACCTGCGCGAACAGCTGCTTGAAATAGTCGTACAGCAGGCGCGGCCGGTCCGACAGCACCGCCAGCGCGGCGTCGTTGCCCATGGAACCCACCGGCTCCTCGCCCTTCTGCGCCATCGGCGCCATCAGGATGCGCAGGTCCTCGTGGGTGTAGCCGAAGGCCTGCTGGCGTTGCAGCACGGTGGCGTGGTCCGGCTCCGGCAACTGCGGCGGCGCGGGCAACTGGTCGAGCGGCACCAGGTTCTGCTTCAGCCAGTCTTTATATGGCTGCGCGCCGACGTAACGCTGCTTGAGCTCGGCGTCGTCGATGATGCGGCCCTCGCGCGTGTCCACCAGGAAGATGCGGCCCGGGTGCAGGCGTTCCTTGATGAGCACGTTCTCCGGCGGGATGTCGAGCACGCCGACCTCGGAGGCCATGACCACCAGGCCGTCCTTGGTGACGTAATAGCGCGACGGGCGCAGGCCGTTGCGGTCGAGAATGGCGCCGATGACGGTGCCGTCGGTGAAGGCGATCGAGGCCGGGCCGTCCCACGGTTCCATCAGGCAGCCGTGGTATTCGTAGAAGGCCTTGCGGTCCTCGTCCATCATCTCGTGCCCGCTCCAGGCCTCCGGGATCATCATGAGCACCGCGTGCGGCAGCTCGCGCCCGGCCATGGTAAGGAATTCCAGCACGTTGTCGAAGGTGGCCGAGTCCGAGCCGTTCTCCATCACGATCGGCAGGATCTTCTTCAGGTCGTCGCCGAACAGCGGCGAGGCGCACAGCGCCTCGCGCGCACGCATCCAGTTGATGTTGCCGCGCAGGGTGTTGATCTCGCCGTTGTGCGCGATGTAGCGGAACGGGTGCGCCAGCGGCCAGGACGGGAAGGTGTTGGTCGAAAAGCGCGAGTGCACCAGCGCCAGCGCCGATTCCACCGCCGGGTCGGCCAGATCGGGGAACATCGGCTCCACCTGGGTCGGCGTGAGCATGCCCTTGTACACCAGGGTGCGCGCCGACAGGCTGGGAACGTAGAACAGCCCGCGCTCCTTCAGGTCCGAATTCCAGATGGCGTGCTCGATGCGCATGCGGATCACGTACAGCTTGCGCTCGAAGACCATGTCATCGGCGATGCCGGGGGCGCGGCCGATGAAAATCTGGCGGAACAGGGGGGCGGCCGAACGTGCCGTCGGACCGAGGGAAGAGTCGTCCACCGGCACGTCACGCCAGCCGAGCGGGGTCTGTCCTTCCTCGCGCACGATGGCGTCGAACAGCTCCTGGCAGCGGCGCGCCTCAGCGGCGTCGCGCGGCAGGAACACCGTGCCGGCGCCGTAATGACCGGGTTCCGGCAGCTTGATACCGAGCTTGCCGCACTCGCGGCTCAGAAAGACATGCGGCAGCTGGATCAGGATGCCCGCGCCGTCGCCGGTGTTCTCCTCGCAACCGCAGGCGCCGCGATGCATGAGGTTGCGCAGAACCGTCAACGCCTGCGCGACGATCTTGTGCGAGCGACGGCCCTTCATGTCCACCACGAAGCCCACGCCGCAGGCGTCGTGCTCGGTGGCCGGATCGTAGAGGCCCTGTTGTTTGTTATGCTGGTTCAAATTCATTCACCTTCATTCACTCACTGCCGGTAGCAACCCGGCACCGTCCGCGGGTGCGCCGGACAGCCGTGCGTATTTTCGAACTCACCAGCGGGGTTTGGCCCGGATCGGGGAAATTCGTTCTTCTGCCCGCGAAAATCTCGAAAAAACCGGAGCAAAAGGGGCGAAAAGTATACCGGCCCACCACGGCCGGTTCAATGGAACCGGTGGAAAAACGGCCTTTTCCGGCGCCCGGGAAAGAAGCGGTTGAGCGAAAACGGCTTTTGGGCTCAGACTGGCGCGCCGGAACGGCCGAACAGGCGCGCATGCTCGCGCATGGCGTAACGGTCGGTCATGCCGGCGATATAGTCGGCCACGACCCGGGCCCGTTCCCCGGCCGCCTCCGGCGGCGGCAGTTTTTCCTGGTATTGCGGCGGCAGCAGGCTGACATCCTGCATGAAGGTTTCGAACAGATCGCGCACGATCTTCACGGCCTCGCCCATCATGCGCGTCACGCGCTCGTGCGCGTACAGGTTCTGCCGCAGGAAGCGCTTGAGCTCGCGCGATTTTTCCGCGATTTCCGGGGTATAGGCGATGAGTGGCTCGGGCTGGCGACGCACGTCCTCGATGCTCGCGATCTGGGATTGCGCGATGCGGCGCCGGCTGTTCTCGATCAGGTCGGTGACCACCTGACCGATCATGCGGCGGATGGTTTCGTAGACAGCGCGGCGCGGAGCAATGCCCGGGTAGCGCCGCATGACCTCGTTGTACTGTCCGGCGAACAGGGCGATGGGCTTGAGTTGTTCCAGCGTGATCAGCCCGGAACGCAGGCCGTCGTCCACGTCGTGGTTGTTGTAGGCGATCTCGTCGGCAAGATTGACCAGCTGGGCCTCCAGGCCCGGCTGGGTCTTTTCCAGGAACCGTTTTCCCAGGTCGCCCAGCTCGCGGGCATTTTTGAGCGAGCAGTGCTTGAGAATGCCCTCGCGCGTCTCGAAGGTGAGATTGAGGCCGGGAAATTCGGCATAGCGCTCCTCCAGCACATCCACCACGCGCAGCGATTGCAGGTTGTGCTCGAAGCCGCCGTACGGCTTCATGCATTCGTTGAGCGCGTCCTGGCCGGAGTGGCCGAAGGGCGTGTGCCCGAGATCGTGTGCCAGCGCGATCGCCTCGGTCAGGTCCTCGTTGAGCCCGAGCGCGCGGGCCACGGAGCGTGCGATCTGCGCCACCTCGATCGAGTGCGTCAGGCGGGTTCGGAACAGGTCGCCTTCGTGGTTGATGAAGACCTGGGTCTTGTATTCAAGACGGCGGAACGCGGCGCAGTGGATGATGCGGTCGCGGTCGCGCTGGTACTCGGAGCGGTGCGCCGGGGCGGGCTCGGGGTGGCGCCGCCCGCGAGAGGTTTGGTCCGTGGCCGCGTAAGGTGCAAGCATGAATTAATGATATTTTTTGCCACAGAGGGCACAGAGATCACAGCGATAAAAGAAAATGCAGTTTTTTGCTCTGTGGCTGATTTTCATTTTTACGCCGCTGCGCGCATGCTCGCGAGCGTGGCCTCGAGCTCGGCGCGCGGGTATTCGTCGGTGACCACGGCCTCGCCGAGATGCTTGAGCAACACCAGGCGCAGGCGGCCGTCCAGCACCTTCTTGTCCACGGCCATGAGCTCGAGAAAACGCGCCGGCGACAGCGCGTCGGGGGCGCGCACCGGCAGGCGCGCGCGCCGGATCAGCTTCTCGATGCGCGCGGTGTCCGCCGGCGTCAGCCAGCCGAGCCGGCGCGACAGGTCCGCCGCCATCACCATGCCGGCGGCGATGGCCTCGCCGTGCAGCCAGTCGCCGTAACCCAGGCCGGTCTCGATGGCGTGGCCGAAAGTGTGGCCCAGATTGAGCGTGGCGCGCACCCCGGACTCGCGCTCGTCCGCGGCCACCACCTCGGCCTTGTTGCGGCAGGAGACGTGGATGGCATGGGCCAGCACCTCCGGGTCGCGCGCCAGCAACTTGTCCAGATTCGTTTCCAGCCAGGCAAGAAATCCGGGGTCGCGAATCAGGCCGTACTTGATCACCTCCGCCAGCCCTGCCGACAATTCCCGGTCCGGCAGCGTATTGAGCGTGTCGGTATCGATGATGACCGCGCGCGGCTGGTAAAACGCGCCGATCATGTTCTTGCCGAGCGGATGATTGACCCCGGTCTTGCCGCCGACCGAGGAATCCACCTGCGACAGCAGGGTGGTCGGCACCTGGATGAAGGGCACGCCGCGCTGGTAACTGGCGGCGGCGAAACCGGCCATGTCGCCGATGACGCCGCCGCCGAGCGCGATGACCGTGGTGCGGCGGTCGCAGCGCGCCGCCAGCAATGCGTCGAAAATCCGGTTCAGCACCTCGAGCGTCTTGTATTGTTCACCGTCCGGTAGGATCACCTCCACCGGTTGCAGTGTGTTCACGTGCGCGCGCACTTTCGCCAGATACAACGGCGCCACGGTTTCGTTGGTCACGATCGCGACGCGACTGCCGGCGATATGCCGTTTCAGCAGCTCGGCCCGGTCGAGCAGGCCGGCACCGATGTAGATCGGGTAGCTGCGCTCGCCGAGATCAAGAGGCAAGGTTTTCATTTTTGGCATGCGATTCCAGTTTGCGCGCGATTTCGCGCGCTACGCTCATCGGGGAACGGTGCGAGGTTTCGATGACGATGTCCGCCACTTCGCGATAAATCGGCTCGCGCGCCCTGAGAATATCCTCGAGCGTGCGGCGCCGGTCGGTGGTCTGCAGCAGCGGGCGATGACGGTCGCGGCGGGTGCGCGCCAGCAGCGTTTCCAGCGGGGCGTGCAGATAGACCACGAGACCGCGTTCACGCATGAACTTGCGATTGTCCGGCGACAGGATCGCGCCGCCACCGGTGGCCAGCACCAGATTGGACTGGCGCGTCAGGTCATCCAGCACCGACGATTCGCGGTGGCGGAAACCGGCCTCGCCCTCGATTTCGAATATGAGCGGGATGCCGGCGCCGGTGCGTTTCTCGATCTCCTGGTCGGAATCCAGGAAATTCTTGCTCAGCAATTCAGCAAGATGGCGTCCAATGGTGGATTTACCCGCTCCCATCGGACCAATCAGGAAGATATTGTCCAGGCGACTCATGGTTCAGGTATGCCAGCATCCTGACCATAAATCAAGCAACCCCGCCGCCGGATGGCGGCGGGGTTGCCGTGCGAGACTCAGCGCAGGCTCAGGTTATCCGACAGAATCCGGGGCGTGAGGAAAATCAGCAGTTCGGTCCGGTTGTCCTGGTTTTCCTTGCTCTTGAACATCCAGCCCAGCAGAGGGAGATCCCCGAAAAACGGGACCTTGGTGACGGTGTCCACCTTGTCCTGTTCGTAGATACCACCGATAACCACGGTCTCACCGTTGTCGAGCAGCACCTGGGTCTTGATCTCCTTGACGTTCAGGATGCCATTGACGGCGTCAGCGAAATTGTCCTTGGTGATATTCACATCCAGATTGACGCGGTCATCCGGCGTGATCTGCGGCGTGACTTCCAGCTTGAGCGTGGCCTTCTTGGTCACCACGCCGCCGACGCCCAGCACGTTGGTGGTGAACACGCGCTCCTGGCCCTGCTCGATGCGCGCCATTTTCTGGTTGGCGGTGATGACGCGAGGACTGGAGATGATCTTGCCCTTGCCCTCCTGTTCCAGGGCTGACAGCTCCAGGTTCAACAGACCGCCATTGGAACCAACTTTGGCGATGGTGATGCCGATAGAGCCGGCAAGGGAATTGCCGATACCCGCGGACGGCAGATTGACGTTCAGGCCGCTGGAATTGGCCGTCAGGGTGCCGGCCGAAACGATCGAGGAGCTGTCGGCCACCGTACCCGACACCGCCCCGTTCCGGCCGCTGGGCCGGTTGGTGTCGGCATACTTGGTGCCGAACCGCACGCCAAGCGATTTGCTGAAATTGTCGGTCGCCTCCACCAGGCGGGATTCGATCATCACCTGGCGCACGGGCTGATCCAGCTTGGCAATCAGCTGGCGCACCTCGCGGATCTTGCCTGGCGTGTCCTGGATCAGGAGGGAATTGGTGCGTTCATCCACGGTCACCTGACCGCGCGGTGACAACAGCGTATTCGAGGAACTTGTGCGCTCGACGGTGGCGCCGGTGGCGGCACTGCCGAACACCGGATGTTCCTGGCTGGTGGCGGTGGTCACGGCCTTGATGGACTTGAGCAGGGATGCGATGTCTTCGGCCTTGGCATAGTTGATCTGGATCAGCTCCGAGACCAGCGGCTCAAGCTCGACGACCGCCTTGGTCGCCTCCAGATTGGCCTTCTCCTTGGCCGCCACCTCGGGCGCGGGCGCCACCGTGATCACGTTGCCCTTGCGGCGCATCGCCAGATTCTTGCTGTCCAGAATCAGGTCCAGCGCCTGATCCCATGGCACGTCCTTCAGGCGCAGCGTCAGCGAACCCTTGACCGTGTCGCTCACGACGAAGTTGAGACCGGTGAAGTCGGCCAGCACCTGCAGCGCGGCGCGCGCCTCGATGTTCTGGAAATTGAGCGACAGCTTTTCGCCGGAATAGCCGAACTCATCCACCTTTTTCTCGTCCGGTTTTTCGATCACCGGCTTGACGCTGACGGTGAAGACATTGCCGGTCTGGTAGGCCAGGTGCTCGTACTTGCCCTTGGGCGTGATAATCATGCGCGTGTTCTTGCCCTGGGCGAAGGTGTCGATCGTCTGCACCGGCGTGGCGAAGTCGACCACGTCGAGCCGGCGCTGCAGCTCGGCGGACGCCGAGGTATTCAGAAAGTCCAGCATGATCTCGCCGGCCTGCTCGCGGATGTCGATGCCCACCGCGGGGTCGGACAGGTTGATGATGATCTTGCCGTCGCCCTGCGGGCCGCGCCGGAAATCGATGCCTTTCAGGCTGTATTTTCCGCTCTTGCGGGTGCTGGCGAAATGCGTGGTCTTCGGTTCAACCGCCCCGGCGATGGCGCTGACGGGCGCTTCCACGGTCACGGCGAAATTGTTGCCGTCGATGCTGGTGGAGTACGCCACCGGCTTGATCAGGCTCAGCACCACGCGCGTGCGGTCCTCGGCCTCGATCGCGGTCACGCTGGTCACGGCTGCTTCCTTGACCGCGAGACTTTTCTTCTCCATCCCGACACGGGTGTTGGGAAAATCCAGCGAGATGCGCGCCGGATTGGTGATGGTGAAGGCGTTCGGCTCGGCGGGCGGCTTCGTCATCTTGAAGGTAATCTGAATCCGGTCGCCCGGCAGCTTGGTATAAACGATGTCCTGGATGGAATTCTTGTCATCCGCAACCGGCGCCGCGGCCGGCTGCTCCGGAGCGGGTTCGCTGGCCGTGGGCGCGGCCGCGGCGGCGGGAACAGCCACGGTCGGTGACGCAGGCGCGGTGGCGGTAGCGGAAGCCACCACGCGATATCCGTATTCGGCTTTCTGCACATCCAGCTGGCCGGGCTCGTTCATCAGCAAATCCACCACCACGGCCGTGCCATTATCAGCCAGGTAGGGATATACGCCCTTCACCTTGTCCAGCCCCTGAATTTCGGCAAGCGCCGGCCCCATGCTGCTGTCGGGAAAACTGATGCGCAGCCGCTGGCCGTCTTCCAGCACCTGGGTGGTATAGGCACCCTCACCGCTCATGCGTACCTGCAGCACCGGCGTTTCGCTGCCCGGTTCCCAGGCCAGGGACTGGATTTCCGCGCCCAGGGCGGCGGTGGACATTCCTGCCATCGCGAACAGAAACGTCAGCCAGCGGCTGGCGGCAGCCGTCGTGGAGCGCAAGATTCGTGTTTGCTTTTTCATGATCTTCCTGCCTTGTATATCCAGTTCATTCCAGCAATGTCAGGTTGGCTTCGCGTTCGATCCAATCGCCCATGGTCCCCTGTATCAATTCGATCAGATCGATTTTTTCCTCGGTGATCTTGTTGATCATGCCGGAATTCTGTCCCATGTGATCGCCGACCTGGGCTCGATGCACGGTCCCGTCCGGTGCCTGGATCACGGCCCACGCCTGCTTGCCGCGCGTGAGCGTGCCAACCATTTTCAGCGAATCCAGCGGATAGTCCTCGAGCGGTTCCTTGCGCCGGTTCGGATCGGGACGCGGACCGCTCGCGCTTTGCTGGCTCTGCGGCTTGAGATTGAAAGCAGCAAAAGGATCCGGCAGGTTCGTGGAACTGTAGATGAAGGTTTCCTGCATCTTGATTTCCGGCAGCGGTTCGACCCTGGGCTTTCTGTCGGCATGGGCGTTCTGGACGAAATCACGCAGGTCTTCCAGACCATCGCTGCTGCAACCAGCGAGGGTCACGCAAAACAGGCCGGCCATAAGAAATGGTATGACGGGTTTCATGTCTAGCCCCTGCGCCCCCGCGGCGGCCCTGCCGGCTTCGGCGCGCTGCCTTCTTCCAGATAACGATAGGTCTTGGCCTTGGCCGACATGGTCAGCTTGCTGTCCCTCCCGGCGGAGGAAGTAATGCTGATGTCGCCGAAGGTCACGATACGGGGTAGCGCGGCGACGTCGCTGACGAACTGCGCCAACTCATGATAGCTGCCACGCACCTCGACGCTGATCGGCATTTCTGCGTAGAAATCCTTGGGCTGCTCCTTTTCAGGCCGGAACAGCGTGAATTCCAGGCCGCGGCCCAGCCCGGCCTGGGTGATGTCCACCAGCAGATCGGGAACCTCGGTGGTATTGGGCAACTGCCGCAACAGGCTGCCGAACGTCTGTTCCATTTCCTCCATCTGTTCGCGGTAGGCCGGGAGGTTGACCGCCAGGGCCTTCTTGTTCAGGTAAGTTTCACGCAGGGTGGCTTCCTGTGCCTGGGCCACGCCATACTCTTCCAGTTCGCCCTTGATCAGAAACCAGTAACCGGCGAAAAGCACGATGCCGCACACGACCAGTATGCCGCCGATCTTGACCGGCACCGGCCAAGAACTCATGTTGTTGACGTCGATATTTTTCAGATCGTCCAGAGTCATGTGCCGGTATCCTCGATCTTTTTCCCCTGCTTGGCGACCGGTTTGACCCTCATCGAGAACTCGCTGACGCGCTCGCTTCCCTGGGCCTTGACGGTGATGACCTCAAGCTCCGGCTCGGCAAACCAGTCGGAGGAAGACAGATTGCGCATCAACGCCGAGACGCGGGCGTTCGACTGGGCCACGCCCCTGAGCGCGATGCTGCTGCCCGTATGATTCAACGACGCCAGGTAGACGCCTTCCGGCAGCTTGCGCGCCAGCTCGTCGAACAGATGCACCACCTTGGCGCGATCTCCCTGCAACTGGTAGATCACGTTCATGCGCGCGATCAGATCGGCGCGTTTCTTTTTCAGCTCGGCGATCTCCTTGATCTCCTTCTCGACCTTGGCGATCTCCTGATTGAGGAATTCATTGCGCTTGTTCTGGTTTTCTATGAGCGCGCTGACATGAACGTGGGCATAGAAGATGATCACGCCCATCAGGATCCACGCGCCGACGGCGATCGTCAGCAGCTGGCGATCCTGCTCCTTGCGGCGCATCTCGCGCCATGGCAACAGGTTTATGCGGGTGGTCATTCGTCGAAGCTCCGCATGGCCAGCCCGCAGCTGATCATGAGCGAAGGCGCGTCATTGGACAGGTGCTGCGGCTTGATGCGCGAGGCCAGCGACATGCTGGCGAAGGGGTTGGCCACCATGGCCGGCACCCCGATGCGCGCCGCCACCAGTTCGTCGATGCCGGCGATCTGCCCGCAACCGCCCGCCAGCAGCAACTGGTCCACGCTGTTGAACGGTGTCGAAGAATAGAAGAACTGCAGGGCGCGCATGATTTCCTGGCACATGGCCTCCATGAACGGACGCAGCACGTCGGTCTGGTAGTTGTCCGGCAGGCCGCCCTGTTTCTTGGCCAGCCCCGCCTCCTCATAAGAGAGGCCGTAACGGCGCTGGATTTCTTCCGTGAGCTGGCGGCCGCCGAAGGCGTGATCGCGGGTGTACACCGAGCGGTTGTTGTGCACCACGTTGATGGTGGTCGCGGTGGCGCCGATGTCGAGAACGGCGATGGTCTTTTCCATGCCGCCGCCGGGCATGTGGCTGGTAATCAGGGAGAAGGCGTTCTCCATGGCATAGGTCTCGACGTCCACGACCAGTGGCGTCAGGCCCGGGCCCTGGATCACGGCCAGATAGTCGTCCACGATCTCCTTGCGGCAGGCGGCCATCAGCACGTCCACCTCTTCCGGATTGCTTTCCGAGGGACCGAGAACCTGGAAATCGAGATTGATTTCGTTCAGCGGATAGGGAATATAATGGTCCGCCTCCATTTCCACCTGGGTCTGGCGGTCCTGATCGCTCAGGTTGGCCGCCATCTTGATGGTCTTGGTGATGACGTGCGCCGCCGGCACCGCCACGGCCGCGTGCTTGACCTTGGTGCCGGACTTCTTGATGGCGCGCTCCACCACCTGAGCCACCTGCTCGACTTCCGTGATGGCGTGCTCGACCACGGCATTCTGGGGAAGGGGTTCGACCGCGTAGCGCTCGACGCGCAGATGCTCGCCGTTCTTGCTCAGCTCGAGCACCTTGACGGCGGAGGAGCTGATGTCGATTCCTATCAGTGGCGGCTTCTTTTTGGAAAATAAACCCGCGAGGGCATTCACTTTTATTTTCCTCTCTAAATCCTTGAGTTATGATTGATACATATAAATGTAGATCAAATATAGACCATAGAATTCGAAAATGACAAACTGCCGGATTTGCCGGAATTTATGGGTTTTCCGGCAGATTTTCCGGATACGGAAACGCCCCGCGCGCATAAATACCGCGGCTGCCGGACGGTGGTTTATACTGTCCGCCGCGCCGGATTCCGGACGCTCCCTGACATAAACTTCCGCCCGCCGCACCTGCCATGAACGATTCTGGGAGCGCTTTCTCCCGCTGGACCCGCCAGTATCTGCCTGCCAAGCCCTGGCAACTGGCACTGATCGCGCTGTTCGGCCTGCTCGCGAGCGCGGTGGTGATACTCACCCTGATCGCGCTGGTCCTCACGCCGACCTTGCCCTCGCTCGACGACCTCTCGGGCGCGCAGATGAAAGTGCCGCTGCGGGTTTACACCGCCGACGGGGAACTGCTCGCCGAGTTCGGCGAGGAAAAACGCATCCCGGTGAAAATCGAGGAGGTCCCGGACCTGCTGATCAAGGCGGTGCTGGCCGCCGAGGACCGCTCCTTCTTCTATCACCACGGCGTCGACTTCGTCGGCATCCTGCGCGCGGCCCTGCACAACCTGCGCACCCAGTCGACGTCGCAGGGCGCCAGCACCATCACCATGCAGGTGGCGCGCAACTTTTTCCTCAGCCCGGAAAAAACCTACACGCGCAAGATCAAGGAAGTGCTGCTGGCCTTCAAGATCGAGCGCGAACTGAGCAAGCAGCAGATCCTGGAGCTCTACTTCAACAAGATCTTTCTCGGGCACCGCTCCTACGGCTTCGCCGCCGCGGCCCAGACGTATTACGGGAAGAATCTCCAGGCGCTGACCCTGCCGGAAATGGCGATGCTCGCCGGGCTGCCGAAGGCGCCGTCGCGCGACAACCCGCTGACCAATCCGGAAAACGCGATCGAGCGCCGCAATCTCGTCCTGGGGCAGATGCGCGAGCTGGGTTTCATCGACGAAACGGCACATGCCGAGGCGATCGCGGCGCCGCTGGCGGCGGCGCGCCACGCCCTCACCTCGGGCACGGAAGCGCCGTACGTGGCCGAGCTGGTGCGCCAGTACATGATCCAGACCTACGACGAAAAAACCTACGCCGGCGGTTTTCACGTCTACACCACGCTCAACGCCCGGCATCAGCAGGCCGCGGTCAAAGCCTTGCGCGCCGGACTGCTGGAATACGACCGCCGTCACGGTTACCGCGGGCCGGCCGGGAAAATGACGATCCGCGGGGAACCCGATCCCGCGCAACTCGACGACGCGCTCAAGGACTATCGCGTCACGGGCAATCTGCTCCCGGCGGTCGTGCTCAAGGTCGTGGAAAAAACGGCGCAGGCCTACACCCAGGATGGCGCCACCGTCGAGCTCGGCTGGGGCGGACTGTCCTGGGCCCGGCGCTATATCGACGAAAACACCCTGGGCAATGCCCCGCAAACTGCCGCCGACGTGGTCCGGCCCGGCGACATCATTTATCTCGAAGCCGTCCAGGATCCGCAGCTGCTGCCGGAAACCGGCCCCTGGCGTTTGGCGCAGATACCGGATGTGGCCGGCGCGCTGGTGGCGCTGCGCCCCGGTGACGGCGCCGTGCTCGCGCTCACCGGCGGTTTCGATTTTTACCAGAGCAGCTTCAACCGCGTGACCCAGGCGGAGCGCCAGCCCGGTTCCAGCATCAAGCCGTTCATCTTCAGCGCCGCGCTGGACAAGGGTTTCACCGCCGCCAGCACCGTCAGCGGCGCGCCGATCGTCATGGACGGCGAGTCCCCCGAGGAGGAGTGGCGGCCCGAGGACTACAGCAAGAAATTCTTCGGCCCGACACGGCTGCGCAAGGCGCTGGCGCAGTCGCTCAACCTCGTTTCCGTGCGCCTGCTGCGCGCCCTCGGCATCGCCTACACCGTCGAATACATGCAGCGCTTCGGCTTCGATCCGGCCAAGCTGCCGCGCAACCTGTCGCTCGCGCTCGGCACCGCCTCGGCCACGCCGATGCAGATGGTGAATGCCTTCACCGTGTTCGCCAACGGCGGCTACCGCGTCACGCCGTATTTCATCGCGCGCGTCGAGGACGCCAGCCACAATGTCCTGGAGCAGGCCAAACCCGCGGTCATCTGCCGTGATTGCAAGGACCAGGAAAATCCGCCCGCCACTGCCGCTGGCGCTGCGACGGACAACAACCGGCCGGCATACGCGCCGCGCGTGCTGAGCCCCGAGACCAGCTTCCTCATGGCCAGCATGATGCAGGACGTCATCCGCGCCGGCACCGGCCGCGGCGCGCTGGTGCTGGGGCGCAAGGACCTGGCCGGCAAGACCGGCACCACCAATGACTATCGCGACGCCTGGTTCTCGGGCTTCAACAGCGAGGTGGCGGCAACGGCCTGGGTCGGCTTCGACCAACCGGTGTCGCTCGGCCGCGCCGAGACCGGCGGGCGCACGGCCTTGCCGGTGTGGATCGACTTCATGCGCGTGGCGCTCGAAGGCGTTCCGGAAAAACCGCTGACGCCGCCGGAAACCCTGGTGCGCATCACCATCAACAGCGAAACCGGCAAACCCACCACGCCCGACGACCCCGAGGCCATGGAAGAATATTTCGTCGAGGGCACCGAAACGCCGCAGGAACTCCCCGGTACCGAGGGCGAACCCGACGGCGCCGTCCCGGCGCGGCCGCCGGAAAATGTCCGCGAGCAGCTCTTCTGATGGCGCACAAACCCCGCTCATCCCCGGCCCGTCACCGCCCCAAGCCGAACTCGCCGGCGGCGGACGAGTTGCGCCGGCGCATCGCCACCGACGCCGCGCGCATCCTGGCGGAGGAGGGCGCGCGTGACTTCCACAGCGCCAAGCGCAAGGCCGCGGCGCGCCTCGGCCTGCCCGAGGACAAAAACCTGCCGGGCAACGACGAGGTAGATTCCGCGCTGCAGGAGCACCTGCGGCTGTTCCACGGCGACCGCCTGGCGCAAAGCCTGCGCCGGCTGCGCCAGCTGGCCGCCGAGGCCATGCGCTTCCTGTCACAGTTCGATCCGCGCCTGGTGGGGCCGGTGCTGAGCGGCAGCGTCACCGCGGCGAGCGAAATCGAGCTGCATGTCACCGCCGACACCCCGGAGGAAATCGGTTTCTGGCTCCAGGACCATAACATCCCGCACGAACAGACCGACCGCCGGCTGCGCTTCGGCGGCGACCGCCAGCAGAGCTTCCCGGGCTACCGCTTCACCGCCGACGGCGTGGCCATCGAGCTGTGCGTGTTCGACCGGCGCGCGGCGCGCGAAGCGCCGCTGAGCCCGGTGGACGGCAAACCGATGAAGCGCGCCAATCTGCGGGAAGTGGAAAACCTCATGAGCGAGGCGGCCGGACCGTAACCGCACGCCGCTTCTCGCGCCTCTGCCCAGCCGGTAGAATCGGCGCCCGGTCAATGTCTCTGGCTTCAAGCCGAAATCAGAGATTCCCGGCTTGAAGCCAACCAACTCCCCCTCTCCCGCTGCGCGGGAGAGGGCAAGGGGAGAGGGCTAAACGCCAGACCATTAAGAGACTACAAACAATTTTGGACGCTCCTTGAAGCATCACATCGAAAACCTGATCGCCTCGGCGCTGGCGGGCCTCGAGGCCACCGGCGCGTTGCCGCCGGCACACGGCGCCGCGATCGTCATCGATCACACCAGGTCGAAGGAGCACGGCGACTTCGCCTGCAACATCGCGCTGGTGCTGGCCAAGCACGCACGCGTCAAACCCCGCGAGCTCGCGGAAAAGATCGTCAAGGCGCTGCCGGCCTCGGACAGGATCACCAGGGTCGAGATCGCCGGTCCGGGGTTCATCAATTTCTTCCTGGCCGCCGACGCCTTCCACGGCGTGGTGCGCGAGATCCTGGAAAAACGCGAGACCTTCGGCCGCGGCCGGCTGGGCGCCGGGCGCAAGGTGCAGGTGGAATTCGTCTCGGCCAACCCGACGGGCCCGCTGCACGTCGGCCACGGGCGCGGCGCCGCCTACGGTGCCACGCTGGCCAACCTGCTCGATGCCGCCGGCTTCCAGGTGCACCGCGAGTACTACATCAACGACGCCGGGCGCCAGATGGACATCCTCGCCACCAGCGTGTGGCTGCGCTACCTCGAGCTGTGCGGGGAGAAATTCGATTTCCCGGTGAACGGCTACAAGGGCGATTACGTCTACGACATCGGCGCCACGCTGCACCGCGAGAACGGCGACAAATACCGCCATGCCGCCGGCAAAATATTCGACGGCGTTCCGCCCGACGAACCGAAGGGCGGCGACAAGGAACAGCACATCGACGCGCTGATCGCGTGCGCCAAATCCCTGCTTGGCGCGGCAGACTACCGCAAGGTGTTCGACCTCGGCCTCAACGTCATCCTCGATGACATCCGCCAGGACCTGGAAGAGTTCGGCGTCACCTACGACCAGTGGTTCTCCGAACGTGCCCTCGTCGAAGACGGCGCCGCCAACCGCGCCATCGAACGCCTGAAAAAATCCGGCCACGCGTATGAAAAAGACGGCGCGCTGTGGTTCCGCTCCACCGACTACGGCGACGAGAAGGACCGCGTGCTGGTGCGCGACAACGGCCAGAAGACTTATTTCGCGCACGACATCGCCTACCACATGGACAAACTCGAGCGCGGCTACGACCAGGTGATCGACATCTGGGGCGCGGACCATCACGGCTACGTGCCGCGCGTGAAGGCCGCGCTGGCCGCCATCGGCGACGACCCGGAGCGGCTGCACGTGCTGCTGGTGCAGTTCGCCATCCTGTACAAGGGCGGCGAGCGCATGCAGATGTCCACCCGCAGCGGCGAGTTCGTCACCCTGCGCGAACTGCGCCACGAGGTCGGCAACGACGCCGCGCGCTTCTTCTACGTGCTGCGCAAGTGCGAGCAACACATGGACTTCGACCTCGACCTGGCCAAGAGCCAGTCCAACGACAACCCGGTGTTCTACGTGCAATACGCGCACGCCCGCATTTACAGCGTGTTCCGGCAGCTGAAGGAAAAGGGTTTCACGCACGATCCGGTCAACGGCAATCGCAACCTGGCGCGCCTCACGGAGCCGCACGAACTGGCGCTGATCCAGCGGCTGGCGCGCTACCCGGAGTTGCTGGAATCCGCCGCGCGCGACCGCGAGCCGCACCAGTTGGCCTACTACCTGCGCGAGCTGGCCTACGACTTCCACACCTATTATGGCGCTCACACCTTCCTGGTCGAGGACGCTGCACTGCGTGACGCCCGGCTCAACCTGATCACGGCCGCGCGCCAGGTGCTGGCCAACGGCCTGAAGCTGCTGGGTGTGTCGGCGCCCGAGTCAATGTAGAGTAGGTGCATGGCGCGCAGGCGCAGACGCTTCTCGGTACGCCGTTTCCGCAAGCCCGGCTGGCTGTTTCTGCTGGTGGGCATCGGCATCGGCGTGGTCGGCGTGATGCTGGGTCAGATGCTGGCGCACCGCGGCGACGGCCGCAGCGGCCTGGGCAATCTGTTTTCCGCCATCGGCAAGCCGGCGGAAAAGCTGCCTGTCAAAAAGGAAACTGAGCCGAAACCGCCGCCCAAGCCGAAATTCGATTTCTACACCATCCTGCCCGAGACCGAGACCGTGCTGCCCGAGCGGCGCAGCCGGACAAAGGCCGCCGCGGCCAAACCGGAAGCGGGGGTCAGCTACGTATTACAGGCCGGTTCGTTCGCCGGCTTCGAGGAAGCCGACAACATGAAGGCGCGGCTCGCGCTCGGCGGGCTGGTGGCGCACATCCAGAAAATCACCATCGAGGGCAAGGGCGAGTACCACCGCGTGCGCCTCGGCCCCTACGAGAACCTCGACCAGCTCGATGCCGCCGCCGCCCAGCTGCAGAAAATGGGCATCAAGGCGATGCGCCTGAGGGTCAAGCAGGGCGAGACCGGCTAGTCGGCCGCGCCTTCACTCTTCCAGATAGGTGTAACCTTTCAGGCCTTCCGCCAGTTCGGCGAGGAAACTTTCGCGGTTTTTGGCGCTGAGGGATTGAGCGCGCTCGATCTTGGCGCGGTAGGATGCCAGCAGGTCGTCGGCGCTGAAGTGCACGTAGCGCAGCACCGAGTCCACCGTGTCGCCGCGCGCCGGGGCCAGCAGCCGGTGGCCGCCGTCGGGCGTCAGCTCGACGTGTACCGAATCGGTGTCGCCGAACAGGTTGTGCATGTCGCCCAGGATCTCCTGGTAGGCGCCGACCAGGAAAATCCCCAGCAGGTAATCCTCGTTCTCGCGCAGCGGGTGCAGCGGCAGGGTGGAGTCGATGCCCTCGCCGTCAACATACAAATCGATGCTGCCGTCGGAGTCGCAGGTGATGTCCTGCATCACGCCGCGGCGCGTGGGCGGCTCGTTCAAACGGTTGAGCGGCACTACCGGGAAGATCTGGTCGATGGCCCAGTGATCCGGCATGGACTGGAACAGCGAGAAGTTGCAGAAATACTTGTCCGCCAGCTTCTCGTTCAATTCGTCGAGGATCTCGCGCTGGGTGCGCGACCCGGGCTGCAACAGCTCGCGCACCTTCCACAGGATGGCGAAGTAGATCTGCTCGGCGCGCGCGCGCTGCGCCAGCGTCAGCACCCCGTGGCTGAACATGCCCTGGGCCTCGGTCAGGCGGTAGGCGGCGTCGTGCCAGGCCTCGACCACGGAGCGTTCCGACAGCGTCGCGAGCGTCTGCCACATGTCGCGGATGATGGCGGGCTCGTCCGCGGTCGCCTTCGGCACCGAATCGGCGCCCGGGGCGGACTCGGCGTCCACCACGTTGGTGACCAGCACCGCGTGGTGCGCGGTCATGGCGCGCCCGGACTCGGAGACGATGTCCGGATGCGGCAGGTTGTTCGCGGCGCAGATCTCGCTCACGGCGTGCACGATGTTGTGCGCGTATTCCTCGACCGAGTAGTTCATGGAGCAGAAGCTGCGCGAGCGCGTGCCCTCGTAGTCCACGCCCAAGCCGCCGCCGACGTTGAGCACTTTTATATCCGCGCCGTGGCCGCGCAGTTCGGCGTAGTAGCGCGCCGCCTCGCGCATGCCGAGCTGGATGTCGCGGATGTTGGCGATCTGCGAGCCCATGTGGAAGTGCAGCATCTGCAGGCTCGGCAGCAGGTTGACCGCGCGCAGGCGCGCCACCGCGTCCAGCACCTGCGCCGCCGACAGGCCGAACTTGGACTTCTCGCCGCCGGTGTTCTGCCACTTGCCGGCGCCGATCGAGGCCAGGCGCATGCGCAGGCCGATCAGCGGGGTGATGCCGAGGTTTTTGGATTCCTGGATCACCAGCTCCAGCTCGGTGGGTTTCTCCACCACGATGTACACGCGGTGGCCGAGCTCCTTGCCGATCAGCGCCAGTCTTATGTACTCGCGGTCCTTGTAGCCGTTGCACACCACCACGCCGCCGTCCTGGCGCGACTGCGCCAGCACCGCCAGCAGCTCCGGCTTGGAGCCGGCCTCGAGCCCGACGCGCCCGTCCGGCCGCGCCAGGATCTTCTCGACCACGCTTTTCTGCTGGTTGACCTTGATCGGATAGACCGCGGTGTAGTGGCCGCGGTAGCCGTCGGCCTGCATGGCGCGGTCGAAGGCCTGGCACAGGGTCTCGACGCGGTGGCGCAGGATGTCGGAGAAGCGCACCAGCACCGGCAGCGACAGGCCGGCGGCCTTGATTTCCTTCGACAGCTCATACAGGTCGATGCCGGGTTGGTCGGCGCGCGCGTCCGGGCGGCACACCAGGTGGCCCTTGGCGTTGATGTCGAAGTAGCCGCCGCTCCAGTGGGCGATATTGTAGGTGTCGCGGGCTTTCTGGATGGACCAGTCGATCATGGGCGCGAAGTATCGGGTAGCGTCCGGCAAGTAGCAAGTATTACAATCGCGCCTCTTTCCACCTCCCGTCGTCTGCCGCCATGTCACTGGACAAAACCTGGTACACCGAAGAATGGGCCGGTCAGGGCTCGGCCATCTCGCTCAAGATCAAGGCCAAGGTCCACGACGAGCAGTCGCCCTACCAGCGTATCGAGATTTACGAAACCGAAACCTTCGGCACGCTCATGACGCTCGACGGCCTGGTGATGGTCACCGACCGCGACAACTTCGTGTACCACGAGATGATGTCGCACCCGGCGCTGTTCACCCACCCCGACCCGAAGCGGGTGCTGGTGATCGGCGGCGGCGATTGCGGCACGCTGCATGAAGTCCTGAAACACCAATCCGTGGAGCTGGCGGAGCAGGTCGAGCTCGACGAGCGCGTCACGCGCGTGGCGGAGAAGTTCTTTCCCGAGCTGTGCGAATCGAACCATGATCCGCGCGCGAAACTGCTCTTCACCGACGGCATCCAGTGGGTGGCGGACGCGAAGCCCGACAGCTACGACGTCATCATCGTCGATTCCACCGACCCGGTGGGACCGGCGGCCGGGCTGTTCTCCGAAACTTTCTACAAGAACTGCCTGAAGGCATTGCGACCGAACGGTGTGGTCGTCGGCCAGAGTGAATCGCCGCTGTTCCACACCGACCTGATCCGCTCGGTGCAGAAATCCTTCCGGGCCGCGGGCTTCCGCGACGTCGCGACCTTGTTCTTCCCCCAGTGCACCTATCCCTCCGGCTGGTGGAGCGCGACCATGGCCTGCAAAGATGGCGCGATAGCGCAATTCCGCGCCAAGGATTCCGCCGCGAAAGGATTCGCCACGCGTTATTACAACCACGAGATTCACGCGGCCGCGCTGGCGCGTCCGGAATTCCTGCGATGAACGCCGCCACGTTCTTCCTCTCGCGGCGCAATTGAACCCGGTCGGCGTTCGGCGTATATATCGCGGCCGACACTTCCCAAAAAAAACCACACCAATCATCAGGACTCGCCATGGAACCCAAGATCGCCCAGAAAGCGCCGTACGTGCTCGAACTCCAGCCTGGTACCTACTGGTGGTGCGCCTGCGGCCAATCCAAGAACCAGCCGTTCTGCGACGGCTCGCACAAGGGCAGCGGCATCGAGCCGGTGAAGTTCGAGCTGGCGCAGGCGCAAAAAGTGGCCCTGTGCGGCTGCAAGCGCACGGGCACCAAACCGCTCTGCGACGGCACGCATAAGACCTTGTAAGAATTCCTGGCCACAGAGATCACAGAGGACACGGAGTAAAAGCCATTTACTCTGTCTCTGTGTCCTCTGTGATCTCTGTGGCCAAATAATCATTTAAAGAAAAAAAACGGGCGCCCGAGGCGCCCGTCAACACAACTACCCAGGATAAGCTTTTCAGAGGTTGTAGCCGCGCTCGTCGTGCGAGGCGATGTCGAGTCCTTCCGTCTCCTGCTCCTCGGTCACGCGCAGGCCCACGATCATGTCCACGATCTTGAGGATGATGTAGCTCGCGATGGCGACGAACACCACCGTGATCACTACGCCCTTGAGCTGGATCCACACCTGCGCGCCCATGGCCAGATCGGTCTTCAACCCGTCCATGCTGGTGGCGAACACGCCGGTCAGAATCGCGCCGATAATGCCGCCCACGGCGTGCACGCCGAACACGTCGAGCGAATCGTCGTAGCCGAGCGCGCGCTTGATCTTGGTCGAGGCGATGAAGCAGCCCACGCCCGCCGCGATGCCGATGAGCAGCGCGCCCATGGGGCCGACGAAGCCGGAGGCCGGGGTGATGGCCACCAGGCCCGCGACCGCGCCCGAGGCGATGCCGAGCACGGAAGGCTTGCCGTGGCTGAGCCACTCCGAGAACATCCAGGCCAGCGCCGCGCCGGCGGTGGCGATCTGGGTCACGGCCATGGCCATGCCGGCGGAGCCGTTGGCCGCCACCGCGCTGCCGGCGTTGAAGCCGAACCAGCCGACCCACAGCATGGAGGCGCCCATCAGCGTGTAGCCCAGGTTGTGCGGCATCATGGCGACCTTGGGATAGCCCTTGCGCGGACCCAACACCAGCGCCGCCACCAGGCCGGCGATGCCGGCGTTGATGTGCACCACCGTGCCGCCCGCGAAGTCGAGCACGCCCATGTCCCAGAAGAAGCCGCCGTCACCGCTCCACACCGCGTGCGTCATGGCGGTGTACACCACCGTGAACCACAGGCCCATGAACAGCAGCATGGCCGAGAACTTCATGCGCTCGGCGAAGGCGCCGACGATCAGCGCCGGGGTGATGATGGCGAAGGTCATCTGGAAGGTCATGAACACCGATTCCGGGATGGTGAGCTGGAGACTGTCCAGCTTCAGGCTCTGCAGAAAGGCCTTGTCGAGTCCGCCGTAGAACGAGGCGAAGTTGATGACGCCCTTCTCCATGCCCGCGGTCGAGAACGCCAGGCTGTAGCCGTACAGCGCCCACAGCACGGTGATCAGCGCCGTGATCGCGAAGCACTGCATCATGACCGACAGCACGTTCTTGGACCGCACCATGCCGGCGTAAAACAGCGCCAGGCCCGGGATGGTCATGAACAGCACCAGCACGGTGGACGTCAGCATCCAGGCCGTATCACCGGAGTTGAGGGTCGGCGCTGCCGGGGCCGGCGCCGGGGCTTCGGCGGCCGCCGCGGCGGGGGCCGGGGCCGGCGCTTCGTCGCCGAAGGCCAGCATCGGCAGGGCCGTCAACAGCACGACGCCCAAAACCCCAAACAGCTTTTTTAGATGTAATGAACTAAGCATTGGAATGTTCTCCTGTATCAAAGCGCATCTTTGCCGGTCTCGCCGGTGCGGATGCGCACGACCTGCTCGAGGTCATAGACGAAGATTTTGCCGTCGCCGATCTTGTCGGTGCGCGCCGACTTGGTGATCGCCTCGATCACCCGGTCGAGCTGCTTGGAATCGATCGCGACCTCGATCTTCACCTTCGGCAGGAAGTCCACGACGTATTCCGCGCCGCGGTACAGTTCGGTGTGGCCCTTCTGCCGGCCGAAGCCCTTGACCTCGGTGACGGTGACGCCCTGCACCCCGACTTCGGCCAGCGCGTCGCGCACGTCGTCGAGTTTGAAGGGCTTGATGATGGCAGTAACGAGTTTCATGTTGTCTCCTCTAGGGTTTCCGGGGCGGCATTGCCGCCCCGGTCACCGTGACTAGAACTTGTAGATGGCTTCGAGACCCAGAGAATCCTGGCTCTTCTTGGCGGTGCCGTCTTCCGTGAACACATTCTGATCAGACTTGTCTTTGCGGTACTCCGCGCGCAGCTCGACGTTTTTCGCCGGGGCATATCCCAGCGTCAGCGTGGTTTCCTTGAGCTTCTGGGTGGTGCCGGTGCGATAGCCCTGCTTGTCCTTGAACGACTCGGTGCGCAGCGACAAACGATACTCGTCGCTCAACTTGTAGTTCACATAACCGGCGATACCATCCCACTTGGCGGTGGTGCCACCGACGCTTTCCTGCTCGCCCTTGTCGTAATTCAGCACGAAACTCAGGGCGTCGGTCGCGTTGATGGTGGCCACGAAATCAAGCACGTTGCGATCCGCAGGGGTCGTGGTGCCGGACGATTCCTTGCCGGTGTAATACGAAGCCGCCAGAGACAGCATCTTGGCCGGCGTGGCGATCACGCCGAGTTCAACGGTCTTGCTCATGGCGCGCTGGCCATCGGCCGCCGCGGTCTGCTGGGTCTCGCGCATGACGTCCCAACCGTTGTTCAGGCCGGCGATCAGCTTGATCGCGTCGTTCACGGCATAGCTGGCGCGAACGCCAGTATGGGTGAAGGGAATCGCGTAGCCGAACAGGATGGAGCGCGAGAAGTTGGTGTTGCTCGGGCTCTCGATCAGTTCCGCACCCGCGAGCGTAGCGAACTTACCGGCGATCACGCTGAGACCGCCGTTGGCGTATTGCAGGTAGGCCTCTTGCGCCTCGAAATCGTCTGCGCTGGTACCGGCCGAGGCAATGGCGCGGGCGTCGTCACCGGCGTTCAGCTGGACGAAACCGCCGAAACCGCTCGCCGGAAGATAGCCGATGGACAGGTCCAGCATCTGCAGCTTGAAGCCACGGTTCTCGGTATCGAACACGCGGTAGGTGTTCGAGCCGACGTCGGTGGACAGATTATTGTGCGAAAAATCCACGTAGCCATTGACGGTGATGCCGGATGCATTCAGCACCTCGCCCAGTGTCGGCACCTTGTCGGCCGCAACCGCGGCACCGGTGCAGGCGGACAGGCTGATTGCCAGTAGAGTTTTACGGAAATTCATGTTTATCTCCTCAAGTAACGGCTTCACGGTTTCCACACCGCTGCCGGATGTTAAAAATAGAAACTACCCACGTGTTTCCCCAAATGACCTGCGCTTAAAAGCAGTTTCTGTGCCAGAGTGTTTTCCGCTTTGATAACAGTCGGTTACCTGATTTTTGAGGGAGGGGTTCGGGAGTTTATGCACCAACATGGAAATCGATTTTTTCGCTGTGCACTATTTGTGTGCACCGGAACCGGCGAAGAACGATTTATAATCGCGCGTCATGATCGACACCAAAATCATTGACCAATTCGTCTCGGCGGTGACCCGTGTCCTGCCGGCAGGCCCGAAGGGATTCGAAAAGAACCTGCGCGCGGCCATGCAGGGGGTGTTCGACCGCATGCAGCTGGTCAGCCGCGAGGAACTCGAGGTGCAGGAGCAGGTGCTCGCGCGCACGCGCGCGCGATTGCAGGAGCTGGAACAGCGCATCGCCGAGCTGGAAGAAAAACTGAAAAAGAAATAATCCGCAACCATGGATGAAACAGGCGCGGGGATGCGCCGGTTGCGGAGCCAGGGACGCAAACACGAATATCCGATAGGGATCCGTGTTCCTATTTCATCCCGCTTTTATTAATCTGCGTCCATCCGTGTTCATCGGTAGTTCCATTTTTTTCAAAAAATAGAACCGACCATGTCGCTCGCCGTCGTTCACAGCCGCGCCCAGATCGGGCTGGAGGCACCGCCGGTCACGGTGGAAGTGCACCTGGCCAACGGCCTGCCCAACCTGTCCATCGTCGGCCTGCCGGAGACGGCAGTGAAAGAAAGCAAGGACCGTGTGCGCGCCGCGCTGCAGAACGCCCGCTTCGAATTTCCGGCGCGGCGCATCACCGTCAACCTGGCGCCGGCCGATCTGCCGAAGGAAGGCGGGCGCTTCGATCTTCCGATCGCGCTCGGCATACTCGCCGCCTCGGGGCAGGTGTCGAACCGGGATCTCGACAAATACGAATTGATCGGCGAACTGGCGCTGACCGGCGAGCTGCGGCCGGTGCTGGGCGCGCTCACGGTGGCCTTGCAGGCCCGCCGCAGCGGCCGGGCGCTGATCCTGCCCGAAACCAATGCGGAGGAGGCGGCGCTGGCCGGCGGCGCCGATATCCGCCCGGCAAAGCATTTGCTCGAAGTCACGGCGCATTTCAACAACGGGAAATTCCTGGCGCGGCGGGAAGCGGCCGTGCCGGCCGCCGCGTCTTCCGATGTTCCGGATCTGCGTGACGTCAGGGGTCAGCACCAGGCGCGCCGGGCGCTGGAGATCGCCGCCGCCGGCGGCCACAGCCTGCTCCTGGTCGGTCCGCCGGGCGCGGGCAAGACCATGCTGGCCGCGCGCCTGCCGGGCATCCTGCCGCGGCTGGAAGACGATGAGGCGCTCGAAACCGCCGCCATCCAATCGCTGCACAAGCCGTTTTCCCCCGGGCAATGGAAACGGCGTCCGTTCCGCGCGCCGCATCACACCGCCTCGGCCGTGGCCCTGGTCGGCGGCAGCAGCCAGCCGCGCCCGGGCGAGATTTCGCTGGCGCATCACGGCGTGCTGTTTCTGGACGAGCTGCCGGAATTCGACCGCCACGTGCTCGAGGTGCTGCGCGAGCCGCTGGAATCGGGGACCATCACCATCTCGCGCGCCGCGCGCCAGGCGGAATTCCCGGCACGTTTCCAACTGGTGGCGGCGATGAATCCCTGCCCGTGCGGCTATTACGGCGACGTCTCGGGGCGCTGCCGCTGCACCCCGGACAAGGTGAGCCAGTATCGCTCGCGCATTTCCGGTCCCTTGCTCGACCGCATCGACATGCACATCGAAGTACCGGGCGTGCCCAAGGAAGTGTTGCTCGACGGAAATGCCCGGGAAGGAGAATCTTCCTCCGAAGTGCGTTCACGCGCGGAAAAGGCCCGTGCACGGCAACGTCACCGCCATGGCTGTCTCAACGCAGCGCTCACCAACAAACAAATCGAAGAATCATGCCGGCTGGATGAAGCCGGAAGGCGTTTGCTGGAACAGGCGATCGACCGACTGGGGCTTTCGGCGCGTGCCTATCACCGCGTGCTGAAGGTGGCGCGCACCATCGCCGATCTGGCGGAGGAACAAGACATCCGGTCGGCGCATGTGGCAGAGGCGGTGCAGTATCGCTGTCTCGATCGCGGCGCGGCGCTTTCATAGGGGACAGACTGTCCCCAAACAAAAAAAGCGGCCTTGCGGCCGCTTTTTTTGTTACTGCGAATGACGAGGCTTACTTGCTCTGCGACACCATGTAATCCACGGCCGCCTTCACGTCTTCGTCCTTCAGGCTCATGTTGCCGCCCTTGGGGGGCATCATGCCGGCCTTGCCCTGGAAGCCCTTGATGGCATGGGTGTGGAGCGTATCGGCGCCCTGAGCGATGCGCGGGGCCCAGGCAGCCTTGTCGCCCAGCTTCGGCGCGCCGGCGACACCGGCGGCGTGGCAGGCCATGCAGGAGGCGTCGTACGTGGCCTTGCCCTTGTCGGCACCCGCGGCGTTGGCGGCGGGAATGATGGCGTCCATCACCGAGCTGGAGGAGGCGACTCTCTCCGCCGGCGCGGCGCCGACGGTCAGTTCACCCACCGGCTTGATGCGTTCGGCGATGGCCTTGGCATCCGCCGTGACTTCTTCGGTCTTCGCCGGTTTGCCGCCGATGATCTGCGCCACGATGAAGAGCACGATCGTCAACGCCACCAGCGCGCCAACCAGACCCGCAAAAGATTTCCAGAATGCACGATCAGTCATGATTTACCTTTACCATATGTTCACGATGTTGAAGTTTTAACCCGTCGAACGACGGGAGCCAGAATTTAGGGGCGCCAGTATAGCCTAATATTTCTCCTGTAAAAGCCCCTCCGGGTGCGACAGATGGACGCTGCCTGCTATGACAGGTATTCTTGCGCTCCCGTTCCGCGGGCGAAATGACTCAGATCAAGTGATAGGCCTATTAGTTAATTTTAGTTAATTTTTGCGCCCTTGGCCCAGCGGGGTGAGACGGGGTCTTCGCAAAGGTCAGGT
>JBFMBB010000005.1:11072-39085 GCA_040755435.1 Pseudomonadota bacterium | reverse complement strand
GGGACGAGGGAGAAAAGACGGTATCAATGTTCTTCAAACTCGCCGTAGTGCATCAGGCGCTCGTAGCGCCGCTCCAGCAGGCGCTCGAGCGGGACCGAACACAGATTGTCCAGCGCGTTGAGCAGAACTGCCTTGAGGGTTTTGGCCATTTCATCCATGTCGCGGTGCGCGCCGCCGAGCGGCTCCGGCACGATCTCGTCCACCAGGCCCTGACGATTCAGGCTCTCCGCCGTGATGCCCATGGCCTGCGCCGCTTCCGCTGCCTTGTCGGCCGAGCGCCACAGGATGGAAGCGCAACCTTCGGGCGAAATCACGGAATAGGTCGAATACTGCAGCATCATCAGCCGGTCGCACACGCCGATGGCGAGCGCGCCGCCGGAGCCGCCCTCGCCGATCACGACGCTGACGATGGGCGTGTGCAGCCGCGCCATTTCGTAGAGATTGCGCGCGATGGCCTCGCTCTGGCCGCGCTCTTCCGCGCCGACGCCGGGATAGGCGCCGGGAGTGTCGATCAGCGTGATCAGCGGCAGACGGAAGCGCTCGGCCATGCGCATCAGGCGCAGCGCCTTGCGGTAACCTTCCGGGCGCGGCATGCCGAAATTGCGCCGCACCTTCTCGCGCGTGTCGCGCCCTTTCTGATGGCCGATCACCACCACCGGACGGCCCTCGAGCCGCGCCAGCCCGCCGACGATGGCGGGATCGTCGGAGAAGGCGCGATCGCCATGCAGTTCCTCGAAGTCGGTGAAGGCGAGCGCCAGGTAATCCAGCGTATACGGGCGGAGCGGATGGCGCGCCAGTTGCGAAATCTGCCACGGTGTCAGCGCGTGAAAAATGGACTCGGTCAGTTTGCGGCTTTTGGCGCTGAGCTTGTTGATCTCCTCGTTGATATTGATCGCCCCGCCCTTGTCGGCGTAACGCAGCGCCTCGATCTTGGCTTCCAGATCGGCGATGGACTGTTCGAAGTCGAGATAATTCTGGTTCATGTACCGTGTACGCGGTTCCCTGTTGGTCAGCGATAGATCAGATGCACACTGCTTTCACCGGCCAGTCGCGACAGGCGCTCCAGCACGGTGTTGTTCGGACTGATGCGCCACTCGTCCCCCAGCACGATCTCGGCCTCCGCCTGCGGGCTCTGATAGTGCAAATACACCGGGCACTTGCCCTGCGCCGCGGGCTTGAGAATTTCCTTCAGCTCCTCGACGAAACCGTTGCCCGCCTGATCGGCGTTTACGTCAATCACCAGGCGCGCGCTGAACGCCGCCCGGGCCTGATCCATATTATAGAGCTCTTCGGCCGACATTTTGAATCCGCCGGTGTATTCATCCACGCTGACCTCCCCCCGGACCACGAGTAAGGTATCCTTGGCCAGCAACTCGCGGTTCTGCGCGTATTGATCGGAGAACACCGCCAACTCCAGGCGCCCGGTGCGGTCGTCGAGCGTCACGAAGGCCATGCGGTCGCCGCGCCGGGTCTGCATCGTACGGATCGCCACGACCAGCCCCGCCACCACCACGCTGCTGTCGCTGGACGGCTTGAGCTCGGCGATGGTGGCATCGGTGATGTGCTTGAGTTCCTCGGCGTAGCGCGCGATCGGATGCCCGGTGAGATACAGGCCGAGCGTCTCCTTCTCGCCGTCGAGGCGCTGGTCCTCGCTCCACTCGGCCACGGTTTCGTACACGTGCGCCTCCGCGGGCGCGGCAGTGGCGCCGAAAATGTCCGACTGCCCGGCCTCGATGTTGCGGCTGTGCTGGTCGGCGGCGGCCAGCGCCGCGTTCAGCGAGACCATCAGCGCCGCTCGATGCGTGCCGAGTCCGTCGAGCGCCCCGGCCTTGATCAGCGATTCGAGCACGCGCCGGTTGACCTTGCGCAGATCGATGCGCTGGCAGAAATCGAACAGGTCCCTGAACGGCCCTTCGCGATTGCGTTCCTGCAGGATCGCCTCGATGGCAGCCGCGCCCAGGCCCTTGATGGCGCCGAGGCCGTAGAGAATGGTGTTGTCGTCCACCGGCACGAAGTGATACTCGCAACGGTTGATGTCGGGCGGCAAGATGTTCAGCTTCATGTCGCGGCATTCGGCCATCATGGTCACGACCTTGTCGGTCTTGTCCATGTCCGACGACAGCACCGCGGCCATGAACGCCGCCGGGTAATGCGCCTTGAGCCAGGCGGTCTGGTAGGCGATCAGCGCGTAGGCCGCCGAATGCGAGCGGTTGAAGCCGTAGCCGGCGAACTTCTCGATCACGTCGAAGATATGCGTGGCGAGCTTGTCGCTCACGCCGCGCGCAACCGCGCCCTGCACGAAACTCTCGCGCTGCTTCGCCATTTCCTCGGGTTTTTTCTTGCCCATGGCGCGGCGCAGCAGGTCGGCGCCGCCGAGCGTGTAACCCGACAGCACCTGCGCGATTTGCATTACCTGCTCCTGGTACAGGATCACGCCGTAGGTGGGCTTGAGGATCGGCTCCAGGCTCGGGTACAGATATTTGATGGCGGTACGCTTGTGCTTGCGGTTGATGAAGTCGTCCACCATGCCGGATTGCAGCGGCCCCGGCCGGAACAGCGCCACCAGCGCCACGATCTCCTCGAAGTTGTCCGGCTGCAGGCGCTGGATCAGGTCCTTCATGCCGCGCGACTCCAGCTGGAACAGCGCCGTGGTGCGCGCCGACTTGATCAGCGCGTAGGTAGCGGGATCATCTATCGGAAGCTGCTCGATGATGATCGGCGGCTCGCCGTTTTTCGCGCGCCCGGCGTTGATGGTCTTGAGCGCCTTGTCGATGATGGTGAGGTTGCGCAGGCCGAGGAAGTCGAACTTCACCAGGCCGATGGCCTCGACGTCGCCCATGTCGAGCTGCGTGACCGCCTGGGTGCTGCCCTGCTCGCAGTAGAGCGGCATGTAATCGGTGAGCGGACCGGGCGCGATCACCACGCCCGCGGCGTGCTTGCCGGCACTGCGCGCCAGCCCTTCGAGGGCGCGCGCCGTGTCCAGCAGGTCTCGCACGTCGTCCTCTTTCTTGTAGCGTTCCGCCAGTTGCGGCTCGATCTCGAGCGCGCGATCCAGCGTCATGCCGATCTCGAAGGGGATGAGCTTGGCCAGCTTGTCCACATAGCCATAGGGCTGGTCCATGACGCGCCCGACGTCGCGCACCACCGCCTTGGCCGCCATGGTGCCGTGGGTGATGATCTGCGCCACCTTGTCGTGGCCGTACTTGCGGTTGACGTACTCGATCACCCGGTCGCGGCCCTCGATGCAGAAGTCCACGTCGAAGTCCGGCAGCGACACGCGCTCCGGATTGAGGAAGCGCTCGAACAGCAGGTCGTACTTGATCGGATCGAGCTCAGTGATGCCGAGGCACCAGGCCACCAGCGAACCGGCGCCGCTGCCGCGCCCCGGACCCACAGGAATGCCGTTCTGCTTGGCCCACTGGATGAAGTCGGCCACGATCAGGAAGTAGCCGGGGAAACCCATCTTGACGATGGTGGCCAGCTCCAGCTCCAGGCGCTCGGTATATGTCTTGCGCTTTGCATCGCGCGTCTCCGCCGGCATCAACTGCAGGCGTGCTTCCAGCCCCTGCTCCGACTGCCGGCGCAGCAGCTCATCAATGCTCATGCCCTCCGGCACCGGGTAGGCCGGGAGGTAGTACTTGCCCAATTCGAGCCGCAGGTTGCAGCGGCGCGCGATCTCGACGGTGTTGTCGATGGCCTCGGGGATGTCCTGGAACAGCTCGGCCATTTCCTCGCTGGAGCGGAAATATTGCTGCGGGGTGTAGCGCCGCGGGCGTCGGGCGTCGGTCAGCACGCGGCCGTCCTGGATGCAGACCCGGACCTCGTGCGCGTCGAAATCGCCCGGTTGCAGGAACACCGCGTGATTCGTCGCCACCACCGGCAGCGACAGCCGCCGCGCCAGGTCCACGGCGGCATGATTGTAATCTTCCTGAAACGGCTGGCCGGTACGCTGCAGCTCCAGATAGAAACTTCCGGGGAACCACTGCTGCCAGGCCTGCGCCAGCTCCTCCGCCTGCGCCGGGTTGCCGGACAGCAGCGCCTGGCCGATGTCGCCTTCGTGCGCGCCGGACAACGCGATCAGCCCCGTCATCGGCGCTTCCAGCCAGGATTTGGCGATGCAGGGCCGGCCGGATTGCTGGCCTTCCACGTAGGCGCGCGTCAGCAGGCGGCACAAACGTCTGTAGCCTTCGGTGTTCTGGCACAGCAATACCAGACGGTGTGGCTTGTGCGGATCGGCGGGATTCTCCAGCCACAGGTCCGCGCCGACGATGGGCTTCACCCCGGCGGCGCAGGCGGCCTGATAAAACTTGACCACACCGAACAGGTTGGCCAGGTCGGTCACGGCCACGGCCGGCATGCCATGACGGACGGTGGTTTTGACCAGCTCATCCGTGCGGACGATGCCGTCTGCCAGGGAAAACTCGGTATGGACGCGTAAATGGACGAAGGGCCGGCTCACGGCCGGTATTTGACCGTAAATCCGGGGGCCTGGGAAGCAGCAAAAGCCGGCGGCGCCAATACCTGATTAGTTAGGCATTTCCGGCTGTCCGGATATAATGTTGATTAGGCACATCCAATCCGCCGTGCAAGCGACTGAAACTGAATAAATGAGCATTACCGAGGTCATCAGCAATCCCCGCGTCAGGCAGTGGCTCCCGGGAGTTCTCAATGGCGGGATGCTGTTGCTGCTCACCGCCAGCCTCGCGCAGTGGACCTGGCTCATGATCAAACCTCCGCTTCAACCGCTCGTGGTCGCGCCGCCAGCACCCACGGTGCCCGCCAATGCCTTTTCATTGCAGCCCCTGCTCGCGGCCCATCTGTTCGGCCAGGTCAGCCAGGAATTGACCGGCGGGCGTCTCGACAATCTGCCCATCAGCAGTCTCAACCTGGTCCTCGCCGGCGTGATTGCCTCGGGCGCCGGCGGTTACGCGCTGATCTCTGTCAACGGCCAGGCGCAGGAGCCGTTCGCGGTCGGCCAGACCGTCACGGGCAGCGCGGTGTTGCAGGCGGTCTATCCGGACCGGGTGGTGATCCGCCGCAACGGTGCGCTTGAAAGCCTGCTGCTCGAAGGCGCGGACAGTTCACAAGCGTTGCCGGAGACGTTGGCACCCGCCATCAATCGGACGGCCGGCGTTCCCGGCGAGATCGTGCGGGAAACCGGTGCCAACCAGTATATGGTGGCGCGCGAGCAACTGGCGGCCCAGATGCGCACGCCGGATTTTCTCAAGCAGGCCACCCTGGTGCCATCCAGCGGCGGCGGCTTCCTGGTGCGCCAGATCCAGCCCGGCAGCCTCTATGAGAAGCTGGGCATGCGTGCCGGTGACGTCATCAAGTCGGTCAACGGTCAGCCGATCAACTCCGCGGAAGACGCGATCCGGCTCTATCAACAGATGCCCAGCATCAGTTCGGTACAAATGGAAATCACGCGTGGCGGCAGGAGCGAGTCGCTTTATTATCAGTTTGCACAAAACCAGTAAGGTTTTCCCATACCCATGACGTCACTGAACATACCGGATTGAGGATGGCCAGCTTCCGAAATTCCCCGGCAACACATTTGGCCGCGCTGGCACTGGGCATTCTGTTCACCGTCCCGCCGGTCGCGCTCGCGCAGGATCAGGCGGACGAGGCGGAAATGGCCGCTCCGCCCGTGGCGGACGCCCCACGCCCGCCACTGAACGGCGGGAGCCATCCGGTGTCGCCTCTGACTCCGATGGGTGTCCCGCCTGCGCCGCGGCCGGCTGCGCCCACGCCACCCTCGCGGCCACCGACAACCACGGGCGCCGCTATCCAGCCCGCCCCGGCGTTGCGTCCGGGCGAAATGATGTTCAATTTCCAGGAGGCCGATATCCAGGCGGTGGTCAAGACCGTGTCGCAGATCACGGGCAAGAATTTCCTGCTCGATCCGCGCGTCAAGGGCAAGCTGACCATCATCTCCACCCAGCCGGTATCGAGGAAAGCCATTTACCAGATATTCCTCGCGTCGCTGAAGGCGCAGGGCTATACCGCGATCGACAGCGCCAGCGGCTTCATCAAGCTGGTCCCGATCGCCGACGCGAAACAGAACGCCGATGTCACCACCGGCGCGATGCCGCGCCCGGGCGAGCAGACCGTCACGCACGTGATCACGGTCCAGTACAGCTCCGCCGCGCAACTGGTGCCGCTGCTGCGGCCGCTGATGGCGCCGACCAGCCAGATTTCGGTTTATCCGCCGGCCAATACCCTGATCATCACCGACTACGCCGACAACATCCGCAACCTGTTGCGCATCGTCGAGATCATCGACCAGCGCGGCGGCGCGGAATTCGCCATCATTCCGCTCAAGCACGCCTCGGCGCTCGACATCGCCGAAATGGTGACGCGCCTCTACCCCAACGTCACCCAAACCACGCCCGTCGCTCCCGCGCCGCAGGCCGCCGGTGGCGGCGAGGCCGATCGCGTCACCATCCTGCCCGACCTGCGCACCAACAGCCTGCTGGTGCGCGCGGAAAACCAGGGCGCCATCAGCGACCTGCGGGCGCTGGTCGAAAGACTCGACGTGCCGGCCAAGGTCGCCGGCAACACGCGCGTGGTGTACCTGCGCAATGCCGAAGCCACCAAGCTGGCCGAGATCCTGCGCGGCCTGCTGACCGGCGAGGCACGCGCGCAAACTGCCACGGCGGCCGCTCCCGGACGACCCGCCGCGGCGGCGGCCCGATCGGGGGCGGAGTCCTCGCAGATCCAGGCCGACGAGGCCACCAACTCCCTCATCATCAGCGCCCCGGACGCGGTGTTCAACAACCTGCGCGCCGTGATCGAGAAGCTCGACGTGCGCCGCGCCCAGGTGTTCATCGAGGCGCTTATCGCCGAGATCACCACCGACAAGGCCTCGCAGCTGGGCGTGCAATGGTTCGTCGGCGACCAGAAGAGCGGCGGCTCGCTCGGCGCGGTCACGAACTTCCCGGGCACCGGCCCGGGCATCGTCTCGGCCGCGATTGATCCCGCTACGCTGGCGAGTTCCGGCGGCCTGACCCTCGGTTTCGTCGGCGAGACCATCACGGTGGACGGCCGCCAGATCCGCGGACTCGGCGCGCTGGCGCGGGCGCTGGAGGAAAAGAACATCGCCAACATCATGTCCACGCCGAACCTGCTGACGCTGGACAACGCCGAGGCCAAGATCGTGGTCGGCCAGAACGTGCCGTTCCTGACCGGCAGCTTCTCGCAGGCCACCGGCACCGGCGGCACGGTCAATCCGTTCCAGACCATCGAGCGCAAGGACGTCGGCCTCACGCTCAAGATCAAGCCGCAGATATCCGAGGGCGGCAGCGTCAAGCTGCAGATCTTCCAGGAATCCTCCACCGTGGCGCGCGCCACGGTCGCGGCGCAGGACCTGATCACCAACAAACGCTCGCTCGAAACCACGGTGGTGGTGGACGACGGCAACACCGTCGTGCTCGGGGGCCTGATCGAGGACAGCCTGTCCGACAACACCCAGGCGGTGCCCCTGCTCGGGCGCATCCCGCTGCTGGGATGGCTGTTCAAGTCAAACGAGAAGCGCAAGACCAAGACCAATCTCATGGTGTTCCTGCGCCCGATCATCGTGCGCGGAGCCGACGAGAGTTACAGTTTCACGCGCAACCGCTACGAACAGATACGGGCGGCGGAAAAAACCGTGGCCAAGAAGCCCTCGCCGCTGCTCGAGGGCTTTCAGCCGGTGAAGCCGGAACCGGCGCCCGAGAAGCCGTCAGAGGAAGTCATACCGGAGGACAAGATATTCGGTCCGCCGAACGTGTCCGATTCGACGCGATGAAAGTTATTATTTCTGCCACAGAGATCACAGAGCACGCAGAGAAAGGAAAAGAAGCCGTTTTTTATTCTGTGCCCCCTGTGTTTTCTGTGGCCAACTGATTCTTCTTAACGGCCCATGGACAACGCGCCCGACCTGCAAAGCCTCGACCCCGCCTGGACCCAGCGCCTGCCCTATCACTTCGCGCGCCGGCACGGCGTCATAAGCGCCTGCCTGCGCGACGGCCTGCTCGAGGTCTGGGTCAAACCGGGCGTCACCAGCGCCACGCTGGCGGAACTGGATCGCGCGCTGGGTCAGCCGATCCAGTTGCGCGAGCTGAGCGCGGCCATGTTCGACTCCGCCCTCAACCGCGCCTACGAGCGCGGCGTGTCGCAGGCCATGGACATCGTGGACGATCTGGACGAGGACCTGGACCTGGCGGAGCTGGCGCAGAACCTGCCGCAGGCCATGGACCTGATGGAAAGCGAGGACGACGCGCCGATCGTGCGGCTCATCAACGCCCTGCTGACCCAGGCGGTGCGCGAGGGCGCCTCCGATATCCACATCGAGCCGTTCGAGAACCGCAGCGTGGTGCGCTTCCGCATCGACGGCGTGTTGCGCGACGTGGTCGAGCCGCAGCGCGCCCTGCACGGCGTGATCGTCTCGCGCGTCAAGATCATGGCCAGCCTCGACATCGCCGAGAAACGCCTGCCGCAGGACGGCCGCATCACCCTGCGCCTCGCAGGCCGCCCGGTGGACGTGCGCGTCTCCACCGTACCGACCGGCCACGGCGAGCGCGTGGTGCTGCGCCTGCTCGACAAGCAGGCCGGACGCCTCGACCTCACCCGGCTGGGCATGTCGGACGACACGCTGGAAATTCTGGTGGACCTGATCAACCAGCCGCACGGGATCATCCTGGTCACCGGCCCCACCGGCTCGGGCAAGACCACCACGCTGTACGCCGCGCTGGGCAAGCTCGACAGCACCCAGCACAACATCCTCACGGTCGAGGACCCGGTCGAATACGATCTCGACGGCATCGGGCAGATGCAGGTGAACGCCAAGATCGACCTGACGTTCGCGCGCGCGCTGCGCTCCATCCTGCGCCAGGACCCGGACATCATCATGATCGGCGAAATCCGCGATCTCGAAACCGCCCAGATCGCGGTGCAGGCGAGCCTCACCGGCCACCTGGTGCTGGCCACCCTGCACACCAACGACGCCGTGGGCGCGGTGACGCGCCTGGTGGACATGGGCGTGGAGCCGTTCCTGGTGGCCTCGAGCCTGCTCGGCGTGCTGGCCCAGCGCCTGGTGCGCAAGCTCTGCCCGGTGTGCCGCCGCGAGCACGCGCCGGACGCAGCCGAGCGCAAACTGCTCGACGACAGCCTGGGCGCGGCCGGGGCAAGCTCCATCTACACGCCCGGAAGCTGTCCCGCCTGCGCCAACACCGGGTATCAGGGGCGCACCGGCATTTACGAACTGCTGAGCATCGACGAGAGCATGCGCACCCTCATCCACGACGGCGCCTCCGAGGGCAGGCTGCGCGACTACGCCCGCGCGCGCGGCATGCGCACCATCCGCGACGACGGCCTGCGCTGGGTGCGCGCGGGCGCGACCAGCCTCGAAGAAGTGTTGCGTGTGACGCGCGAATGATGGTCCGCAAAAAGGAAAAAACAGTTGTAGCCCGGATGGATCCCAGCGACAAAATCGCCGGGGGTGAGGCAGAGCAGTCGCGAACAGACTTACCGTCTGTTCGCGCTGCCGAACGGGTGCAGCGAATTTTGTTGCGCCCCGGGCGCGAATCCTGGACAGCCGCAGGCTGGCCCGCAGGGCGGAGTCCTGGGATGGACACCGCAAATCCGGGATTCGTTAATGCTTTCCCGGATTTCGGCGCTGCGCGCCTGCATCCGGGCTACATGAGATTATCGTAAACGCATGGCTGCGTTCGAATATCAGGCCCTGGACACCACCGGCCGCGCCGTCAAGGGCGTGATGGAAGGCGATGCCGAACGCCAGGTGCGCGCGGCCTTGCGCGAAAAAGGCCTGACACCGCTGCAGGTGGAAGTCATCGACCAGCGCGCGGAATCCAAACGTGGCGGCTGGAACTTTTCCCTGCGCCGCGGCATTCCCGGCGCCGAGCTGGCATTGATCACGCGCCAGTTCGCCACTCTTATACACGCCGGCCTGACCATCGAGGAATGCCTCAACGCCCTGATCGAACAAACCGAATCCGCGCGCTCACGCGCAGTGCTGGCCGGCGTGCGCACCCGCCTGCTGGAAGGCCAGTCGCTGGCGCGCAGCCTGGCGCAGTTCCCCGATTCCTTCCCGGACATTTTTCGCAGCATGGTCGATGCCGGCGAGCAGTCGGGCAAGCTCAGCGAGGTGCTGGAGCGGCTTGCGGATTACACCGAAAACCGGCAATCCATCCAGCAAAAGGTTCTGCTCGCGTTCATTTATCCGGCGCTGGTCACGCTGATAGCTGCAACCATAGTCATTCTGTTGCTGGTATTCGTGGTGCCGCAGGTCACGCGCGTATTTGAAAACACCGGCCAGACCCTGCCGCTCATCACCCGTATCCTGATTGCTATCAGCGATTTCGTGCGCACCGGCGGCTGGTGGTGGCTGGCAGGCATTGTCGCCGCGTTCTTCGCGCTCCGCGTCGCCCTGCGCGAGCCGCATCTGCGACTGCGCTGGCATCGCCTGCTCCTGCGCCTGCCGATGGTCGGGCGCCTGCTGCGCGGCACCAACGCCGCGCGCCTCGCCAGCACCCTTGGCATCCTGACGGCGAGCGGCATACCGCTGCTCAACGCCATGCAGTCATCGGTGCAGACCGTGACCAATCTGCCGATGCGCGCCGCCGTGGAAGACGCGTTGCGCCAGATACGCGAGGGCGGAAGCCTGTCGCGCGCGCTGGGCAAAACCAGGCTGTTCCCGCCCATGGTGATCCATTTGATCGCCAGCGGCGAGGCCACCGGCAAACTCGACCAGATGCTGGAGCGCGCGGCCACGGCGCAAACACGCGAGCTCGAAAACTGGGTGCGGGCACTGACGGCCCTGCTCGAACCCCTGTTGATAGTGGTAATGGGTGCAATAGTATTGTTCATCGTGCTCGCCATCCTTCTGCCCATTTTTGAAATGAATCAGTTAATCAAATGAGGTTGTGCATGAAACATCCTGTAGAGCTGAAACGTCATTCATCGTCGGGCTTCACCCTGATCGAAATTCTCGTGGTGGTGCTGATTCTCGGCATTCTCGGCGCTTTCGTGATACCGCAATTCATGGATCAGCCCGACAAGGCCCGCGTCGTCGCCGCAAAACACGATATCCAGTCGATTGTCAGCGCGCTGAAAATGTACCGGCTGGATAACGGGGTCTACCCTTCCACCGAACAGGGGCTGCAGGCGCTGATACGAAAACCGGAATCGGGAGAGATTCCACGCAACTGGAAATCCAGCGGTTACCTGGAGCGGCTCCAGAAGGATCCATGGAAAAACGATTACCAGTATCTGAACCCCGGCTTGCACGGCGAAATTGACGTGTTCAGCTACGGCGCCGACGGCCAGCCCGGCGGCGACGGCATCAGCGCCGACATCGGGTCGTGGAATATCGAGTACTGAGCCCCCTCATGCACCACCTCCGCCACCTGCAACGCGGGTTCACCCTGATCGAGATAATGGTGGTAATGCTGGTGATCGGCATCGTGATAGGCCTCATCAGCGTCAACCTCGAACCCGATCGCGAAACCCCGGTACGCGACGAGGCCCGGCGCATGGTGTTGATGCTGCAAACCGCGCAACAGGAATCCATCCTGCAGGGAAAGATCCTGGCGGTGGCGATCGAGCGTCAGGGCTACTCCTTCCTGGTGCTGGATGAAAACCGAGAATTCAAGCCGATGGAGGGAGACGAGGTGTTGCGCGCCCGTCCGCTGCCGGCCGGCATCGTCATTTCCAGGGTGGACATCGAAGGCATGACGGATGCCGGGGACATGAAAACAGCGCGCCTGATCCTGCTGCCGACCGGCGAGCTGTCCCCGTTCGCGCTCGTTTTCTCGCAGGGCGATATACGCTGGCGGGTGGAAGGCGCGCTCACGGGAGAGATCACGGCACAAACGGCGGCGCCGGCGGAGAAGACGTGATACCCCGCCGGCAACGCGGCTTCACCCTGGTGGAAGTACTGGTGGCGCTGGCGGTGCTGGCGATCGCGCTGACCGCCGTCATGCGCACCATGGCGCAAGCCATCGACGCCACCGCCACGTTGCGCGAGCGTCACGTGGCGCTATGGGTGGCGCAAAACCGGCTGGCCGAGCACCAGATGCGCCGTGACTGGCCGGCCGCCGACACCAAAGACGGCGACGCTGAACTCGGCGGGGAAAAATGGTTCTGGCGCGAGCAGGTATCGACCACGCCCGAAGCCACGATCCGGCGCATTGAAATCACCATCCGGCGCCAGGCCGGCAGCGAAGACACGCAGGCCCGGCTGGTGGGATATCTGCGCAATCCCGCCAGCGGAAATCCGGCCTCCGGCACGAACCCGCCCGGCACATGAAACCCCATCGCGGATTCACGTTGCTGGAACTGCTGGTCGCGATCGGCATTTTCGCCATGATCTCCGCCATCGCCTACGGCAGCCTCACGCGGATGATGGCCGACCGCGAAAGATTACAGGCCGAACAGGCATTCTGGAGCCGCCTGTCACTGACCTTCGCGCGCATGGAGGAAGACCTGTCGCAGGCGCGCGAGCGCAGCGTGCGCGATGTCATCGGCTTCACCCAGCCCGCGTTTCGCGGGCAGCCGACCGACACACGCGCGGCTTCGCCGCCCAGCGTGGAATTCACGCGCGGCGGCGTGCTGACATTCGGCGACGGGGCGCGCAGCGATCTGCAGCGCGTCGCCTACCGTCTGGACGACGGCACGCTGAAACGCCTGATCTGGCCGGTGCTCGACCTGGGGCCGCAAACCGAGCCGGCTGAGACACCGCTGCTCAACGAGGTCGAGGAGTTTCGCGTGCGTTTCTACGCCCCGGCCGGTGCCTGGCTCGATGTCTGGCCCTCCGCCGGCATCAACGAAATCCTGCCGCGTGGCGTCGAAGTGAAGCTGACACTCAAGGGGCGTGGCGAGTTCACGAGGTTTTTTCTGGTCAATGGCTAAACAACGATTCAAGCCGGCATCGCGGCAACGCGGACTGGCGCTGATCACCGCCATGCTGGTGGTCGCCATCGCCGCCACCACGGCGGCCTACCTGAGCCTCGACCAGCAGATCTGGTCGCGCCAGGCGCAGAACCTGACCGACCGCGCGCAGGCCGAGGTGGTGCGTGCCGGCGCGCTGGAATGGGCCATTACCATTCTGGCGAAGGACGCCAAGGACAGGCCGCAAAGCGACGACCTCACGGAAGACTGGGCCAAGGATCTTCCGCCGCTGGCGGTCGAGGGCGGCCAGGTCGCGGGCCGCATCGCCGATGCCCAGGGAAAATTCAATCTCAACAACCTGGTGCGCGGCGGCAACCCGAGCCCGCCGGACATCGGCGCCTTCCGGCACCTGCTGCAATCGCTCCAGATCAATCCGGACCTGACGGATGCCGTGATCGACTGGATCGACACCGACAGCAATGCCCGCGCCGCCGGCGCCGAGGATATCGATTATCTTCAGCTGCCAACCCCTTATCGCACCGCGAACCAGCCGATGCAAAGCGTCGAGGAGCTGCGTCTGGTGCGCGGGTTCGACCGGGAAATGGTCGATAAACTGCTGCCGCTTGTCACCGCGTTGCCGCAACCGACCGATGTCAACGTGAACACGGCGTCCAAGGAAGTTCTGGGCGCGGTGTATTACACCCTGCCCGCCTCGGCCATCGACACGCTGATCTCGGATCGTCCCTACGCCGATTTGACAAAACTGACCCCGAAACTCCAGCAACTGGCCGGCGCGGCCAGCCTGCCGCAGGTCTTCATCGGGACCAAAAGCAGCTATTTCGAAGTCGAGATCACCACGCTGTTCGGCCGCCACCAGCGCAGCACGCAGGCCCTGATCCAGCGCGGCGCGGGCATTGCGGGTTTCCGGACCCTGTGGGTCAGCCAGCGCCTGCCCTACCGCCTGGCCGGCCCGGATGCGTCATCCGACGAAAACCCGGATGCCGCCGCGGGCGGGAATATATAATGATGCGAATGATGCGCAGGAACAACCTGATCCGATAATAATGGCTGCCACCCGACTTCCCCTGGCCAAGCAACGGCTCTCCTCCCCGGCCTGGTTGCGCACGCTGCAGCAGGCCTTCGCGCGCCAGGGCGGCGACCTGGAGCTGCTGCTGCCGCGCGGCTGGCCGGAAAGCCGCGACAAAATCCGCTGGCGCCTGCGGCGAGGCGCCGGCGTGGCGCCGCACGGCGAGGTCACGGAGCTGAACCAGATTCCCGGTGTCAGCGCCATGACGCGGGTGCTGGTGTGGACCCCGCCCTCGGACAGCCTGCTGACCCGCGTGAGCCTGCCCACGCGCTCGCGCGCCAAAATTCAGCAGGCGCTGCCGTTCGCGCTCGAGGACCAGCTCATCGGCGAGCCGGAGCAACTGCATTTCGCATACCGGGCCATCGAAGGCAACGATCTCGCGGTGGCGGTCACGGCGCGCGCGCGCATGCAGGCCTGGCTGGCGCAGCTGAACGAAGCCGGCCTGCGTCCCACGGCATTCTGTCCCGCCATTCTGGCGCTGCCGCTCGATGCCGGCTCCTGGAGCATCGCCTTTCGTGAACAGGATATCTGGGTGCGCACGGGACAACTCTCCGGCTTCGCCTGCGCCGCCGCCGGCAACGCCCCGCCCGCCATGCTGGCACTGGCCCTGCGCGAGGCGGAGACAAAACAGAACGCCCCGGTCGGCCTGACGGTGATGCATCCTCCCGCCGGATTCGACCCGGCTGCCTGGACCGCGCAGCTGAAACTGCCGCTGAACGTGCAAAAACAGGATTTCTGGGCGGTGCACCACGAACCGCTGCCGACGCTCAACCTGTTGCAGGGCGGCTTCGCGCCCTCGCGGCAAATGCAGGAGATGCTGCCCGGCCTGCGGCCGGCCGCCATCATGCTGGCGATCTGGATGATCGGCAGCATGACATTCAGCGCCTGGGAATGGTGGCAACTGGACCGCGAACACAAGAGCCTGAAACAGGACATGACCCAGGTGTTCCGCCAGGCTTTCCCGGACGCGAAGACAGTGGTGGACCCGGCGCTGCAAATGCAGCGACTGCTGGATGAGCTGCGCGGCAAGAGCGGCAAGTCCTCCCAGGCCGATGCCCTGCCCCTGCTCGGCAATCTCGCGCCGGTCATGCAGGCCCACCCCCAGGTAAAACTGCGCGGCATCCAGTACGACGAATCGCGGCTGACGCTGGACCTGACGCTGCCGGATTTCCAGGCGATGGAAACGCTGAAAAACGCCCTCATCGCGCGCGGCCTGCAGGTGGAAACCGTCGGCGCCAACAGCACCGCCGCCGGCATCGAGGGGCGGCTGCGCCTGAGCCAGGGCGGCAGGACGGGCACATGACATGAACATCAAGGACGCATTAGGCAATCTCACCCTCGATCGCCTGCGCAACCTGCCGCAGCGCGAGCGCTGGATGGTCATCGGCGTCGCCGCCGGGCTGCTGCTCCTGCTTTATCTCTCGCTGTGGCTGCCGTGGCAAAGCCAGATCAGAAAGCTGCGCGTCACCGTGCCGCAGGAAAAAATCCAGCTGGCGCAGATGCGGGTGCAGGCCATGGAAATCAGCCAGCTGCGCGCCAGCGGGCGCGTGCCCGCGAGCGGCGGCAACCTGCTGGCGAATCTGGAGCAGTCGGCCACGGCCAACGGCATCCGCGGCCGCATCACGCGCATGGAGCCGGACGGCAGCAACGGCGCGCGCCTGTCGCTGGACGGCGTGCATTTCAACGCCCTCATCACCTGGCTCGCCAGCCTCCAGAGCCAGGGCGGCGTGCGCATCGAAAAGGCCACGTTCGAGGCGCAGGCGGTCGGTACCGTGAATGCGCGCCTGGTGTTGCGCGGGGCCGGCGCATGAAAAAAACGCGCTGGCTGCTGTATCCCGTCTTTGGCCTGGTTTTCTATCTGCTGTTTCTCATCATCGAGATGCCGGCCGCGTGGTTTGCCTGGGGACTGAACCGTTATACCCAGGGCACCGTGCGTCTCGATCCCATCTCCGGCAGTTTGTGGAGCGGAAGCGGAAAACTGGCTATCTACTATCCGAAAACCACGCCGCACGAATTCGGCACGACCGAATGGCGCATCAATCCCTTCTGGTTGCTGACCGGTCGGTTGCAGCTGTCCCTGCAGGCCGAGCATCAGGGCAAGCGTGTAAAAACGACGCTGGGGTTATCGCGCAACAGCCTCCTCCTCAAAGACACCGAGGCGGAATTTTCCGCGACCTTCGTGGCCCAACTCTACCCGCCTTTGTCGCTGATCAGCCCGCAGGGCAAAGTCAGGGTGAGCACAGAGACCCTGACGCTCTCGCCCGACAGGGTGGAAGGCGCGGCGGCCCTGGAATGGCAGAATGCCGGTAGCAGCCTGTCTCCGGTGCAGCCGCTGGGCGCCTATCGTCTTGAAATCAATGGTGCGGGCGCAACCGCATCGTTGCTGCTCAGAACGACACAGGGCATCCTGGCGCTCGATGGCCGTGGCGAATGGCAGGCCAGAACCGGCCGGGTCCTGCTGAATGGTTCCGCGGTTGCGCGCGAGCGAGTGACCGAACTCGAGCCCCTGCTGAGACTCATGGGCCACGATCAAGGCGGGGGGCGGCGCGAGCTGCGGGTCGACATACCCCTTTCCAGGCCCGCGGCTCGCGCCGCGGCGCCGTAGGGCCATGCGTTTGCCCTCAATAAGGGCAAAATAATAACAGGCAATTCCCGTGCACCTGTAAAATATGCCCTCAGCCGTCATGACATTCCACGCCCGGAGAAAAAACGTGCGTCGCGGCTTTTCCTGACAAGCGCAGACAAATGCAAAAACATGAAATCGGAAATCACGAGGCCGCCGCGCCATGAACATTAATGAAGCACTGGTTCGCATCGTCCGGCAATCGTCGCCCCGGCTTGTGTTCAACATCCTGGAAATCGGGGCGCGGCCGATCGACGGGCAACCCGAACCCTTTCACAGCCTGATCCCCATGTTTCCTGGCACGCGCATCAATGCTTTCGAAGTCGACCCGGGCCTGTGCGAAACACTGAACAACCAGGCGCCAAACGGCCTGGTGTACCACCCGGTCGCCCTCGGCCAAAAAGAAGAAGAGCGTCCGTTTTACATGACCCGGCATCCGATGTGCGCGTCCCTCTACAAATCGAATGAAAGGCTGATTGAACGTTATAACAACATGGATGTGGCCATGCTGAAGGACGTCAGCACGATCCGAACGGTCAGCCTCGACCACTTCGTGGCCGTCAACGATCTGCCGGCGATCGACTTCATCAAGATCGACATCCAGGGTGCCGAGCTGGACGTGTTCCAGGGCGGCGCATCCACGCTGAAAAACGTGCTGGCGATCGTGACCGAAGTGGAGTTTTTCCCGCTGTACGAGAATCAGCCGCTGTTTGGCGACGTGCACGCATTCCTCGCAAAATCGGGTTTTGCTTTCCACAAATTCATGAGCCTGTCCGGGCGCTCCCTCAAGCCGGTCGTGTTCAACAACAACACCAATTTCGCCACGCAGCACATGTGGGCCGACGCCATGTTCCTGAGGGATCCGGCACAGCCCGATATCATGTCGCCGGATCAGCTCCTGAAGCTGGCAATCCTGGCGGCGATGTACGGCAGCCCGGATGTTTCGGTTTACTGCCTCCAGGAATACGACAGGCGGCGGGCAACGGCGACAAGCCGCGAGCTGATGTCGTATTTCCACGGGGGTCAGGCCGGCGCATGAACAACGGGAGCATGCTCACGCACGCGAAAAAACAGCATGCGTTGTCGCTGCTGAAACGAAACAGCCTGTCCGAAGCCATGCTGCTTCTGGAGGAAATCGTCAGGAACGATCCGGCGGATATCGATTCGTGGATGAATCTCGCGATGCTTTATTCGCGGACCGGCGCCATCAGCGATGTCGAGCGGTGCTGCCGGCGAGCCATCGCCCTCAGACCCGGCATCGCCGATGCGCATTTCAACCTGGGCGTGGCCCTGTACATGCAAGGCAAGGTGGATGAGGCCATTCAAAGTTACCGGCAAGCGCTCAAACGCAAACCGGATCATACATACGCGCTCTTCAATCTGGGGAAAGCCCTGCTGACCGCCACCCAGCTCGATGAGGCGTTGTCCTGCTTCGAGCGCGTGATGCGGATGAAACCCGCGCCGGGCGACAATATCCCGCCGGATTTTGCCTCCATCATCCATCATGCCGTGGCAAGCGCGTTCAAGGCGCAAGGTCGGATCCAGGAAGCCGTCAAGCACTATCATAAGGCGCTGACACTGAACCCTGGCCTGACCAAGGCGCACAGCGATCTGTTGCTGGCCCTGAACTACGATTCCACCGACCCCGCCGCTGTATTCCAGGAACATGTGCGCTGGGGAGAGCATCACGGCCGACCGGACCCGTCATCGCGCGTGCATGGCAATTCCCGCGTGATTGATCGCCCGCTGCGGATCGGTTATGTCTCGCCCGACCTGTACAAGCACGTGGTTCCGCTCTTTTTCGAACCGTTGCTTGCCAACCACGATCGCGCCAGCATCGTGCCCGTCTGTTACGCGGAAGCCTGGAAGCAGGACGAGGTCACCGCACGCCTGCGCACTCTGTCGTCCGAGTGGCGCGATACCTGCGACATGGATGACGCCCGGCTGGCCGACAGGATTCGTGCCGACGGCATCGATATTCTGGTCGATCTTGCCGGACATACGGCCAAGAGCCGCTTGACCGTGTTCGCCAGAAAGCCCGCGCCGGTGCAGGTCACCTATCTCGGTTACCCCAACACCACTGGCCTCACCGCGGTCGATTACCGGCTGACCGATGCCTGGGCCGACCCGCCCGGCGAAACGGACGCGTTCCATACCGAACAACTGGTCAGATTGTCGCGCGGCTTTCTCTGCTACCAGGCTCCGCCGTCCACCGCTACCATCGCCCCGCTGCCATGCCTGTCGACGGGACGCATCACCTTCGGCTCGTTCAACAACCTGTCAAAGGTAACATCCGGCACGATCAACTTGTGGAGCGACATTCTCAAGGCCGTCCCCGGCTCGCGTTTGCTTCTGAAAAACACCTCGTTCAAGGACGATCCCACCCGGCAGTATTATTACCGCGAGTTCGCGAAACGCGGTGTGGGCGACGACCGCCTCGACCTGCGCGGCCCGCTGCGCAACACCAGCGATCATCAGGCCGTGTACAACGAGGTCGATATCGCCCTGGACCCCTTTCCGTACAACGGCACCACCACGACTTACGAAGCGCTGTGGATGGGCGTCCCGGTGATCGTCCTGGCGGGCCGGATGCATGCCGGCCGCGTCGGCGTCAGCATCCTCACGCAAACCGGGCTGACCGAATACATCGCGCGCGACCCCGATCACTACGTCAGGATCGCCGTGGAACTCGCGGCCAGCCCCGCCCGCCTGTCGGAACTGCGTTCCAGCCTGCGGCAACGCGTGGCCGGCTCACCCGCCTGCGACGCCAAGGCATTCACGCAGGGCGTGGAACAGGCCTATCGCGAGATGTGGAAAAAATGGTGCGAAACGGGAAATGCGCGCGGTCCCTGACATGATCAGGCGCCACCGATAAATGCGGATACTGGTCGTCAACAATCTCTGCCCGCCCCGGGAGCTGGGTGGTTATGGCAGAAGGGATACCCGATCAGGAGCGCCAGCGTCATCTATCCCGGCGCCTTCGTGCAGCAGTTCAAAACCGACGTGCCGCCAGCCCAGAACCGGTGCGCATCGCATTTGCCGGCCTGGTGATGCCCTGCAAGGGCGCGGAATTGCTGATCCACGCCCTCAGTCTGCTGCGCTCGGACGGCATCCCGTTCTCCTGCGCAATCGCCGGCGACACGCTCGACCCGGGCTACGTGCAAAGCCTGAAGGAGCAGACAGCGCGGCACGGCTTCGCCGCGCAGGTGTCGTTTCTCGGATACCAGTCGCGCGAGAGGCTCATCCAACTCTATCGCACGCACAATGTGCTGGCGTTCCCGACGATGATCAACGAGACGTTCGACATCAGCCAGGTCGAGGCCATGGCGGCGGGCCTGGTGCATCAGCAGCGGCAACGGCGGCGCCCGGAGGTTGTCGAGCACGGGCTGAGCGGTCCTGCCTTTGAAAGCGGCAATGCCGTCGCCCTGTCGCAGGCCCTGGCGTCGCTTCCCGCGAACCCCTCCCGTTGGCAGCCAGCTCGCCCGCGCCGGACAGCGGCGCGCCGTCGATCGCCTGGAACGGGAATTTGAGCGTCCAGTTCGTGGGCTTGCACCCGCTTGGTTGAATCCTGCTTCGCCCAGGACGAAGAGCTTCTCCCAATCCCGGAGGTGGACACCACAGAACGGATTCCGACGGCTGCGGTGCGCCGTGTCAGCCGTGCATTGAGACTTGAAATAACCCGCGGAAGAGAAGATACGGATACACGATAAAATTTCAGTCGAAAACGAAGCTGTCCAGCGCGTGAGTTGCGCTCTCGACAGGACCGATCTGTATATGCTAGGCTGAAAATAAAATAGAGAATAGAATCGTTTTTTATTCTAAGCTAACGAAGCTCTCACGAGCGCCATGAACCCCCTGCTCGAAGCAACCAGCCTGTTCCGGCGCGGCCTTTACGAAAACGCGGCCAAGCTGTGCAGGGAACTGCTGGAAAAAGACGACTCCAACCTCACCGCGCATCATATTCTGGGAAAAATCGCCTACCTCCGGGAACGCTACGATGAATCCATCCGGCACTTAGAGCGGGTATGCGATGAGCATTGCACAAATCTGGACATCCTCATCGAGTATGGGCGCGCCCTCCGGTTAGCGGGCCGCGCCAAAGAGGCGATCCCTTTCCTGCGCAGGGTCCTGCAGTCCGGCAAGACATATGTCGCCCATCTGGAATTGGGGCTCGCCTTGGCCGAAACCAGCCAGGACGATGAAGCACGGCGCATGCTCGAGGCGGCGCTGACGCTGAAGCCTGACTGCCCCTATTCGATCCGGCGATTGGGTCATATCGCACGGCGACAGGGCGATTACGCCACGGCCATCCGACACTACGAGAAACTGACCATCCTGTTTCCGAAAACCATCCACTCGTACCCAGACCTGATCAAAACCCATCTAATGGCCGGCAATCCCCAAGCGGCGCTGGAGGCTTGCGACGCCTGTCTCGGTTTCGAACCTGCCTGCACTGGCGTGCTGGCATTCAAATATATTGCGTTGTCTGAACTCGGAGACTCCGATGGCGCCAAGTACCTTCACGACCCCGAACGCCTGGTGCGGCGCATCGGCATCACGCCTCCCGACGAGTTCAACACTATCGAGCAGTTCAACCGGCGCCTGTCAACGCACATCCTGCACAACACCATCAGGACCAAGACGCCCGAGCGCTATACCACCACCCACGGATGGCAGACGCAGAACGGAACGCTTTTCCAGAATGACACCGAACTGGGGAAACAGATGGCCAAGATTATCGACGAGGCGGTTGAGGAGTACGTAGCAAATCTTCCGACCGATCCCAATCATCCGGTGTTCGCGGGTGCCCCGACGGCGACGCACATAGAGTCCTGGGCAGTAGTACTCGAGGAACACGGCCATCAGGCACCCCACATTCATCCCAAATCCTGGCTGTCGGGCTGCTATTACGTGGAGTTGCCCGAAGATTTCGGGTCGCAGCCGGAATCCAACGCAGGCTGTATCGCCTTCGGACAGGGCGAAATCGAACTGCATCCGCTGCGGCAACCCGAAACGACGGTGTTCCGGCCGCGCGCCGGCGACATGATCCTCTTCCCCAGCTATTTCTGGCACCACACGTATCCCTTGCAATCGAAAGGCAAACGCATATCGCTTGCGTTCGATGTTGTTCCCTCCAAAGGATGGGGCAAATGACACGGACGCCTCATAATGACGCAAGTCGAGGTCGTCTCATTCCGGAAGCACGGGCGACATGAACACGGACAAGCAGGCTGGAATCGTCTACTCGGCGACGCGCCGGCAGCAATACCTGGCCGAGGCCTTTTTGTCCGCGCACAGCGTGAAGGATTTGACCCCGGAAATTCCCATCACGCTATACACGGACATGCTCCATCTGCCCTACGCACGGGCGGACTGTTTCGACGAAGTGATCCCGATCGAAACGACGTCGCGGCTCCGGTCGCAATGGGCCGAAGGCCAGCTGGACCGCATCAAGTCCCTGCTCACATCGCCTTACCCCAAGACGCTGCATCTCGACACCGATACGCGGGTCTATACGCCGGACATCCGGAAGTTATTCGACAAGCTGGACCGGATCGATATCGCGATGGCCATCTGCCAGCCGGATGCGAGCATCTGTTCGCGGGAGTCGGGACTATCCATGTTCAACGTGGGCGTCATTCTGTTCCGGCAGTCCGAAAAGGTGATTCAGCTCCTGAACGCCTGGCACGATCTCACCGCAAGAAACTTTGCGCTGGCGAACCAGGACCCTGTCCCCGAAGTCGAATGTCTGGCGCATATCACCGATTCCGAGCAGCGCCGGAAACTGCTGTTCATGGATCAGACCAGCATGGTGCAACTCCTGAGCCCGGAAACCAACAAATTCGGCGTCGAGCTGGAGATTCTTGGCGAGGCCTGGAATTTCCGTGGCGCATCGGCCGAACGTAAGTTCCAGGAACCCATCATGATCAGCCATCATCCCGGGCTCCGACCCATGCTGGGAAATGACGTCATCCAGCGCGCAAAAACCTACTTGCGCGACGGCAAGGTGACGATCGCCCGGGAAATCCTCCAGAACATGCTGGACCACTTTCCATTCGCGCCGGAGGGCAAGGCAAGGCTGGCGGCGCTGATCAGGAGCGTGGATCACGCAGGACAGCAGACAGATGGCTGATTGATCACGGGTAGTATTGCAACGTCGGCTGACCCGCGATCAGTGCACCGTTAACATCGTAGACAGCTGCGCTGATCAGCGTAAAGTTCGGCGAACCGGTCAATCCCCGGGGATTCAAAATATACAGTTGCAAATACATCGAAGAAATCCCCTGGGGGGCCACCACATCCACGTACAAAAACTGACCGTCTTGGCGCCAGTAGACCATGCGCTGAGTCGCACCGAAGGCCCCGGTACTACCGATGCTGCCCCGCACCGTCGATTCGGGCACATAGAGGTTGATGTCGTCGCCATTGAGCACGTTGCTGTCGAAACTCAGCTTGAGGGAGACGGCGCCGATATTGGTGTTGGCGCTGAATGATATCTTTGCGTGCGGCGACTGTTCGAGGCTGCCAAGATCGGCCGCTTGCTGGTTTCCAAATCCTGTCTTGCGCAAAAACTTGTCTGAAGTGCCGGTACCCGGGATTATCTCGAGATTTACGCGGTATGGATAGCCCACGCCGGAGCTGTCGTCATTGACGTTGGGTGATATGGTCAATACGGCGTTGCCCGGGGCCACGTTCGTGGGCAGATCCGCGACCAGTACCGTTTGCAGCGGCTCATGGCCGAAGGACCAAGGATAATACAGCTCCAGATAAGACGAATAATGCAGTCCGTGGGCGAGCCCGTCGGTGCGCAAGTTGAACACGGAACGCACGAGCCCGAGCGATTTCAGATCCCAAACTTGGCCGGCGGAGTCCGTCAGGGAAACATCCATAGAGTCCTTGCGGGCCAGGTTGGAACCCCCCGCCATCACCGATACCGTATCACCGGCGCGGGCAATCATGGGAAATGTGTTGGTGCTGACGCAACCCTGCATCAACATAAGCAGGGCGCCAAAACAACCGAAAACAGATATATGTCTCATGGCACTCTCCGTCTAATAACCCAACACTCTGCGCAACAGCAACACGTCCCGCACGTCCAGGACGCCGTCGTTATTCATGTCTCCGAGAATCCGGTCTCTCGCCGACGCCAGGTCCAGGCCATGGACGAAACGCACCAGCACCAGCAGGTCGGCCGTGTTCCGGGTCCCGTCGGCCGCGCCGCGCGGGGCGAGATCGCCCTTGTCGGATACCACGGGATTGGTCCCGCCGCTCACCTCCGCCCCGTCCGTCAGTCCGTCGCCGTCGGTGTCGGCCTGCACGGGGCTGGTTGAATAAGTATTGACCTCCGCCCCGTCCGTCAGTCCGTCGCCGTCGGTGTCCGGATTCTGCGGATCGGTTCCGAGGCTGCTCTCCTGGGAGTTGCTCAACCCGTCGCCGTCAATGTCGCTGTCACAGGCGTCACCGGCGCCGTCGCCGTCAAGATCGGCCTGTGTCGGATTGGATACCAGACGGCAGTTGTCGGTATCGTGGTTGAACCCGTCGGCGTCCGCGTCCAGGCTCATGCGCCCATTGCCCGTGCGGTAGTCGAAGCCGGCGGTGTAAACGTCTTTGGCCGTGCCGGTAAGCAACCACCGGATCTGGTCAGGCGTGAAGGTCGGATTCTGCGCCCGGAGCAATGCACCGCCGCCGGCCACGTGCGGCGAGGCCGCGGAAGTCCCGGCGAACGAGCTCGTCAGTGAGGTCTGCACGCGGTCCGGGGCCGCCAGGTCGGGCTTGGCGCGCCCGTCGGTGGTGGGCCCCTCCGAGCTGAAATATTCAGGCACGTCATTGCCCGGATAGGTGGCGGCCACACTCACGGCACCGGCGCAATCCGCCGGCTGCGCCAGGCTGCTGGCGTACGTAAACACACCCAGGTCGACGCCCAGGGAAAACAGTGCGAACCGGACATTGGGGGTGTTGGTCCGGTATTTCTGGACCACCAGATAATAGGTGCCGTTCACCGACGGGGTGTAGGCGAAGTACTCATAGGGATAGGACGTCAGGCCGCCGGTTTGCCTGACCTCGGACTTGGCCACCACCGTTCCCCCGGAATCGGGATTGCCGTAATACAGATACAGATTGTAATCGGTCGAGGTGGTCGGGTAGGCATCCCAGTTCAGCACAAACCGGACCTCATTACCGGCTGTCAGCGTGACGGTATTGTAATTCTGGCCCGAAGCAAATTCGTGGCGGCGATCGTTGTTGGCGTCAGTCAGTGTCGCCATGTAGTGGCGAAACCGGTCGTTGCCCATGGCATTGACCCACAGGACATTGCTGGCCGCGGCCTGATTGACGGAATTGCAGATCGGACCGGTGCCGTCGTAAAACGCCGCGCCGTACCAGCCCACGGAATGATTGATGACGCGGACGCCGGCGGCGATCATGTCGGCGACCGCCTGCTCAAACTGGACATCGGTGCTGATCTTGGCCAGGTAAAGCTGCGCGCCCGGCGCCATGTCGTACACGATCTCCGCGACATTGGTGCCGTGATTCATGCCGCCCGTACCGCTGCCGGTGTAATCCACGATGCTCAGGCCGGCCGGCAGATCGCCGGAGGCCTGAGAGCCGGCAAGGCCGGCGAATCCCAGGTCGATTACGCCGGTCTTTATTCCCGCGCCGCTGTTGCCGACGGCGTGCATGTCGGCGCCACCGGTCAGGGTCACGCCCTGCCCGGTCACGGCGAATGACTGATAGGGATAGGAAAAGCGGACGAAGGAGCCGGAAGGCAACCGGGCGGCCAGCTGCGCGATGCGGCCGTTGGGAACAACCACCTCATGGCGCCGGCCGACGCTGAACCGCAGCTTGCCGCCGACCGCCGCAGCATAGGCCCTGACCGTCTCGCCGCTGTCGGCTTCGACGATGACCGTTGCCGGTTGTGCAGCAAAGCCCGGCTCGCGGGAGGCGCGTTCGATCGCCTGCTGTACCGCGCCTGACTCGACGGCAGCCGCATGCGCACCGCAAATGGAACCGGCGCACAGCAGCGCGCCGAAGGCGATGATAACGAGATCCGGTCGCCGTTGCGCCACCTTTCCCCGCGACCGGCGCTTGCGCACGCGCATTCCGAAAATCCTGTCATCCGATCCGGCGTCACACATGATAATCCGCCAAAAAAACGGGGCGCTGTTTGTGCAGCGCCCCGTTCTTGTTGCCTTGCTTCAGTTCTTGTTTCAGCGCTTCATCAGCGTCCCTGCCTGAACACGCACCGGACCCGGTGCATGCCTGCCTAATCAGGCCGGTGCGGTGCGCACAATTGTCCGTTGTTGTAGGCATCGAGCGTGCCGTGTATGTCCTCGCCGACATCCACCCACGCTGAAGAGCTGGCCTTGACGCCGCTGCCCAGAGGATAGGTGGCAAGCCAGGCATTGCCGGCAGCAATGGTGGACTGGATGCAAGACGGATCGGTACCGTTCGCGACGTTCAGCATCGCCGCCACCAGCTGACGGAACATGGACCAGGTCTGATCGCCTTTCGGCGGGCGGCTCAGCAGATTATTGGCATCGGCCGCGGTATAGGTCACGCCGCCGACCGTAATCGAACTGAGCGGCCAGGCGGAAAGATGGTTCTTCCAGTAACCTTGCGTGCCTGTGCCGACGCCCGGTGGCGGCAGTGGATCGACCGGACCGATGGAACCCTTGGCACCGCCCGAGAACGCCTGGATGCAGTCGACAAAGCTGGAATTCTCGACGGTCAGGACTGCGCCGATGTCTTTCCCGGCCGGCCAGTAGCCGTTCGTCACCAGCAGACCGCCGGCGGAATTGAAGCGGAAGTCGATGGCGGTGGTAGTTGCGCTCACGCTCTGGAAACCGGTGGCCACGATCTCGCCGGTAAGCAGCGTGCCGGACAGAACCAGGGCGAAAGTGTTCGGGTCGTAGATATCGCCCACCATGGTAATCTCTGGGTTCGGCTCGTTACTCGCGACGTTGCAGGCGCCGTCGATCTTGGCGTTCACCACGAGCGAGCCGAACACGAAGTACGGCGTGTCACTGACCAGAAACTTGAATTCGATCAGGGAAGCGTTGACCGCGAGGTTCATGCTGCTGAACGTGGTCGTCCCCTGGTTGTCGTAATTGGCCTGGGGAAATCCGGGCTGGATGCCGAGCAGGGCGGCATGCCCGATACCGCTGAAAAGACACAGGACAGCGCCGGTAAGCAGTTTTTTCGCGCTGGTCAGGTACGGCTTGTTGGTTAATTTCATGTCGCTCGCTCTCCGAATAAAAAACACGCGCATGCCGCGCTTCTTGGTCAAATCCCTGGAAGCTTCATCCTGGAAAATACTGGCGCCAGCCGGTGTCTGTGAGACGGGCTATCCCCCGATTACCGCCCTGTTTTGCGCCGGGCCACCCCCAGCAGCGCCAGAATGCCGGAACCGAACAGCCACACGGCCGCCGGCACGGGCACGAAAACGTCGCCCAATCCGGATCCGGTCCAGCTCGTGGTCAGGGCCTGGGTGCCGAAGTTGGTCAACGTCGATGAGGAAACGCTAAGTATCATGCCACCGCCGTGATAGCCGAGATCGGCAATGACGCCGCTGGCGCCGCCGAAGGTAAACTCCAGCACGCCATTACTGCCGCTGTTCAGCGACCAGCCGAAATCCTCGAGATTGCCGCTCAGGAGCCCGCCCGTGCTGGTGGAGCCGTCATACAGCACGCAGGTATAGGTGCCGGGCGTGCAGCCCACGGGAAAACCGCTGGTCCGCACCACGCCGTCGATCCGGAACGAGCCGGACAGCACATTGCCGCCGGCGTCGAGTTGGGCATTGAGCGAAAACAGTTCCAGGTACGAGCCGTCGGTCGGGTGATTCGTCACCTGCAATTGCGGCGAAGGCGCCGCTGCCGCCGAATAGCTGCCCACCGTGCCCTGAATCGCAAGATTTCCGGTCGCGGCGTTGTAACTGTAGGAGAGCCCGGTAACGAAGAAATCCGGATAGGAGTTTGTGAGATTGAGTGGCGCGGCATGCGCGCCGGCTGACAATGCCATCTGCAACGCGGCCCACAACAACGCGAGCACCACGGAAATTCTTGTTTTCATCACTCCTCCAAGTAGCGTCACAGGCACCAATTTTTGTAACTGGTCAGTTTCTCGGCGACTTACCGTGCCTGCACTTCTCCTCTTCCGGAACTTCTGTGCGCGTGCGCGCGACCCACTATTCGCAGACCGTTTTCTCTTCCTACTCAGATATCCCTGGCGCAATACCCCGAGACAGAACAAAAAACGGCAGAGAGTAAATTCATACTCCCTGTCATTCAAAAGTTTCCCCAATGAATTATTGTAATTTCTCCTCCGAACTCCGTATTCGGTCCGGACAAGTGTAAGGGTGCGGGCCTTTCGGCCCCCACCCCCCAAATTACCGCATATTGTTTGTACACAAGAACCACA